>CAZUZI010000121.1:0-2526 GCA_964625015.1 uncultured Candidatus Saccharibacteria bacterium | reverse complement strand
CTCAGGTTGGCACCACTCAGGTTGGCACCACTCAGGTTGGCACCACTCAGGTTGGCACGTTCGCCGCCATCTTCTGAGTTTAGCCACTTACTGTGTTTGTCTAAAATCTCTTGCAGTTTTTCTTGTGTCATTTTTTATACATCCTTCCTTTCTATCCGCATAATTTTAAATATAGGTTGTGATTTCATCCTTCGGTATTTGCAGCTTTTTAATTGCCGCTCTGATTTCCTGCACTGTGAATTTTTCCGGGTGTCTGAATCGTGAATATAGCGTTGGGTTTGACATTCTAAGTGATCTCGCCAGTTCTTCCTTTGTCGTGCAAGTAGAGGACATATACTTCTTGATAGTGCCGAGCAGTAACCCGTCCGCAGTTTGCCCGCTTGTTTTTAATACTTTTGGCATAACATACCTCCTTCCGGTTAAATGCGTTCATCATGTTCACCCTCAACAATATAATCAAAATCAATTCTATTAAAATCGTCCTTTTCTTCAGGAATAGGCATACATACCCCTATACGGTCTTTAACCATCCATTCATCATTTATCTTTTTAACTTCCAGCGGATAATAATGAAAGAGGCGTTTGTGTGCATCAAGCGTTTTACCTTCATACAAATGAGCATTTTCTTGTGTCAGTTTCATATCCTTGAACCCGCCTTTCTATCCGCATAATTTTAAATATAGGTTGTGATTTCATCCTTCGGTATTTGCAGCTTTTTAATTGCCGCTCTGATTTCCTGCACTGTGAATTTTTCCGGGTGTCTGAATCGTGAATATAGCGTTGGGTTTGACATTCTAAGTGATCTCGCCAGTTCTTCCTTTGTCGTGCAAGTAGAGGACATATACTTCTTGATAGTGCCGAGCAGTAACCCGTCCGCAGTTTGCCCGCTTGTTTTTAATACTTTTGGCATAACATACCTCCTTCCGGTTAAATTTGTTTTGACATTTTTAAAACAAAAGTGATAAAATAAAGAATGATTGAAAAAAATATTTTCCGTTTGGAATAATTTTCTTGCGATATACATATACTACTACGATATCTCTTAGTAGTCAATATATTATACTAAGATTTATCGAACTATATATGCCAAATTTTAGGGGGTGGTTGTTGTGGATTTTGCACAAATTTTAAGCGATTTGATGTTTTCAAGAAAGGTAACGGCTTATCAAATATGGAAAGAAACAAAAATCCCGCAATCATCTATTGGAACTTGGAAAGCTGGCACAGCTACCCCGTCGGCTGAAAACATCACAAAACTAGCCGAATATTTTAATGTGACAATCGACTATCTGTTAGGCAAAGAGGGCATAAAAAATAAGCCGGGATTTCTCCCGGCTTTTGTTATTATTGCATGGCCTTTGCCAGCTTCTCAAATAACGCTTCTTCAAATTTGTACGCAGACAGGAAAGCCATAGTCGAATCTGAAAATCCTGTTTTCTTCTGCACGATTTTTTTGTAATGCAGTAGAGGGCAAAATAAAGGCATTGGAGGGGGTAGTTTTCCAGCTAGTATATCAGACGATGTATAGCTTTTTGCTTCGCCAGACCATTGGAAATGTGGCTTGTCGGCTTTGTTCCATTGACCGCCCCACTCAAAACCGATTTCCTCCCCGATTTTACCGCAAGCCTTGAAAAATTCAGAATCATCATATTCATGGCCTTTTACATTTTTGCAGATATCAAAGGCAAGCCCTACACCATGAAAGGTTACAAACTTTGAGCCAGTACCGTTTTTATAGCATATGTCTTGATACTCCTGGTCCCTTACGGTGCTTACAATTAAAACATTCAATCCATCGGCCTTGCACATATCAAGAAATATTTTGCAATTCGTCAACACATCTGGCCGGAGTAAGTCTATATCTCTGCTGTTTAACATTATCCATTCTCCTTTAATTGAGCCAAAACATCAACTAATTTTTGAGGTAACGGTACGCCTAATTTTGAGCCGTTTTCCAGTATGGATATGCCCTCATTGGCCATATAAAAGAAAATGGCGGCCGTTCGCATTGCGCCGCTTCCTCCTAAGACGTTTATATCCAAAAGATTTGCCAGAATAACCACAACGATTATGAACATCTTTTTTGCTAAGCCTTTAAATCCCACTTTTGAATCAACGGACTTCTTACCCATAGCAACCAGTAGGCCTGTTATGTAATCGAAAGCCATGAAGATAATCAAAGCTGTCATTATTCCGCTCACGTCCCCTATCAGAGTACCGACAACTCCACCGGCTGCGGTTGCCACCCCCCTTATGATGTCTAATATGTTTTGCTTCACTATTTAAACCCCCATTCTTTGAATTATGATCGCCAGTTCTTCCCTTGTGACTGCCTTTTCGGGTTTGAAACTGCCGTCTGGGTAGCCCTTTATGTACCCCTTATCAACACAATATTGAATTGCGTTACGGCTCCATCTGTCCGGCGCAACATCGGTATAGGTTTGCTTTAAGGCATCCGGCATGATTACCACTCCATTCCCGTATCTTTTGTATTCGCCCATGCTTTTGGCACATTGTTTTAAAACC
>CAZUZI010000120.1:0-2534 GCA_964625015.1 uncultured Candidatus Saccharibacteria bacterium | reverse complement strand
AATTATTATGCCATAAATAACAAGGCATATAAAAATATAGAGAGTCGTCATATCAAGCGAAATCAATCTTCCGCCAGTACTCAACTCTTGTATATTTGTGATTAAAAACACGATCAGAAGAACTATCATTATTAAATTTTTCGTTAGATTAAGAAATGGCTCCAAAGCCATGTAACCAAACGGTCTGTTCTTTTTTTCAGGAATTTCAATTAAGTCGATTACTTTTAGCGAAATAAAAGCCATTGCAAGAGTAAGAAAGGTATATAGTCCATCAAGCAATATGGCTTGCGACTTGGCTATTAACGCCATTATGATAGCGCCACATGCAAGCAAAGAACTTCCGACTATCGAAATTCTAACACCATTTCTTTCATAATCTTTTTTTATAGGCATGCGCTATAATATGCTTATTTCAAAAAAATAGGTCAAGCCTCTAAGTTAACAAGATATTATTTATTAGACATCAAAACTTCCGTAAATTTCTCAACCGCTTCTATTGGAAGCATATGTCCCACTTCTTCAAAATTATATAACTTAGAATTTGCAAGATTGTTGTTCAGCCAAACAGAATTCTTAGGCGGAATTAATTTGTCTTCATTACCAACTATTATAACCGACGGAATTTTTATTTTATTTACATCATCAAAAAAATCGCAACCAGTTAAGGCTTCAAGTTGTCTTAAATATGCAAATGTCGGTTGAGGATCGTCGTCAGTCATTCTTAAGTTTATAAAATCTCTTGCAGTAACAATATTCTTAAATTTGCTTCCGAACGAAATTTCATAAACATCGCTGAGCAGATCATCACAGATATCTGTACGTTTAAATGTCGTCATAGCTTTTTCTAAAGGAGGATAGGGCCTTTTAAGCGATGGCGTTGTTGAAACTAAAAACATTTTCTGAAATATCTTCGGATATTTTATAGCAAGCGACATTGTTACCATACCACCCATAGAAAAACCAAGCACATATGTTTTGCCGATTTTTAGATATTGAATTAATGCATATGCCTCGTCTGCTAAATCGTTAATAGAAAACTGTTTGTCAGGTTTGTTGCTTTTCCCAGCACAACGCATATCATAGCTAATTATTTTAAACGAAGATTTTAGTTTTTTTACAGACTGTTGCCAAAATCTTGTGTCGCCACCGAGTCCATTAATAAGAAAAAGAGGAGAACCTTCCCCAATAATTTCGTAATAAATATTTATTCCGTTATTTTTTAGAAACGGCATGCCGGTTTAAATACCGTCGTTATTGAACTATTTCAATAGCAAATTTGAATATATTTTTTGTTGTGCGAGAAAAACTATAGACTTGTATTATTACGGTTTGTTCGACAGGTAGACGAATCATTCGTACTAACACAATCATTTGTCATGTTCGTTGAAAAGTCCAAATTCGCTACAAATGTTCCAAACAAAGCTACAAATCCAGATATGCCTTCTATAACATTGCCAAAGAAAACGGCACGTGGCTCACCAGCACCTTTAAGACCTTCCCCAACCATCACTCCAAGACCAGCAATTGAAATCAATAATAACGCAGCATTATCCCTAATCACCACTCCGGCCTCTGAGAACATGCTCCCTGCATCCATAAAAAAATCATCACTCCATTTTACAACATCTTCATACCATACATGTGAAGGAATTGGAGATAACTGCGTAGTCAAAACGGAATCTGGAAGCATTGAAAATTCGCTTTTCCCATCAGGTACAGAATTAGGAATAGAACTCAAATATGGTACTCTCATTCCAGTTTTTGGAGGAAAACAAAGAGACGGATTATTGTTTATCAATGCGCTTGCCGCACGTTTATTTTTATTTACAATATTCTGTGAGCTATTAGAACCAGTCACCATTTCAGTATAAAAATCCACAGCTTCGTTTGCAAGCACACGAACTGAATACTGCTCTTCTACGTATTGAAATTCGTTTCGCCATCGCGCACTATCAAATTCCCCAACTGGGTTTCCTTGATTATCACGATACTTACTCGCACAAATTGCCTGAAGGCATTCCACAAGCCCTTGTTCGCACGATTGATTAATATTAATTCCCACAATTATATCCTTTTGTTATCGCCTTAGATAATCGTCATAATTTCAAAAAAGTTGCTAATAATCATTCAACATCTGTATTGGGAAAACGTCACTATGACATACTGGCCTGCAGACACACAAACCCTTAGATTCACTAGTTTGCCGACATATCTATTTACATGGATCTTCGCTTAAATCTGCAAAACATTTTTCATTGTTTGAACAATCCGTGTCGCTCGAACATATTGTTCCACACTTTGCGTTAGCATCCGTCCAATTTGCCCCACAACGATTGGTTTTACTTCCATATGACTTACATTGCGCAAAGTTCTTTTGTGTTTTGCAATCATCAGCCCAGCCATCTGTAACTGTCACACCCATAACACTTGCTATTGCATTGAAAAATTTCACTCGCTTCGCGGCATTTGCAAGTCCTAAATCTGACGCACTTGGGCCGCACTCAATGCCACCGTTGATTATATTTGTAATAATT
>CAZUZI010000119.1:0-2582 GCA_964625015.1 uncultured Candidatus Saccharibacteria bacterium | reverse complement strand
ATCAAGCTCAGTAAATACCTTACCAAACTCTTCTATAAATTTAGCCATATCATCGTTGAGATAGGTTTTAGCAAGAGTAGTAAATTCAGACAACAACTCTCCAGAAACAGCTCCTGTTTTAGCATATTCTACTGTCAGCTCTTGCATGGCTTTATTAAAATTAGCTATATGCCCCTGTCCCTCAGCTAACCCTTCGGTGGGGAATGTTTTGGCTACAAAAGCAGTTATAGTTTTAAACAATTCTTCAGAAGGCATTGAAATAACTTTGGACGTACCCCCAATAGCTGAAGTAAACTGCTTTACAGCATACTCAGCAAAGACTTCATAAGGGTCTTTAAAAGAGGTTGCATATTTAGTACCTGCAAGAAGAGTTTGTGTATTCGCAGAAAAAACCTTTCCAAGTCCTAAAGATTCTACTCCTATTTGAGTATTCAAAGCCTCTACTATAGAATTTACTACAACAGTAGCAATAGTCTCAGCTATTGCTTTACTAGCGTATGCCTTGCTAGTAGAAGAGAATTTCTCGCTAAGAATTTTTTTCCACCAATCAACACTAAATACAATTTCATCTATCTCTATAATACCATCCAGAATATCAGAAACAGCCTTTATTTCCTTCACACTTTCTTGTGTAGGCATTGTAAGTTCTACTAAATATTTTTTCAGATCATAAACTTGCTTGAGCATTTTGCCACTATCATAGTTAATATAATTATCAACTTTCCACAATAACTTGAAGAACTCTAAATGATCCTCTATATTTATCAAATTCCCGGCATAGGTTTGCAGATCGGCTAAGATATCCCCCATAATAGCTTTAGCTTTAGATGCTACAGATACCTCTTCACTAGCACTTAGATTCTTAATGTAATCTAATATCTGAGATAAAGGTAATGTTTTAAGATAATCCCCAATAGAAGTTTCTGTGGGAACTGTTACCACGTCTTTTAAAAGATTTTGTACACCTTCATTTTCTGCCAATGCTGTTTTAAAAGTACTTCCAACTACATCTAATTCTGAAACAACGTCAGCAAAATAAGTAGCATACAATTTATTGACACTTCTGAGATATTCTACTTTATCTTCCATACTAAGAGCATGTTTTTCCAAATTAGCAGTAATTCCAGCAAACACAGCATCTAAATCAGTATCAGGAGCAAAAATTATACCTTCAAACTCAGCACTTACTTGTTCTAAGCCATAAAAACGCTCCAACCCTTTTAACATTCTAGCATATTTAGTTACCTTATCTATATCTATTTGTTTAATTTGATTAAAAACAAGCTCCAGTATATCACTATAAGTATCAAATATACTCCCTAGAGGCATAGATTTAAAGAAATCATCTGTACTTCTAACAATAGTATTTGTAATACTTTTCAGTCCTGTTCCTCCCGTGCCTTTTTCAAATTCAAACGTAGCTAATTTATTAGCAAATTCTTTAAAAGTCATAGGAATACTAAACAAAGTATCTAAATCTACAATAGCCAGCTCTTCAATCTGAGTCATTATAGTATTCCCGAACCAATCGGATAGATCATCCAGCTCACGAATTAATTCTGCAACAAACATCACTTCACCCTTTTCAGAGAAAGTTGAAGCATACTTGTTAATAGAATCCGCATAATTGAATAACTGAGGTACCAACATTGAAGTTTTCTCTTCAAGCAAAGCTGGAGCCATATCGAACATAATACCTGATAAATCAGCATCTAACCCTAATCTAGCTATAGTGTCTCTAGTATAAGCTTTTTGAAGTTCTGCATTAATTGCTCTAGCTTGTGCCAAATCTAAATCCAAAGAAGCTGTAGGTACTGTTGTTTCAGGAGTTTTTATACTCATAGCAAAAGGAAGTAAGTTTATTGCAGCAGTACCTCCCACAACTAACCCTGCTAATAATTTAGGAGATATCGCTCCTAAAGCACCCGCAACAGTCCTTCCTGCAAGAGAACTTTTTATTAAGCCAAACAAAGCCGTAAGACCTGAAGCCGTTTTTGCTCCAACTGCTGCTATTAGAGGAACTGCCGCCCCCGCAGTTAATCCAGCTACTACAGAAATTCCAGCAGTTAATGCAACTGCTTTCCATATATTGGCAGTCTCTTTAGACGAGTCAGATAAAGTAGAAGAAACCTCTCTCAAACTACTGATAATAGCGTTATTTGAAGCTGATTGTACTTGCATTTGAGCAGAAAGATTTTCTACCGGAGAAGTTTTCTCTCCAGCAAACAAACCAGATAGCAACCCTCCAGCACCAACTAAAGCAGTTATAGTCATACCTACCATACTTACTATAAAATTCTTTGATAGCTTAGATGCAACTTTACCTGAAACAGGCTCAAATGGAGAAGATGGGTTGATAACTTGACTGGTAAATATATATACCACGGGAGTATGTATAGTAACAGACGCTGCTTGCATGGCTCCCCTCATCGCTTTTTCTACAGCAGACCCCATCATCTGAACTCTAAACATGGTAGTAAAGTATGCGATTACCATAGATAGAGCCCATTTAACAACTTCACCTACTGGGCCTTTAAGCTTCTCTGCAAGATCAGGGGGCAGTAGAACCTCTACAAACTCTA
>CAZUZI010000118.1:0-2593 GCA_964625015.1 uncultured Candidatus Saccharibacteria bacterium | reverse complement strand
TAATGAAAGCAACAAATTAAGCATCACGCCCCCGGCAAAAATTCAAAAGATATACAACGCTACTCCAGTACGGGGGGATCAAGGGGGGATAAAGCTATGAAAAAACTATTTAACGCTATCAAACTAGCTATAAAAAAAATGCTCACGAAAAAACCAAAAACAAGAAAACCATATGAAATAGAGATTATTATGGATATACTTGAAAAAAAAGGTTATCAGCTGTTAATAGAGATAGAGGAAGATAACTACAAAATCAAAGCAAACAAAAAAGCCTCCTAAATGGAAGGCTTTTTTTATGTTATCGTTTTTGCCACTTTTTAGAGCGATAGCGAGGTTTTCTACCTCCGCCTACTTTTATATCATCGTTATTGCTTATATCGTTGCTTGTTATTGCTACTGTTTTAATAATGATTTTAAATGGTATCCATATTAACCAAGCAATAATCAAAAACGGTATCATAGCAAACGCTAAGCTTAATATCTCTATCACGACCACAACCCATTCAGGAGCGGTCTCACTAGCTAAAAAAGGAAAAAGAATATCATAGAATACTCCATATAAGTTATTCATATAAACATTTTCACCACCCTAACAATCAAAATTGCTACTAAACCAACACCGCCCAAGATGAGCCATAACGATACTTTAATATCGCTTAAAGGTATTTGTATCTCAGTAAATAGAAAGGTATAAAGCACATTGTAAATACCTTTTAGCTGCAAAGCGATATCGAGAATAAAAGACAATGGATTCGTGATCATACTTTAATCTCCCTTGCCTAGACCTAAAATAAACTTGACTAGCAATAGCAACAAGGGGAACAAAGCGACAAAGCCCAAAGTAAAGCCTGGTATAATCTCTATTGAAAAAATACTTGCGGTTGTATCGAATACCGCCTTTAACCAATCAAGACCACCCACGCTATCAACTCCTGCGGAATATCCTTGACCATATCCCTCACTCAAACCGCTATTATAAGCATTTTCCGATATCGTGCTTATATACTCTTCATAATATTCGATTGCCTCCTCGTAGCCGTCTATGTAGCCGTCAGTATATTGACCACTCGCAATAGTAAACAATAAACTTGCTTTATTATGGACGATCAGGTTATTAAAAGCGGAGGAATAGCCACTTTTAGCGGTTGTGTCTAGTGTAGGAATAACGAATATCGCATTAAAAGTATTATCTTTAATGAACATATTATCATTATAATCATACATTAAAGCACTATCAGTTATCAAAATTGATGTATCATTAAGCATATTTTCAGTTATCGAATTGCTAGTAAGCGTGATGTCTTTTGAATAATCATAATTTAAAAAACTTAATGGCAACGAAAAAAACAAAATATCCCTTCTCAAAAACGATAAAGTTGTATCGCTTATCATTGGAGATAAGTTATAGCTTAAAGTATATCGATAAAACTTAACACTGCCTCCAGCTATGTTTAAATACTCCGCATTTGATACGATAAAGTTATTGCTAAATTGATAGCTTCTAGGAGCTTCATTATCTACTATTTCAACGCTTGTAGCTTGTGCCGATAGCATAGGAATAGGACGCACTAAAGAACACGACCCAAGACCGAGCAAAACGACACTAGATAAAGCGATTATTTTTTTATTCATATAATACTCCATTAATGAGAGAGGGAGCATAAAGCCCCCTCAATAACTACTAACTACTTAACACGAGTAAAAAGGCGAACAACGAGATTTAATGCTAACTTAATTAAACCAACTGCGAGTGATGCGATTAATAAATAACCTACAATAGTTAAACCGCCACCAACACCGGGAGTGTAGAATATCCCGGAGATGCCAGAAAAAGCATCAGTCAAAGCCCCAGCGATAGAGCCTACCATTTCATGAAGATTTACGAAAAGATCCACAACTTGCTCCTCCTTTCTCATTAATTTCTATTTAAATATTAATACTTAAAGACTTAAAAAACAATAATAAGCAAACAAAAATTGTGGAAAACTCCATTTTTACTATATATAATCGCACTTTTTTATGTGGAAAACTATGTGGAAAAGGCAAGTTATCCATAATTTGTAATACGCTTTTTTAACCACTTTTTAAAATATGTATTACAAAAAATGTATTACAAATATTGACTTATAGCTTTTTTTGTATTACATTTAAGGCAAAGGAGGTAAAATTATGATAGATTTTACACAAGAAAAAGCAAAAGTTTATTCTATAAGATTATCAAAGGAGGAATTATCATTGATTAATTTACTAGCGTATCAATACGGTTTAATTAATGAAACAAACATTTTAAGCATTACGCCATCGGCAAAAATTAAAAAGATATTGAACGCTGTTTTAGTAAGGGGGGATAAAGGGGGGTTAAGGCAATGAAACTCAGCAAAAGACAACACGACCACGATTTTCCCGATTATCTTTTTGCCTTTGGTTTCTTCGGTATGTTTATTATGACGATTCTTTATCTAATAGGGGTGTTTTAATATGAAAAAAATTATTAACTTGGTCAAGCAAAGTTTAAAGCATCTATTCACTAAAAAACCAAAAACAAGAAAACCATACGAGATAGAGATTATTATGGATATACTCGAAAAAAAAG
>CAZUZI010000117.1:0-2621 GCA_964625015.1 uncultured Candidatus Saccharibacteria bacterium | reverse complement strand
TCAATTCACCTCCTCAAATAAAGGCGGTGGCAGACACATTCTGCTACACCGCCTTCTAGCTGGCCAGCTTAGACACAACCAAGTGGGATATTTCGATGCCTGAGAGCTCTTCGGGAACTCAGGCTACCAATTACCTATGGAGGTTTCACCTGCCTTTCACATGGGATTTAGGAATCGATTGATTCCTCTCAACTACCAGCCATAAAGACTGGTAGTAAACAAGAATCATTTGGCTTCGCCATATTAATTTTCGTATTTCTTGAAGCGACTTGCTTTTGAAGGAATTTACAGCATGAAAAAAGGGCGGGATACCCACGAAACCAGAAGCCTTGCAGCTTCCAGAATCGCAGGTATCCCGCCCTTGATTCACCCTCCCCAGAGGGTTTGTTACTTAGCCTTTTGTATCTTTTCTCCGAGAGCGCGAACACTCTCAATTATCGGAATGACTTCTGGCTCAAGTTCTTTCGCTTCGAGCCGCGCGGCGTCTAACACTTGCATTAATGCCGCGTTTGCATCCACAATGTGTTTCATGAGAATTTTCTTGATTCTGACTTCCATTTCAATCCTCCCACACAGACCATTCACGAACCAATTCCGCTTTTACCGTGTAGTCATTTTCCCAATACTGTTTGCCTTTACTGTTTATAACGCTCTGATGATTGACATACCAGCAGTGCTCGATTTGAGCAGATTTGAGATGCCAATCCATTTCATTGTCTTGCTCATATTCTTTTACTAGATATGGGCTAGGAGCTTGAAATTTGTAAACAATGGGAGATTCCCATTTCTCCCACGTCTGCATTTTCTCATTAAACCAATCTTGACAAACGAGATGAAACTGTTCAAGCCTTCCGTTCATCTCAATGAAGAGTTTAAGTACACTTTTTAAACCGTCAGCTTTAACTACTTTCAATTCCCCATTTACAATAAACCAAAGTTCCTCATTCTCTTTCGGATGACTTGCCAAGATTCTTCCGTCAATCTTTTGAAAGTAAGGCAACCTCCAAAGCCTTTTGCTAATCATGTAATCTTCAAGGGCATATCCATGTTTATCTTCTTCGTGCAGAATATGATAAACAAGCCACCTTACAGACTCATGAGGCATTTCTTTTATGCCCCACGTAACAAGCCACTCAAGCATTGCATCTGCATCCCTTGCTTCGTGCATTGTGTAATACTCATCTTCTTTGCGTTTGGCAGTCGCATCGTCAACATCAATGCGATAACTGCCACCTCTCTTGCCATACAGCTTGAAATTCATCAAGCTGTGGTTACTGTCAATAACCGCTATACATTTCATACTTCTGCCCCTACCTTCCCGGCTGCCAGCGACCTTCCCGGTCGGGGCACACCTCCCTTTAATTTTATGTGTGCTGGCAATTAATTTTATCACTTATGTGATAGCTAAAATTTATGATTAGCTTTTCGTATTCAAAAAAAGGCTGGCGGCGAACCGCCAGTGAAAGGGGGTCTTGCAGTTTCAAAGTTATATGAGATTTGCTTTGTGAAAGCTGTAATATGCGTTGGGAGTTTGAACTACGCCTTCCAATGCATCTGTGATTTCTTTTTCATCGTTATAGGCATAGTAGGCAGATAGTATTTTCAGCGCTCTACTGAAAAAAATTGATTCGATTTTCTCGACTGGTTCTAATCCTTTTACTTCCTTAAATCTTCTGAATACCTCATTCATACCCACACCTCCAAGATAAAGATTTCAAGGTGGGGGATTAGCTGTAATCCCCTGCCTTCAAGTTTTATCTCCTCGGCGACTTTTATTTTGGCCCAGAGAATCGAAATTAACGTCTCCACCACCCTTTTATTTTGCCGCCGCTATTTGTATGTCAATGAGCCTTTACTGTTATCTGCTACTATACTATCACTATTGTGCTAGCAATGTCAATAGTTATATATTACAGTTGTGTAACTTCTATCAGTAAACTGCTATTAAGTTGGTGGCGATGACGTGGTATTATTTGAGCGGAGGTGATAACATGAATATCTGGTACGTAATAGGCGGAGTAGCGTTTGCTTTTGCTGTTGCTGCACTGCTTTCGTTCGGCAGGTATGGTGTCCCAGAACCGCCGCAACATCCCATTTTGTACGCGATAGAAGCAGAACCGCAGATTCCTGGAGTAAAAGTTTCTCTCGAGCCAGGGACGGAAGTAACTGTATCAATCGAAAACAACCTAGAAGAATCAATAATAGCCATATTCTATGAGGAGACAATATTATCAACAGGGGAAAGCTCATATGCAATCATTTATGGAGACACGGAATTTAAGATATTTGCAGGTCAAACAAAAGAAATCAAAATCACTCCCGGGAAGACCTTCTTCAATAGCTTTTATCTGCCTTTCGACATCATAACCAGTAATGCAAAATACGAATGTAAGGCAAAATTCGGATGGCTTCAGCCGTAGCCTACGTAAGATATTCGAGTGCCGCCCAATCCGCAATATCAATTGAGGCTCAAATAGCCGAGATACAGAAGTATTGCGAGGCTAAAGGTATTAGGGTAATCAAGGTCTATTCCGAGCCGAAACAGTCAGCGAGAACAGAAGACAGGGATATATGGCAGGAAATGATGCAGGACTTGAGAGAGAAAAAACTCCCGGTCAAAT
>CAZUZI010000116.1:0-2631 GCA_964625015.1 uncultured Candidatus Saccharibacteria bacterium | reverse complement strand
AAGCTAAAAATAAGGCAGATGTAGTGCTTGCACCGAAGGATCGTACTGTATGGATGAAAGAGCCTTCAGGCGTTCCTTATGTGGAGCTGTCAAATATTATTGTGGCTGATTGGTATAAAAATAGCCATGTTAAAACTTTAACAGGAATATATACAGGTGGAAGGCCCACCCGGATAAAAGTAAGGGATCATTATCCGCACAGTATAGGATCTGCATGGTGCAGGTTAAGTAACTTACTGACTTCAGAAACCAATACCACAAGGGTTAATGTAGCTAAAACACAGGAATTTATTCCCGTTGTGGGTGAAAATAACTATACCTGTTATAAGGATACTGCCTTTTGGGGTGCTGCCAATACCTTAATTACCGTTGGTGATATTGAAGTAGCAAATTCCATGCGCTATGATACCATTGAACCTTATGCACCGGAAGAAGGGGCTGCTAATTATTACGGTGATCGCATGTCAGAGGTTGGTGTTCCTATGCCTACCACACCTTCACCCTGGTATTATGCAACGATAAATTACACTGAGCAAACATGGGAAGTTGAAATAACTCTTAACCCCTTTACTATGTTTTACGATACATTATATAAGCAAGATTATGTATGGTGGAAACCTTACCATGCCGCTACCTATCCCAAGGGGTTAAATTATGATCCACGCCTTCATGCTATTGAAGTAGATATTACTTCAAGTTACAGAGGCGTAACTATTCATGGGAAAAGAATTTATTATATATGGCATTTACCGCATTGTTTCGCTGCTGAAAAAGCACCGCAAATTACAATAAATGACGGAACTTATTCAGGACCATTCGATCATCATATATGTGGCGGTGGGATTGGTGCGCAATATGATACAGGATATACCGCTTCAGGCGGTGACTGCACTATTGAATTTATGAAAAATGATATAGTTCACCGGAATATGCTGCTTGAATTATACCCTACGATACCAAAGGAAACCTATGATGAAGTAATTGCTAATCCCCGATCTACCTGTATTGATAGTAACGGTAATTATTTTATAATTGACAGAAAAACAACATATAGCAGGATAGTTAAATATAATAGTAACAGGGAATTTATTTCAAAATATGGATTATCAGGCGTAGGTGACGAAAAGTGTATTTATTATGAAAATTATGTATGGATTGGTGAATATTACATTAGAAAAATGAATACTTCCCTTAGTATAGTTCTTTCTTTTGGTGGATATGGAACTACTGATGGTAAATTTGATGAATATGCTAAAATGTGTGCTTATAATAATTTTTTATATACAATTGATAGATATAAAATGCAGAAATTTGACCTTAATGGAACTTATATTGACAAGTTCGCAGCACCCACAGGATATAGGTTTAGGGATATAACGGTTGACGAAATTGGCAATTTATATATTAGATGTACCAAAACAGGTGACACAACTAATACTTACATTTTTGTTTATGACAATGCCTATAATTTTGTAACTTCATGGCCTACAATTTATTCATCTTCTATATTCGGCATATGCTATAAAAACGGATATTTATATGTACAGAATGGAACCCGAATTGAAAAGCAAAGCCCTGTAGATGGAACCATTGTGTCTAGTAACAATATGACAAATTTTGGATTTTTATTTATAGACGATAGCAGTAATATTTATGTAAATGAAGCAAACGGGGTAAATGTTTTAGATAGTAGCTATACATCACAATATAAAATAGGTAATACACCTGATGCAACAAAATATGTTGAACGCAATGGAAATCCCATTGGTATATTAAGTTTATCACAAATTGAAAAGGCATATGCAGTTGTAACGCCAAGTAGTTTTGACCCCACAAATCCTTCCACATATGCAAAAATGACTGAATATACCGGTGCTGATTTTACAGGGATAACCTTGACTGCTGATGGCTTATTAAGGTTTAAAAACCTGTACCCTGCTGAAACAACGCATTATATTTACTTATTATTTAAAAGCGATCCTGTTGGTGAAATAGATACTTATTATTGTAATTTTGATTTTTCTACAGGTATTTATTCCCCCTATGATGGCAACCGCAGGGATTATGCATGGTTTACCCGTACGCCCCACTGTACTGAGATACCTGGTGGAAGTGCAACTGAAGGAAATAATAAAACCATAACTTATCCCACAAGTAAAACCACAAATGAAACGGTAACTGTAAATTTAGATACTTTTGATACAGGAACAGATCTGGATACCTGTACAACTAAATATTATATTGGTGGGTGTGGTTATTTTGTTTTATACGGTAGTGGTAATGATGGTGGTCGGACTAAATTCTGGATACTTTATAAGGATAATGGGGTTAAGACAGATTATAATAATTTAAATGAAGCAACTAATATTTTATCATGGGGAATATGTAATAGTTATTATGTTAATTATTATGATGGCTCCACTTATGGGGTAAATGAAGCAACTGATAAAATAGGTATTGCAATTACTAATGATTTTGAAATCAAATTAATTAATAGGATTCTAAAAAATGGTAGTTATCTTTCTACCGGATTTGTAGGTGCTTATAATATTGAAAGGATTGCAGTATGACAAGTGTTGATTTTAATAATTTCACTAATTTTTTAGAAGAAAAAAAGATATTCCCACCTGT
>CAZUZI010000115.1:0-2691 GCA_964625015.1 uncultured Candidatus Saccharibacteria bacterium | reverse complement strand
ACATTAAGATTCAATTACTAACATTGCTCCTGGTACAATAAACGGGGGCAGGGCAGTACCAACAACACAGAAAATAACTGTTTCTTCACGATGAATCTTTACCTTTAATAATTATTAATAGTTATACCTCCTCCATTTTGATCAATAAATATAATTGCATATACAACGAATACAACTAATAATACAGTTAAAATCAATAATGCCGTTATTATCAGTGTATGTATTTTTGCTTTCCTCTTTAACTTATTAATATCATTTACAGAATAAAAGTTTTCTGCAATCTCATTAGGTGTTCCGAAATATTTAATGATATCATCAATTGATTCTATATTATTTTCTTCAATATACATATCTACTCTTGACGATAAATCTCTGATAAATGTTGTTCTTAATGAAGAAGAGCAAGTTAAGCATTTCTTTATATCGTCAAGATATGCCTTTGATTCTTTTTTTATATTTTTACTCTTCATTTTTTTTACCTGAACTTCCATCAAGTATCAGTTTTGTCCCGTTTGAAATATTTTCATATTCAGCTCTAATAACATTCAGATATTCTCTACCTAAAGGTTCAAGATGGTAATAGTTGCGGAACCTTCTCTGACCGACAAATTCCTGCCGTTCAGTTACAAACTTTTTTTCAATCATGCGATAAAGCGGACCATATAAGGAACCTTCCTTGAGTGTTATAGCACCGTTGCTTCGCGCCTCGATTTCCTGTTTGATCTGGTAACCATACATATCTTCGAGGGAAAGCAGGTGTAACACCAACATTTCCATTATGCCCCGCTTCATATTTTCCTGAATATCGTCCTGCCAAGCCATAATATTCTTATCCTTAAAATATTTAGCATTTTTATTCTATCATATATTTGACTTTTGTGCAATACCTTTTGTCACAATATATAAATAACAGAGGATAATTTTGTTATGTTTGTCAATTGACAAAATATGACAAGGATATTATAGTCTTAGATGAGAAAAAATCCTACATGAGAGATACTTAATACAACTGAAAAAATATTACAAAAGGAAGAAAAATTATGAAAAGCTCATTTTTCACCAAATCCATCGCATTTCTTCTTTCTATACTTATGGTTATGTCAATACTCCCCCTGAGCGTATTTGCGGAAATCTTACAAGATACGCAAGATATGGCCGACTCGGTAGCGGATGAGAAAATTAATTCAGATGTATTCGAATTAACCGAGTTGAGAGAAGAATCGGTTAAGCTTTTCCGTCTTGAAGATGGAACATATATAGCTGTTTAGTATCAATATCCGGTTCATTACCTTGATGAGAATTCGTACAAGCAAGAATATTAACGGTGCATTGCACACCTACACGCTCAGCGGCAGCACCATCTTGACCGAAGAGTTCTCAGGATATCTGTTTATTTATCTCTATGATGAAGCAGGCGAGCCGATTGGGCTTCAGTACCGCAAGACAACCGATGCAGCGAATGTGTTCAACTGTTATCTGTTCGAGAAGAACCTTCAGGGTGATATTGTAGGAATTTATAACACCAGCGGCACTAAGCTGGCTACCTATACATATGACGCCTGGGGAGTAATGACGGTTTCTGTCACCTCAGGTATTACAACCACTGACCGCCTTGCGGCTGTCCTAAATCCGTTCAGATACAGAGGGTATTACTTTGATTCCGAGACAGGATTGTATTATCTTAATAGCAGGTATTATAATCCCAACTGGGGGAGATTTGTTAATGCGGATGGTATTGCGTTTTTAGGAACAAATGAAGGATTAACTTTATACAACCTTTATACTTATTGCAGTAACAATCCAATTAATAGTAAAGATGCAAGCGGTGACTTTTTATGTACTGCAATTGGTGCTGTTGTTGGATTTGGCTTTGGTGCGCTCACAGCATGGATCGAGGGTAAAAGCGGACGTGAAATATTAGCAAGCGGTGTTAACGGAGCGATTTCAGGAGCTATAGCAGGGGTAGCAGCAGATATTATTGCTGTGAATGGCGGTTCTGCGGCAGTAGTCATTATCGCATATGCAGCAGCCGGAGCTATAGGTTCAGCTGCAGGAACTTTGGTGGAGAATAAAATTAATAATAAGGACATTTCATCTTCAGAAGTAAGCAAGGATATTCTAGTTTCAACTTTATGGGGAGGAGCTTTTGGTGCTTTAGGAGGTGCTATGACAGGCAGTGTAACTTCTATGATGAAGAATGTCGCACAAAGAGCAGGCGCTAAAGCTTTATCAAGAGGTATAACCATTGGATATGCAATTAAAAAATCAATAATGAAAGAGATACGTGATATTGGAAGTTCATTATTAGAGGAGGGATTGAGTAATTTTACATCTTGGTTTACCCAAAATAGTGTTGAAAACATTTTTGAGAGGTAATAATGATTGATTAAATGTAAAAAAAGATATGTTTTTCGAGAACATATTATACTTTATATAATAGGTAGGATCTTCCTATTATTATGTGCTGGAATATCATCATATATGATATTCGAATACACAAAATATGCATTAATAGACAAAAATACAGAATCAACAATAAGGGCTATCATTGTAATTATTGTATTTATTCCCTTATCTTTATTTGTAATATGGAATTTTTGGCCACATTGTTTTGGTAAACTTATAGTTGATAATAAATCAATTAAGTGGAAATGTATATTTATGAAAACACGAAAATTGATGCTTGAGGAG
>CAZUZI010000114.1:290-2692 GCA_964625015.1 uncultured Candidatus Saccharibacteria bacterium | reverse complement strand
ATTGATTCTTTGAGTTTTTCAAATGTTACAGACATATTATTTTATCCTTTATCTAAATATTTACGGACTGCTTCTCTTAGAATGAAGCTTCGGGAACGTTCCTCATTTTTAGCTATTTTATCTATCTTTTCCAAGTCTTCTTCTTCAATATCGAAACATGCTTTTACTTTCATGATTTCCATATTATCTCTCCTTAGATTATATTATTTACTATTTATGACTCTTATATTAAATATACTTTTCTATACTAATCTAATAGAATATAATAGAAAATTATATATACTAATAGAATCTAAGTATAATTGCAGAAGAGAAAAGATTTCAATTCGTTTATTTTTTCTTTTCTTCAGCCAAAATCCTGAATTTCTCTTCTGCAACCCCCTACGAAGAAACGGGGGTGTAGGAGGTTAAAAAGATGGAAAACAAAAGTAAAGAAATCAGAGAGGCAGAACTGGAAAACATTTCACCTGAGATCTGCATCCTGGCAAAACGTATTTTGAAAGCACTACCAGAACCTGGAGAGGAACAAATCAACTTCCGAGGGGTGCTTTAAATGAACGATAAAGAACTTCAACAGCTACTCCAAGAAGCAGACATCGAAGGCATGATAAACGAGATCCTACGGGAAGAACAGGAAGCAGAGGATATTTACTTTGAAGACAGGAGGCACTGGTAAAATGGAATGCAGAAAATGCCGACATGTTGGATCTGTACCAAACAGCGTGCATTGCAGTTGCAAACATCCAATTGCAATTCAAATAATTTCAAATCATGATAGCTTATTTGAAATGATGAAACAGATAACCAGCGAATCACGATTAAGTTACACTGGAAGCCTTAACTTAAAATTAAACGAAGAATATAGAGAATATGCTCTAAGCAATGGATATGTAATCTTTCCTATAAATTTCGACCCCAGATGGATTAAAAACTGTGAGGGATTTGAGGAGGTTTCAGAATGAACTCCAAAGAACTTGAAGACGTAGGAAAACAGGCAGAGTTCATAAAAAGCTCTGAAACACTATACAAAGAGTTTAAAAAGCTCGTCCGACTAGTAGAGAAAAACAGCCTCGCCATGAAAGAAGAGGAGATCCAGTTCAAACTCATCGCCGGGATGGTTAAGAAAGACTGCCTTGAAAACACCGAGATGACCGGGCGGTTCATCCAGCACCAGACAATGCTCCATAAAAAGATAAAACCGATTTTCCCATCTATTAAAAATGTTCTAAGTAGGTGCTGAGGATGACAACCTACAAAACCACGACCCTAAAAACCGTAACCCCACAGCTACACCATGATAGGATAAAATACTGCCTTAAAACCGAGCCGTTAACAGGTGTGGAAGGCAACCAGGCATGGAAGAAAGCCGAACAGTTAGAACCGGAAACCGACCTCATCCCGGGCGATAACATTGTTTTATACGAGCAGAACCTATTTTACATCGTGAAATTCAGGAAAACGTGATTTTTATGGGTGTTGACTTTAATAAACCTTATCTTTGCGAATGTGGGAATATTTTACACTACGATTTCGCTTATTTAAAGAAATGTGGTGTAGGATACTGGCATTGTGATAAGTGCGGCTTGGATGTTAAAAAACCATTAGATCTAGAGATTAACAAACCGAAAGATAAAGTCAAAGCCTTTGCAGAGGATTTGAAAGAATACTACGAAGACCTGCAAAAGCTCCAGAACCGGTTTAAACACCCCTCCGATGCCGATGTGATAAGAGGGATGCAGAGGACGATGGATATGGAGGAAGTGGAATGAGTTGTGAAACCATTTTTACATTACCCTTACATTAAACCTGATTGGTGTCCTTTAATAAAGAGAAAAGAGATTATAGAAGATTTACAGCAAATAAGGGAGGATGGGTACTAATGATAAGTAAATACTATGAAGATTTGATTAATGGGTTGCAAACCAACAAACCCCGATTAGAAAAACGAGAACCCGAACCATACGCACGGATTGGACAGTTCATATACACTAAACCCGAAGTCGTAATGGTCTTTTTAACCTACGCCCTCGGTGGGGCGTTCCTGTTCTGGCTCGGTTACATGGCAGTGATGAGCGGAGGGATTTAAACTCATCGGTTCGTTAAAACCAATGAAAAAAATCACCTACTTTGAATATCGTGGATTCCAGGGCTGCCACCACGATACCAAACAGCCCGAAACTTTTAGAAAAAGTTTCATCAAAAGAGATTGCTCGTGTAGGGTAGTGGTATCCTACAGTGGACCGGTCGTAAAAAGGAACTGTGAAGGGGGTTCGATTCCCCCCACGAGCATTTAATATAACATGTTTCAAAAGAAGCTCCTTGGTGTAGCATTGGACAATCATGCCAGGCTTTGGACCTGGTGACTTGGGTTCGAATCCCAAAGGAGCAACCATGGGATGGTA
>CAZUZI010000114.1:0-280 GCA_964625015.1 uncultured Candidatus Saccharibacteria bacterium | reverse complement strand
AATATCGTGGATTCCAGGGCTGCCACCACGATACCAAACAGCCCGAAACTTTTAAAAAAAGGTCGATCAAAAAGGGTGTGAAGTATCAATAGCGATACCCCTGGCTCCAAAATAACTGTGTGGTGTTAGAAGTAACCTTTACAGAACATAAACAATCCAAAAGTTTATACCACACCTGTATTGGAGAAACCAGGAGGAGGCGGGTGCGATTCCCGTCACACCCATTGAATACATTTCGATGAAACCTTTTCTAAAGGTTTCTTTTACATTCATCATTTGA
>CAZUZI010000113.1:0-2719 GCA_964625015.1 uncultured Candidatus Saccharibacteria bacterium | reverse complement strand
ATATGACACTAGTTGAAGAATCAGACTTTGATATTGAGGAGTTGAAAAGATTATTCGATAAAGATAGATTTTTCATAAAATTGTCACCAATAAATCCTAATGCTGTATCGGAAAGAAATAATCTTGGTCTTGGCGCCGTTGAAGGCGTTAATATACTTTAGGAGGTGTCTATGGACACAATAAGGAAATCTCTCGAAGACAACGGATATGATTACGCCGTTGCGGTTGCGACACAGGCAGAAATTGCTGCTGGTGCCGCTTGTGGACAGCTCGCTATTGTTTGCGAGAATTAAAAAAAAACATGCCAATGAGTTGACCTGTCAAGCTAATGATTGCGGGACAACTCAATGGCGAAAAAAGGAGGCATAAAATGAAAATTGCAGCGCACAGAATAAGGAGAATTAAACGTACTTTACCGTTGTTTCTATTCATTCTGTTAATTAGTTGTCACGCACCTAAGCCCGTTATTGTCCTTGATAGAACTGATCCATACCCCTATATAGAAACAGAGGAACCAGATATTACTTTTTATAGAAACGTACCAACGGAAATATTAGATCGCCTTATACAAAGTGAATCCAGCTGGGTAGTTGATGCAAAATCTAAAAAAGAAGGTGAAAACAGCGTAGGGCTGGCCCAAGTAAACATGGAGTGGTTTACCTATTTTCAAAAAGAATACGGTATAACAGATCCGCTGAAGCCTAGTGAAGCCTTAGATTTTGCTGCTGATTATTTGCATGACCTGTATCTTGTTACAGGATCATGGTACGAGGCCGTGTTGGCCTATAAATGTGGAATAAATGGGCGTCATAATGCGCCGGAAAATATAAAAAAAATAGCTAAATGGGTGGCGACAGGAGTGAGCAAATGAGACTATTTAAATTACAAAACTTATTACAGGCCAGGGATTCTCTAAATCCTGTAGAATTAGAGAAATGGGAAAAAAATATAGAAAAATTGTGTGAACCCTATGATGTGGACTTTCCGTTATGCAATAAATCAAAATTGTTTTTATATCGAGGGACAATAGGTATTATTGTTCGGTTTATTGGAAAGGCATACTCCATACACGTTTTGGGCGACGAGATAGAGGATAAATCTGTTATCCAGGACGAGATAGTAGATTGGATAGAAGAGGAAGTATAAGATAATGCAATACGATAATAATATAAAACAGCGTGATCTAAAACAAGAAATGTATGATATTTTGATAAAAGAATACCCGAATGCTGTACCTAAAATTAAGTTAAGAGAAATGTTAAATGTTTCATTAGGCACGATAAATATGGTACTTGTAGACATGACCTACATGTACCCTATTTACGAAACAGATTGTAACAACGGTAATAAATATGAATCGAGTAGTATCGGGTTACTTTCTAAAAGTAAAGGAGGATGATATGGAAAATATAAACCAATATCAGGATTTACTTAAATATTATTCTTACAACATTTATGAAGCGATAACTAATTACCAAAGGGATATATGGGAAGATATTATATATTGTTTTTCTAAAAAGCCACAAAAAGAGGCATATATAAGCGAAATGGAAGCGCTTATTACCTACCATGGTAACCGGATAGATGATATTGTGTATAACTTTATCAATGAGTTTATTGATATCACAAAGAATATAACAAAAAATAATAGTTTTAATGCCGAATATTTTACTAGTACAATAAAAGCGAAAATAAATGATGTAATATCAAGGCACAAAACGGCGCTCTGGGAAATACTCTTTAATTTTATAGACGAAATAACTACAAAAAGTAATAACGAGACCGACATAGATAATATATTAAATGAAACCGGCGAAAAGGTGCTCGCAACTATGAAAAAATATGAACAGAATATTTTGGATATATTCAATGATGCTATGAAATATGGTGTGGGAGAGTGAGCGTATGAGTAATCGATCCGCCGCCATATCCGCCGGATGGACATACGCCTATTCACACGCAATAAATATGGAGTATGCAATTAGAAATACACCAAAAGGCCAAGAAGTGATGACAGCCGATAAAACGTACTACTCCCCGGATGAGATCAAAATCCTGGCAAAGCAGGGTAAAGAGATCACGCCTAAAATACATCTGGTGAAGCGCATTTTCGAGGGTACGATCGTTGACTATCTGCCTCAAGAGCCACAGCCGGAAACAGAAAAGAAACATCCCGAAAACAAGGCACCCATACCACACCACGACCCACAGCCCGGCCTGTTCTGAACGCCCAATCACAAAAAAATACCTAAAAATCAGTAAAAAATAGCGTTTTTTGTGCGATTTTATTAAAATAATGCTTGACAAAACCTAACGATTGGTATATATTTATAGTATCAAAGTTGAGGAGGTCATTATGACAAATATCCTAATCCAAAAAGACGTTGTCGTTCTAAGGGACGACAATAAGCTAATTACACTAAAAGACAGTGTCTGTGTAGACGCTGAACAAACCGCAGACGGCGGTTATGAATACCGAGTAGGTAATCATACCTACTACGCAAGTGCTGGTACCGTCCGCGCGGTGAAGTTCTAGCACACAATCCCGGCCATCGTGCCGGGAGCGGTCGGGGCGTGAGGCTCGCCCCCTGATGAGTCCAGCAGGCCGAAACCGCCATTCGTGGCGGTCGGCGAAAGCCAAAAAATTATATAGGAGAAAATAAAATGAACGATCTATACAAAGTACAATCACAGAAGACCTGGAAAGGTAAAACAGCGG
>CAZUZI010000112.1:0-2738 GCA_964625015.1 uncultured Candidatus Saccharibacteria bacterium | reverse complement strand
ATGATGTGCGCTTTGCCCTGTCTGATGGAACAGAACTTGACTATGAACGTGTAAGTGTAACAGAAGGAGATAATGCCGTTTATAGGATATTATTAGAGGATGTTCCTATCAGTCCAACTATAACTAATATATACGTACTGTTTGGCAACGAGGAAATATATGAAGAAGATGAAGATACCGATCTTGGAGATAACCAGGGTGCAATTTATAGAAAGGATATCGAACTAACTGGAAGCACCGATGGAGCTAAAACAGACTTCCAAAGAAAGTTAATAGTAAATCATATATCTGGGAAGATGCGATCCGACTTTGGAGATGTCCGATTCTATGAAAGCGATGGAGAAACAGAAATTCCTTACGATTTAGCAACATACATTGAAAGCGATACGGCTGTTTTTATTTTATTCTTTGATAGTATTCCAGCATCTCCAGACACGATAAGTATATATATGCAGTACGGGTCTGGTGAAACGACCACCAGCAGCCCAGAGGACGTTTATGATTATTATGATGATCTCTCATCAGATAATTGGAACAATGCAGGTGGAGCTTCACATAATATCGCAAACAACCAGATAACAGTATCTGGGACTGAAGGAATTGTTTACCATGATTTTACACCAACAGGGGATTATATTTGGAGGTTTGAACAGGTAAGCGTTAGCAGTGGAAGCTTATGGTTTGAAGCAGTCCTAAATAACAACACAGCTATTAAGAGTGGTTACTTACACATATCAAACGACCCTTATTATGGTGACGGTTCTAACTGGAATTTGATACAGGACAGCTCTGCAATTTCACGAGGAAATGGAAACGTAGAATACCAGAAAGTAGGAAACAATTATAAAATATTTGTTGATGAAATTGAAGCTGATTCTTTCACCCACAGCACGTTAACAAGTGGACATTTTGGTTTCAGGACTGAAAACAACGTTACGTGGGTTTACGGCACTACTAAGATTTATAAAACAACAGCCAACCCCCCAACATGGGGTGAATGGGGTGAAGAGGAAGGTGTTGGATTACCTATCACAGGTTCATTAGGAAGCACACAATTAAATGGACACTTGTATGAAAAGGATCTCACAATTTGGGGGAAAGTACTTTCACAAACACCAGAAGCCCCTATAGGGAATGAGGAATTAGTTGTTATAAATGTAAGTGGAAATACAAATATTGGTGGAATGACCGATTTTAACATCACTAAAAGGGCGAATGATAAAGCTACTGGTTTTCAATTCAATTATAGGACTGGAACGGATGGAGTTTTTGATAGTGGGGATACAATCATATTGACTGTTAATGGTAATGGATACAATAAAAAATATTTAACTGGTATGATATATGAGGTTGAACACAATTTAATTCCAGCAAACAGAACATATTCGTTAAGTGGAAAAGATAGAGCCGCTCAATTATCAGAGCAGAGCTATTTTATGGATGGATTCGTAATAGGAACTGGAACAACAGGATCAATCCTTATGACTGCTCCTTCTTCAGAAGATATTATATATAGTATATTATATGGAACAAATATAAGAAAAGGCCCATGTGCTATCGATAATCTTGAATTTGTAAATCACTGTCATGAATGGACTGTACCAACAGGAGCATGGTTTTTTGGATATTTTAAAACAAAAAAAATAGCGATAGATTTCTTATGTAGTCAGGCAAGTAAACAAACTGGAAAGACATATTTGTGGTTTGTTGATAATGATGGAGTTCTAAATATATATGATTTTGAAGATAAGAGTACACAATCTTATATTTCTATCAATAAGAATAATCCAAGATTAGTTAGTGTTAATTTTAAAGACAGTATAACAAGTATTGTTAACAAGCAAACTGGTTACTATGGAGAAAATGAAGAAGACAGCGTTACAATAACGGATTCTGATAGTATAAGTAGATATGGAATTCATGAATGTGATGACCTCCATGATAGTAGTATGACTTATAATGAAATGAGAAAAGAACTACAAAGCACCATAGATAGACTGGCATGGCCCATATATACGGTTGAGTTCACACTTAAACGGTTTGTTGATGTTGATATCGGTCAGCCATTATATACTGATATAGAGCCTGGTGGAGGGGTATTGTTTATAGTTTCGGATGTTTCAATAAGTGGTAGTCCAGCAAAAGACATGACAATTATTAGTGCTACTACTGATCCAAGCGTTTTTAGTGAAGAGGAAGAAGTTGAAATAATAAAAACGGTTGCTTTAGATGCTATTAATGATAATAATGCTGTAGTTGGAACTGTTTCATCAGTATTGAATGATGGAACTGTTGGAGTTACAACATGGGGAACTGGAGGTTCCTTATCTGCTAAAGATATAAATTCAACATAGGGATGGTTAATTTGGTTAGTGAAGAAGACAAAGTTGCTATTTTTAAAACACAAAACGGCAATATTGCTATAAAGTCTGCACCACTTACAGAAGATAATAATGTTATAGTAGTTCCAACACAGCACGGATATATTGCTATTAACCCTGGAACTATCAACGAAGGAGATAATGTCATAGTTGTAAACACACAGCATGGTAAAGTGGCTGTTAAAGGTGGTGGATGTTGTTATACTTTAGGGGATGTTTCAATACGTGATGGGGGATTTACAATTACAAAAATAATTACGGATCCAAATGGATTTAATACCCTCCTATCTATGGAAGACGAGTGTGCTACAAGCGCAAAGTGGGGCATAGTATATGGAACAATGTCTGTATATGTAG
>CAZUZI010000111.1:0-2798 GCA_964625015.1 uncultured Candidatus Saccharibacteria bacterium | reverse complement strand
TGAAAAGCGAAATCAACCCATGCAGATAAAGCTCTATCAACAACATCATTTTTTGATCCACGGCGTAAATCATCTAGTTCAATACTTCCGTAGTCCGATTCTGCGGCATCTAAAGAAAATTGAAGACCCGTAGTAGAACCAGTACTGGTTTTTTTCGCATTAGTTCTTATTAAATTTTTTATTGAATCTAACATTACATCACCCACGGAATTTCATATTTATCTAACCAATAGTTTATTAATAAGTTAAACCAGTACCATCTATTTCCATTGGTTTTAGCGTGACAACTTCTACATAATGGAACGAACGCCCATTCTTTGCCGTTACATATAGCATTTTTATTATAGTCTATGTGATGTACACACAATTGTTCTTTTGTTATGTTTTCGGATGTACCGCAAATATAACACTTTCTACCAAATTTATTTCTTATATGATCTTTAAATTTTATATTAAATCTATAACAATATTTTTGATAAGATAATCCACCCTTCCAATTTGGGTTTCCATCTCTGCAAAATAATATAGATCTGCTATTAATTTCTATATCAAATTTTTTTAATCTGTTATAAATAACAGAATATGAACAATTATAAAATTTGCAAATTTTAGTAATTGGCAATTTTTTTATTATATATAAATTATATAACTCATCGTATGATATATCTATATACGTTTTTTGTAATGATATATCTGAAGGTTTCCTACATTCTATATTAAATTTGTTAGTCCAGTAATGTATTGTACTCTTAGAAACGTTACATATTTTAGCAATTTCTGGCAAACTATATTTTTCATCTATATATTTTTGGCACAGCCATTCTTCATTTTTATATAATATGTTCCCCAATAAAACATCTCCAAAAATATATAGTGTTATATAGGACGAACTACTATTTATAGTTTTCGGTAAGAAACGACCGTTAACTATTTAAGTAATGCCGTTGTAAGTATAGGTATGAAAATCGTAGTAAATCAACTAACGGTTAGCGAAATTTTGCCATCACAATTGCGTCCAAGAAATATAATAGCATTTGAATATGATGGGCGGATATACAAGTTACATTATTGCGAATCTGCATATGTTTTTGTTTCGTTAGACGACAGCGAAACAAAACTTGGCTCTCGAAGAAACGATACTATTGTTGGTATCGTCGAGGAAATTGTGAAAGATTACAGCGTAACTATATTAATGTTCGAATCGCGACTAGACTTTCTTGAATGGGCACTCAGTAGGTGATCATCTATGAAGTACTCTCAGGAAAACTTTGAAAAGATGTACGATATACTTAAATGTATAAAACAAATATATTTAAGTAATGAATATGATTCCATAGTAGAAAGATCTTCTGCATTTTATAAAATTGGATCTATGGTTTGTCATTTATTGATGGAGATAGAAAAATAAATCTAATAATTGTTCCATCCAATTCCTAACCCGGAACTTCCACCAATTTTTTGGTTAGTATGCTCGTAACCGATAAGAGATAAACATACTGCATCCGCTCTATCTGGAGATCTACCCAAACGTTTTTTCATGTCATCTTTTGACTCTATTTTTATTCTTCCCTGTGAATCAAATGAATAATTAATATTTGACAACTCTTCTATTAAATCTGGATCATTTGGTAATACAATTGGATTATCAGCATTCGGATTTAAACACTGTCTTAAATTATACCATAATTGACTTCTTAAATTATTAAATTCGTTTGGAAACCAACTTTTTCTAGCAACATTTATTCCAGTAATATTATATTTCTGTTCTAATAATCTATCTACCACTCCACCGCCTAAACCAATTTCGTCGATATAAACTTCTTTAGGAGTAAACTCTTCAATTGTATTTATAATGAATCCCGCAATAGCCATTGTAGAAAATTTATTGAATATTTTTAATGGTAATATTTCACTATCTTGACAAATTGATATCACAGAAGAATCTTCTCCATATCTGGCAATATCACATCCAAGAACAGTCATATTTATAACACCAATAATTATTTAAAGCTTTCGCTCGATTGCAGCATCTATCCAAGTTCTAGGAATTAAAATAGTAGATCCCTCTGGCGGGAAATTTCCAAGAACTCTGGAATGATATATTGCGCTATCTGGCCCCCAACGTAAAAATTTATCATAGCACCATTGTGGCGTAACTAGAAACGGATATGGAATTTTTGAAGTAAGTTTCGTTTCCCAGCCAGTTTCTAAAAAGTCAGATTGTGTTATTCCGAAAGTTGTTAAATTCGGAGTATCGAATGCAGAAATATTAAACGTTTTCCATCCATTCTCTTGGAAACTATCATAAAATGTTCCAGAAGTGTTTGTCGGATTTCCAATTAATAATAAATGACAATTTATAGAAGTTAACACACCTTCTATAGCTTCAAAAATTTCTTCATCTACTCCGGCAGCTTCATCGACAACAACTAATAAATCTTCTGCATGAAATCCTTGGAATCTGTCTGGGTCATCAGTTGATAAACCAATTGCAAACCAATCATCACTTAAATATAATTCTGGAGATTTTGGAAGTAACTTTCCGCCCAACTCTTCTATATATAAATTATTTCCTCTATTATATGCACGTCTTAATTCTTTCCAAGTTACTTTCGTAACTTGTCTTGCAGTTGGAGCGGTGGAAATCACAATAGAATCTTTATGCAAATATAAAAATGATAGCATAACATTTGCTGCTAATACAGTTTTCCCGATGCTATGACCCGAACGAACTGTAACGCGAGGATATTTAAATACTGCATTTATTATATCTTTTTGATAATCAAATAGCGAAGATC
>CAZUZI010000110.1:0-2804 GCA_964625015.1 uncultured Candidatus Saccharibacteria bacterium | reverse complement strand
TTCTTCAGAGTACCCTTGTTACGCTTGTACTTATGAAATAGAATATGAAAAAATAAAAAACCTCACAGAACTAATCGAACTAAAGCTAGGAGTGAGACCAATTTGGTACAGAGCGGCAAGATATGGGGCGGACTTGGATACAATTAAAATATTGAAAGAGTTGGGATATAAATACGATAGCTCTGTAACACCCTGTATAAATTGGTCAAAACAGGGAGGTCCCAATCATTCAAAAGCTCCACTTGAACCTTATTGGATATCAAAAGACAATTACTATTTACAAGCAGAAGAAAATGAAAGTATAGGGATTACTGAAGTTCCAATAACAATAATGGGTAAAAGATTTGGCGTATTTGGAAATATTTTACCTAATAAATGGTTGTTTTATAACTGGATAAGACCTACGCATATGTTTGTATGGGAACAAAAACGAATTCTTAAGAAATTATTGAAAAAAAATAAAAACAATGTTATAGTTATGATGTTTCATAGTATAGAAATAATGATTAAGAAAACGCCTTTTGTTAGAAACAAATGGATGCAGAAAAGATTTTTAATAAATACTGAAAAAGTCATTAAATTATTTTCAAAGGATTTTTTCCATGAAAGAAAGTGATGCTGCTATAACAAGATATTCAAATGACAGTAATATGCAAAAACCAGAAATTGAGATTTTTAATAGTTTTGGAAATGAATTAAAAGAAGCAAAGTTATTAGATATTGGAATTGGCGGCGGTAGAACAACGCTTTATTTAAAAGATAAAGTTAAGGAATATATTGGTATTGATTATTCATATAAGATGATAGATGCAACAAAAATTAGAATACCTGAAATAACAAGTAAAGTCTTTGTTTGTAATGTTTTAGATATGTCAAAATATTCAGATAATCAGTTTGATATTGTATTTTTTAGTTTAAATGGATTGGATTACTTACAAACTTTTGAAGAAAGGATAATAGCTTTAAACGAAATATACAGAGTACTAAAAAAAGGAGGCAAGTTAATATTTTCGTCTCATAATATACAAGATAATTGTTTGTTTAATTTTTCTTTTAAAAATCAAAATCTTGTAAAGACTATAGAACAAATAGTAAAAATTATTTACAGAAATATTTTTAATAATAAAAAAACTATTATGAATAGTAATTATTCATATATAAAAGATGGCGGACATTTTTTTAAATTAAGAAATTTTTATATAAAACCTGAATATCAGATTGAACAGTTAAAAGAGATTGGTTTTTTTGAAACTAAAATTTTTAGTTTAATTTCCGGTAAAGAGATAGTCTCAAATTTAAATAAAATTCAAGATGCATGGTTATATTATTTAACAAACAAGGTATAAGGTCGTGGAAAGATTTAGAAAAAAAATGTTTTTTAATATCCATGATGTATGGTTTGATTTAATTAAATATCATGAGAGTAAATATTTAATTAAAATATTGCATACTAACAAAATAATTGATAATTATTCTATAATTATTAAGGAAAAGACTTTTACTATTGACTTATCACAAGATATTGATGTGATTCTTTCAAATATGGATAAAAAATCAGCTCAATATCCGATAAGTAAAGCTCTTAAATCAGGTGTATATGTTAGCAAGGCGGAATCTGAAACAGAATTAAGAAAATATTTCAATTTTTTTGATGATTTTGCAAAAAAAAAATCAATTCCTTCTATTGCTTACGATGAATTACTTGATTATGATGTTTTCTTAGCTTATTCTAAGGAAAATGAATTACTTGGCGGGTGCGCTTTTTTAATTGACGATGAAAGCAGTACTTATAGATACAAACATGGAGCAACTTTGTATAAATATAATGAAAATGACCTCATATTATGGGAAGCTATAAAATACGCTAAAACCATAGGTTATAAAATATTTGATTTTGGTGGAGTAAAAATTACTCAAGATAAGCAGAGTTATTATTATAGACACTATAAATATAAAGAAAAGTTTGGCGGAGATTTAACTGACTTTTATTGTTATATTAAGTTTAGTGGTATTTTAAAATTATTTACATTTACTTTTAAATTTATTTTAAATGTTTTTTTTAACGGTGATTTTAATAGATTAATAAATTGAAGGGAAAAAATAATGATAAAGAATGATCTAATTAGTGTTATTATACCTGTATATAATAGAGCACGTACTGTATTTCGAGCATTAGATTCTGTAATCAATCAAACATATCAAAATATTGAAATTATTCTTATCGATGATGGTTCAAATGACAACTTGAAAATTGATTTAGAAAAAATAAAATATCATAATTTACATTATCATTATCAAGATAACTCTGGGGCATCTTCTGCTAGAAACAATGGACTACTTAAAGCTAGAGGAAAATATTGTTTATATTTAGATAGCGATGATGAGCTATTACCAGACTGCATAGAATCTTTAGTCAATCTATCAATAAACAATAATCGAACTTTATCCAAAAAAGTGAAACTACTAATATAAAAATAATATTTAATAAAAAATATGAATGGTATAATATAATTAAAGAATTTGAGAAGATATTGGACAATAAGCTTGGAAATAAAATTATAATAATAAATTAGGGTTAAAATTGAAATTGTTAGAATCTGGATTATACATTACAATTGACACTGAACCTGATTGTGATATCAAATGGAAAAGATCAAATCCATTAACTTTTACTTCGATAACAGAAGGCATCCCTAAATTACTACGACCAATATGGAATAAATATAATATTAAACCGATATATTTTGTATCTCCTGCGGTTCTTGAAGACAACGAAAGTTGTAATGTATTAAAAGATGAGATTA
>CAZUZI010000109.1:0-2807 GCA_964625015.1 uncultured Candidatus Saccharibacteria bacterium | reverse complement strand
CTATACACCTCCTTTATTTATTCGGACCTAATTATTCTTAACTTCCCGCTCCAAAAAAATAAAAGAGAGTTGCATTGAAAAAATAAATCCATATTTAAATATATAGTAAGCCTTATGACTATATCACACCAATCCAGGAAAAGCAATAACATCACAAATATAATTTATCCCAATGTAATCGTATTTGTTACTATTCAGAGGTAGACAAGATTAAAGCAATTGAAAGATATGAATAACGAAAGAACCGAATTCCGGTTCTTTTTTTCTGGTGTAAACTTTGTTGCGATTCCTCTAATAAAAAGCATCAAAAATTTAAAAATATTTTTAAAAAAAGAAGGATTTTACACATACGATGTCGAATATTACATTATGAACTTCATGTGAAATGAAATTCGTATGGGATGTCGGGTTAGACCTGATATAACAGAAGAGATAATAGAACAGATAAGGAACAGTCAACATTGATACAAACAGATTTTTCCGTTCAGGGGGTGCCCTATGAAAATCGATCCACCTATCAAAGCAAAATGGTTCTATATGTTTGCGAGTGAGAAGATAAAATTCAACTGGTTCTGTTACGAATATGCCTGTATGCTTTATGACCATATCAGGAAAAGCGAGCGGCTTAAAAAGTGGAAATCTGAGCGCAGTGATCTTCAAGTTGCAGAATTCTGTGCGTATTTTGCAAAACGAATGAAACAGGCTGTTCTCGACAAACTAAATGGGCTCACAGATGCTACTACCGCAGATGAAGAATATATTGCGGACTACTGTCATGAGAACACGCACAAACAGAATCTAATTATCATGGACATTGCCGGAGAGGCATGGGATGAGCTGTTATCATCCTGTGAGGTATGCCCTAATCGCTGCATAAGCGAGCGTTATGCAAGAAGCGAATTTTTTGATCGTATGGAACATGGTGATTACTTTTCGTTTAATGGAGATGGCAAATGACAAAACAGCAGCTTGAAAAAAGGGTAAATGATCTTCGGACGCAGCTATTCAATGCATTTGCAAAGAAAGAAGTAATGGAGGAATCCCTTAAAAACAGAATATATACTCTTGAGCAGGAGCTTGCCGGGCAAGCCCCTGCAATAGAGATGCTACAAAAATACATAGCCGATTGCGAGATGAAGATAAACGAGCTGAAAAATGAGAATGCCGAACTGAAAAAAGAACGAGCCGTGTTTACTGCGACAATAGAAAAAATGAAAATGCATATCAAGAAGCTTCTTGCCAGGCTAAAAAAGGACAGCACATCGTCAAGTAAGCCGCCATCGACAGATGTTTTCCACAAACCGAAACCACAAAACCTACGTGAAAAAAGTGGTAAGAAGCCCGGAGGACAATTGGGGCATCCAGGGCATGGATTGAAGCTATTTGCAGATCCAGACACGGTTATTGAAAAAAAGGTTGAAGTCTGTGACGAATGCGGACATAGTATCATAAATAATCAAGCTTTCGAGGCTAAGCAAAAGATAGATATTGAAATTCGAACCATTGTTACAGAGGAACGTGTGTACGAAGGTGTTTGCAGCCATTGTGGCAAAAAAGTCCGTGGGCAGTTTGACAAAGGATTCATCAACCCAACTCAGTATGGTGATAACATCAAAGCGACGGTTGCGCTTCTTAGTGAGCATGGTTGCGTGTCCGTCAACAAGACAGCAGAGATTATCAACAGTCTGAGTGGTGGAAGACTGGCTCTGTCATGGGGAACGATCGTGAACATGCAGCGTGAACTGTCAAAAAAGCTTGAAGATACAATCAATGTTATACGTACCGGACTAATTGCAGGCAATATTCTGTGCGCTGATGAAACTGGTTGCCGGGTGAATGGCGGCCTGAGTTGGATACAGGTTTTCTGCAATGATCGCTTTGTCTTGTTTGGCCTTAATTCAAAACGCGGGGACGTGGATGAACAGTTTGGTATTCTGACATTTTTTCTGGGAATCCTCATCCACGACCATTTCGTATCCTACTATCAATTCGAGAACGTTTCCCATGCTGAATGCAATGGACATATACTTAGGTACCTGAAAGGATTGATAGAAATTTTTAAGCATGACTGGCTTAAAAACATGTCTACTCTGCTGAAATCAGCCTGCCACAGGAAAAATGAACTTGTTGCCGCTGGTGCCACGCAGATGCCCATTGAAGATGTTGCGTGGTTCACAAGTGAATATGACCGCATTCTTGAAGAGGGGCAGCAAGAGTATGCGACTGCCACAAAAGGTGACAAGAATATGGAATCTTATCACGTTGATGAGCGCAGGCTCTTGACCCGTCTAAAAGAATACAAGGAAGAACACTTGCGTTTTCTGATCGACTTCCAAATACCTTTCACAAATAATATGGCTGAACGCGATGTGCGAAAGTTTAAAAACAAGGTTAAGGTCTCAGGGTGCTTCAGAAGTGCAGAGGGAGCTGAGATTTATGCAAGGATAGCAAGTGTAATTACAACTCTGAAAAAGCAAAAAATTAATGTATTTAACGGTCTGCGTGCTGCATACTCTGGCCAGGTTCCGATCTCGACAGCATAGCACAACCATTTCTCGATACAATTTAATTGTAACAATAAATTGTGATACCCAATTTGTTTTTATTGGGTATAGTTTCCCATGCTTATATTCCTGTTTTAATTACTAAACATTACTTACCTCTGAATAGTAACGATTTTTTGTGCTTACCTGTTCTATTTTGCCTGTTCGGAAAAAAGCTTCACGGATTATTATTCTATTAAAAACAATTTCGTATTACAAATATATACCTTAGCGGCTCTTGTATCCAATATAACATGGTGGTCT
>CAZUZI010000108.1:0-2832 GCA_964625015.1 uncultured Candidatus Saccharibacteria bacterium | reverse complement strand
GATTAGGAAAGTAGTTCTCCATCTAAATCAGTCCGCATTAGGTTGCGGATTGATTACCATATTCACTAACAATTTAAAACGTAAAGCAATGATAGAAATTGGTATCGTAAAGGTCGAGTTACTCAATGATGACAACATCGACAAAAGAGAGGTAAAAGTAACCATGAAAAGTGGCTCAGAAATCCACATCGTTGCTTGCCACGATTCTTGGGAGCAATATGGAGGATTTTTGGAAGAAGAACAGGCTACCGTTCCAATAGCCGAAAAGTACAATGATTGGCTGCACGGAATTGACTAAGAAATGACCTCAGACTCTTCACTGAATTTGAGGTCACATTGTTTAACCCTTAAATACATAGCAATATGAAAGTAAATCAAGCAAAAGTTATGTGGCTTAGAAAGTTACAGGAAAGTGGTGTGGATTTCAGCAAAGATTACTTTGCTCAACCCGACAGCAAAATGAGCATGGTTCGACAGGCTTGCCGTGAGCTGCATTACAGCCAAAGTCCTAACGCGAAAGCGATGGGCAGAACGAGATGGCAATCGTTCTACTATTCCATGCAGAATTTGGCAGAAAAGCTCAACAAGTAATCCTATGGCCTTTCCCGATTGATTTCGGGATGGGCTTCTAAACGCAAAACATCAACTTAGAACATTACGATTATGAAGAAGTTTTCAGACATGGAAATCGACGAGGTTATCGACGTGATCAATGACAGCAAAGAGCTGCGTGATATGCTCGACCAATACATTCAGGAAACCGAGTGCGATTGGTTAGGTGATTTGCTCAGATGCTTCGATACAGAAGCCGTTGACTATTCCATCGGCTTTTTCGACCGCAATTATTTCACTGTAAAGGACAGCGATTTATTCCTCAAAGGAGTCCGCAAATCACATGATAATTACGGGCTGACAGTCGAGGGAGAAAAGCTGCTCAATCGGTGCGAGAAATTGCAGGGCACAAACCTCTTCGACTATTGGTGCGAAAAGCTCGCCAAACAATACTACAAAGACGAGCTGAAAAGCATGGTTGATTACGTGGAGGATGCGTCCTACGAACTCTACAAAGGTTCTGTAGGCGAAAAGTCGAGGGAATATGTAGAGTGTTTCGTCGATAATGTCATCGGTGATTATCTGTATGATGAAGAGAGTGAAACATACTACAAACCGTACAAGATTTCAGCCTAAGAATTTGGGTAGTTAATTCTGCCCTTATTCACTATAAACCAAAGTACGAATAATATGATTAAAAAGCTACATTGGAATCGCATGATTCTTGAGTACAATGACGAGTTGTTTGACGGTAAGAAAAAAGTTCTTATCGTCCACCATTTTACCAAACGGAATGGCTTCTGGTATCAATGCTTCGATTTCGGCAATTTCACATGGCCGTTTAACAGCTTAGTTTGCGCATGGTATCAGCGCAAGTTCTTTAAGGATATAACTCCTGAGTTTTTCCAAAGATACCACTGATGGTTTGCCCACCTTCGTTGGTGGGCTTTCCACTTAACTTTTAACGCACAAAAATATGGTAATTCAATTTTTTCCACAATTAGTATCAGTTTTAGGCTTCAAAACATGGGAGCCATGCAAGCATTTTTCAGTTAGAAGGAACCCTCTCCTTTACGACTCTTTTGAAGATTGCGAAACAGAGTGCAAAAAGATGAACAAATTAATGTGATTAATGGCCGTGATTCATCGGTTGGATTCACGGCTGCATTGTCTAACATAAATTTCAAACGCAAATGAAAGCAAGAAACATCATTCACGAATTGACTATCAACCAGTACGAACAGTGTGGAGTAATCACTGTGGAAAGAGGAGACAATCCATTTAACGCTTTCTGCACAGCTTTCGGCTCAGGAATTGAGACTGTTTACAGTCATGATTCAACAGCTAAAATCGTGCAAAAAGGCACGGAAGATTTCCTCTACATCTACAATTCTAAGTTTCCTGAGCGTGACAGCGATTTATTCGCAATCCTTAAAGACGACAATAACGAAATAATTTACATCTACAAAATCGAGTAGTACTTACGGCTGCAATTCATGGCAGGATTGTGGCCTACAATTATTCACCAAAGTACGATTAATATGATGAACGCAACATTGAAAAAACAGATTGAGAACTGCAATAAATTTCTCGACAATCACAGGTGGCTTTCCATTTGGGATTTGAACTACAAAAGCATAGAATATTCACGCAAGCCAACAAGAGCTGAAATAGCTTTCGGATATGGCGCAACACACTACCGTTCTTTTCCTCTTAGGGAAGCAATCGGAAACAACGGGCAAATCAAGAAACGATTGTTCGCAAAAGACGAGGCTGTTTGGTACTCACGTTCGACAGAGAAATCTATGCGATTCTCAAGGACAATGACGACCTGATTTATATCTACGAAGTCGAGTAGCATCCATGACAGTAATTCTCAGTTGAATTACTGCCTGCAAACACTAACAATTTAATACTCAAAATTATGATTGTAAACGGACTCATCTATTTGGAGTTAATTAACGCTGGTGATGTGAAGATTCTGGTGGAAAAATATCCGCCAAGAATTTACTACTGTCACTATCGGAGAAAGGACGGAGAAACCGACGAAGAACTATTTAAGAGAATCATGGAGCATGTAGACCAGATGGCAAAGTTCAATCGGGATACGGGAAGTACTCCATTACGATTGCCAATTAAGCAAGCGAGAGAAGCATGTGGTATTGATTAGTTTTAAGCCTTCAATCCTTTGATGAATTGGAGGCCGCAAATAATGTCTAATTTAACGCAAATGGAATTAACAAAGGTTTATCTGAAAGTAAATCAGAACGGAGAAACGGA
>CAZUZI010000107.1:0-2836 GCA_964625015.1 uncultured Candidatus Saccharibacteria bacterium | reverse complement strand
AAGATACTTCTGGTAAATTATATCTGTCCCAACATTTTAGCGGAATCGCCAGCTGACGTTCAGTGCCAAAGGCGACAAATAAATTAAGCTTGGAACGCAACTTCATGATTTTGTCAAGAGTGATAACATAACGTTCTCTATCGGTCTCAATAACAAATATACTTGCGCCACTATTAACGACCTCAACATTCAGACACCATGCGTCTAATACATAATAATGATGCTTGTGAAATATCCGCTTCATTGTTAATGTATCATTCTGCATGTAACCGACCTGCTTTCCGTTCAATAGTAATTTATTGTTCTCAATACTTACCATTATTATTCTCCTTAATAAATAGAGAGCGGGCAAATAAACACTAGTTTTAGTTTATTATTGCAGCTTAATGCCCGCTCTCATGATTATGGTTAATTAGACAAGGTCAGCGTCATTGGTTTTTGCATCTTTTACGGATGAACCAGCAACAGGAATAAACAGGCTTGAATCATAGCTTAGTCCGACCTTTTTCAGGTTTTTCTTGAGACGTTTGATTCTTTCTTTATCCCAATCCGCACCTTCCAGAATGACAGCTTTTGTGGGCTTGGCAAGAACCTTTTCCAGCGCCTCATTTACAGCAACAGGAGTTTCCAGGTTATCATCAAGCATTTCTGCAAAGGTCTTTTCGGTAGCGGGGTCAAAGAAGCTCACGAATTCAAACACGGGCGAAGTTTCTTTGGAGTAGTTTGGCATCCAGATAGTAGTAGCTTCGTTCTTGGCAGCTTCATAGCCGGCGGGGTCGTCTTGCTTGCTCGGAATTGGGCGACCAGTATAGCCATTGATTCCAAGTGACTCAGGATACTTTTGATAGCAATGAAGCACTGCTCCAATTTGCTTTCCAAGCAGCCCAACATAGCTGAGAGCTTCAATATCCTTTTCGACAAAAGAGCCATCAACAAAATCACCGCTCTTGATTGTTGCGGTGCCGATGGTATCATTTGCGCCCGTAATACCGAAAATAGCCCGCAGCCGAGGCACAAAGAAGCCATCTTCATCATTTGCGCCACGAATATGCTTTGGCTCCATTTTGTAAATTTTGCCATTCGGCATCTTGAATCCGAGAGTAATAAATACTGAACCATTCCTGCTCTCATCAAGAGAAGCCTGAACGATTTCCATTACATACTTGCCGGAAACTCCAGAAGATTGCGCTTCGGATTTAGCTGCGGATTCGATGTTTTCTTTTTGGGTCATGTCCATTGATGGTAGATTTCTAATACTCATGTTTTTTCTCCTTTACTTAAGTACGATTTTGGCTGTTTTTGTGATTGTATTAGTTTGATAAACACGATAGCCGATTCTATATTCGGTATCATATTCGCCTTCGGTACGGATAATGTTGCGACAGGTTTTCTCATCAGTTAGCTGGTCTTTCCAGATATCACCAGTCTCAACATTCTGAATGAAGTATTCCCGATAAGACCAATTCTTAATCTTTGTTACTTCTGGTTCTTTTGTGACTTGTTCTGTGTTTGTTTCTTGATAGTCCTGCATTTTCTTCTCCTTTAGCAGTTGTTGTTTTGGATTGTTCCGGCACTGGCATGATATTCATTCCAACACCTGTTTATGAATTCGACATCATTGATGAAGTCTTGGATTGCCTTATTGAAATTCATGTAGGCAGTTTTGCGCATCTCAATAGTTGATAACAAACAATCCCTTTTGAGTTTGATAATGATTTTTGACTCAAAAGAGAGTGCCTTATTCTCAACAAAAACCCTGAATCCATCTTGATGAATATTTGAGTTATTGGTGAAGGCAATATGCTTACTGATACTTTCTGCATCATTAAACGCATATCTTGTGCCATAAGTAGCAATATCATCAACCTTCATGAAAACAATTTTTCCATCTTCAAACTCGACCTTTATTAAGTCAATACTACGATATTTGCTCGTTAGCTTTCTCATTTCGGTTGCGTTTTTAATATATGAAGCCACAACAGCTTCGAACTTCTTATTTGCTTCACATTTCAGTTTTTTAACATGAGATTCAAAATCCTGAATGTCAAGTTTCATAAGTTTTTCGGCTGTATCTTTGGACATTGTTTCGGGCTTTGGTTGTGGTTTATCTTTCATTTCTTAACCTCCTCGGCTATATCAAATAGATATTTCATGCTGGTTGACTTGCCTGTTCCGCTCTTGCCGACAACAAGAATTGGTGAAGGCATGAATTCAGGATGATTTGCCATATCATAATACTCATAGATTGAACCAAGCACAAAAGCCATATTATTCTGGATATAGCGTTCATTGAACATTCCTTCGGGCGACTTGGCTGTATTCTTGCCATCAGTATTTGTGCAGAATTGATAGCCTTCGGGATGAGGTTTAGCAGGATTAAAGCGAGTATGAAGAACAATAGTAAAGAAGCTCTCAATCTTGCCTTCCAGCTTTTTGCCTTCAACCTTGACAACAATCCTGTCCACGCTATCAGAATCGCGAACCACTTCATCCAGTCCGGTAAAGACGATAAAGCGACCTTTTGATTCCCAGGTCATTAACAGTCTTTCAAGCATGTCGCCATAGTCACGCCAGAAATCGTAACCCTTTATCTGCTTTTCTTTCAGATATTCCGACAGCAAGAATAGAACTCGCGTAAAGCTATCAATAATGACAATCTTTATCGAGCCATAATATTCAGCTTTCTCGCCTGTCAGCTTATCTTCCATTAATCCACAACCGGCTTTCATGAGTGCTTCAAACTTTTCCCAAGTGTCAGCTAACATGATTTTGCAGGAAGCAGCCTGTTTGAACGGCAGAGTTTTTCGCTCAGTATCAATGAATAAAATCTCATTGA
>CAZUZI010000106.1:0-2869 GCA_964625015.1 uncultured Candidatus Saccharibacteria bacterium | reverse complement strand
CCGCAGTCGCAAATTCCTTCGGTTCGCTATAAACTGATAAATCTCAAAAGACAACAACAGAAAAACATGAAAAGAAAATTAAAAATTTCGCTAAAATTTTAATTGTGAAAAATCAAAATACACACTATATTGTCTGGATAATATAGTGTGTATTTTATATTGTTTACGCATGAGTGATATAATAAAAACAGTTGCTTTTAATATTAGAAGAGAACGATTAAAAAAAGGTTTAACACAAGAAGCATTAGCAGAAAAAGCCAATTTACATCCTAATTATATTGGTCTTATAGAACGACAAAAACGAAATATCAGTATTTTAGCTTTGGAAAAAATTGCAAAAGCGTTAAATACTAAAATAATACTTTTATTACAATAATTAAGAGATAGGAATTTATGAATTATAAGGAAGCAAAAGCAATACATGAAATAAATTGTTACGAACGGTTTAATATTGACCCATTATTTTTATTTCTTAATCAATTTATGAAATCCGGGAATAAAGAATTACAAAAAGGTTTTTTACAACATATTAACTTTACTCCGACTAGTAAAAAAGCTGCCGCAAAGTTTGAAGAGGTCTATAATTATGTTCAACAAAGTAATTTGTTGGATAGTATTATTGATTTTATGTTAAGCAAGCGAGAAACAGCCAATTGGTATTCAGATATAGAGACAGAACAACTAATACAGGAATTAGCAACATTAGATTTAATGCAAGATGAGTTTAGCCCAACAAATAGTATTGATAAACAATTATTCTCAAAAGTTCAAAAGAGTAATTCAATAATGGATGTAGAAAATATAGTTGTATCTATGAGTGATATGCTTAAAAAGAAAATTTATTGGACTTATTATAACACACAAACAACGCGAATAATTGAAGATATATTTAATAGACATGAACGAGTAACTCCAACATTAGTTGATATAAAAGGAGTTGATTTCTTTATAGGAAAAACACCATTAGATTTAAAAATTACAAGAATTCCTGAAGACTTTACTGAAGATTTTGATAAATTAGAGTTAATAAAATGGCTTTATGAAAATCAAAGCGAACAGAGATTTGGTGCAGAAAATAGATTGTTTCTAATTCTAAATGATAGAAACAATCCTAAAAATTCCGACAAATTAAAAATTACTCAATATCCAAGAATCAGAACAGAAATAAATTCATATTTAAATGCTTTTAATGACAATAATTTACAAAATGTGTCATTTACTTTTGCTGGCAAAAATTATATCGTGAAAAGTGATTTGATTTTTATCAATGTTTAGGTGAACATATAAATAAAAGTTCATTGCTCCCCTTAACACTTCCCTTACCACCGACGCAATTAGAGTAAGTTTTTTTCTTTACTTCTACATGTTTATATTTGGAAATCATCTCAATCATTTGATTATTATGTGGATAACTTCTATCATTATAGCTAATAATCCAGTAAGGGATTTTTTCAGATTCTTTAAATAACTTTTCGAAAGAGAGCGAAATATCTTTTTTAATATCGAAACCACTATATAATTTGGGATCATATCTTTTTACACCATTTACGAATTTTTTATCAGTCCAATTTTCTACAAAAGTTTCTAATAAATGATAAAAACTTTGATAATCGGCATGTGAATTGCAATATGGAGGATCAAAATAAATCAAATCAACATTTTCTAATCGCTTGACAAATTCGATAGCATCCCCTTGGGAACTTCTATTATTTTTTTTATTGTCAAAAACAGCGTTATTATAATTGGTTGCCAATTCTAAAAACATTTCCTTTATAGGTCTAATTAAACTTTTATTTCTTTTTATTCTATCTTTGTTGTTTGCATAAACTAGTGCTTGATGGTGGGCAAAATGTCCCATTGTAATTTTTTTAGTCAAAGTTCTGTTCATAATTGCCAAGGCCAAACTTTTCTTAATAGAAGATAATAATTCAATATTGCTACGAAAAGCATCCAATAATTGAGCATCTTCTCTGATGAAAAACATATCTGTAAACAACTTTTCCATAATATAAAACTTATTTGAATCTCTATTTTTGGCAAATAGTAAATTTATATCAGCTTGATTAAGAGTTTCCTTTGAATTTTCAATTAGGGCTATTCCGATTTGATTACTGTAATTCATAAAATCATTTGTATAAACTTCAAAGCCAAGTTGTTTGAAAAAGAAAGCAACAGATTGTGAACCTGCAAAAGCATCTGCCACAACTTTAATGTTATTTGGTATATATTCTTTTATCCACTGCAAATGTTTAAATTTTGCGCCGAGATATTGTGGTAAAGGGAACTTGTAAATAAAAAAATCATCAAATAAATCGATTGATTTTAAGGGTGTAATATTTTGAGGGCATGCATTTATCATATTAGTATTTAAGCGCTTGGTTTAACAACGGTATACCAAAGTTCATATCTTTAAAAGTTATTTAATAGCATATCAGCTAATCGTATTATACATTAAAATTTGAGGGTTTGGAATACGAATTAAAATCATTTTTAGGCTTAACAAATTGTTAAGGGTTTTGTTATTTAAACTTAATATATGTTTATTACAATGCAATTGCAGAATAATATATTCTGCAAGGAGTTGTAATGAGTAATTTTATTGTTTATTCGGTTGTTGGTCTGGGCGGTGTGGTGTTTTTGCTTATGATTGTTTTGCTTTTTCGGGCAGTTGTACTATGTGAAAATGAGAAATCTTCTTCGTCCGGTTTTCAGATGAAAAATTATTCTACAGTAAGTTTTTTAAATGCTTTATCAAGAATGTAATTAATCTACCTGCTTTAAACCTCCGCCAAATTTTCTTTATGACTAAATTTCTAGTCTTTACAAATACACTTTAATATATTATAATTCAAAGTGTAAAAGTAAAAGA
>CAZUZI010000105.1:0-2876 GCA_964625015.1 uncultured Candidatus Saccharibacteria bacterium | reverse complement strand
TGTGTTTTTTTATTTTAATAGTAGCTTTATATTCAATTTTCGCTTATAATAATATGTTAGGAGGTGTTATTTTGAAAGAAGCTTCAGAATTAGAAAAGTTAAAGGAAAATTTAAGTAAAGGTATATTAGAACAATTAGCAATCCATAATTTGAATCAGAAGGAATTAGCGGACATATTAAATGTCGACAACTCTACTGTAGGTAAATGGATAAATAAAAAAGCTTTACCGAGAATGGGTGTTATCCAAAAAATGTCTGATTATTTTAATGTTGGTAAATCATATTTTTTAGAAGGTAATAATAAACCTGATTTAAAATATTCAAATGCTATCCAAAGAGTAATTGATAGTGGGAAAATTTAGATATAGAATCAAAGAAAGATTTTGCTCAAGCCTATATCAAAGAAATTAAATTTTATGGTAGCAAAGATATGGCTATCAACTTTAAATGATTGAAATTTTAATATGCCTTTTAGAACTGGCGATTTCACACTGGTTCTAAAAGGCATATATATTAATTCATTCTAATTCAAACACTAAATTAATATTAAATAATGGCAAATAAAAAAAGAGGGTCGTTACACCCTCTTTAAGCAAAATCATTATTCGTTTGAGTAAATATATCAACATGGCTATTTCGTTTGTCTATGGCTCTATAAATGGCTGTACGTTTAATTAAAGCATAGTATGTTGTGAATTATTCTTCCATCACCTTTAAATACATTTTCACCATCAACAAACATACAAGAACTACCACCACCATCAACGGATAATGCAATATCATAGTCACAATCTTTAACTAATTTCTGCAAATCATATAATAATGAATTGCTGTGATAAATATCAGGTCTACACATTAAATAGATTTTATTCTCTTTCTTATTGTAACCGATTACAGTTTTATTAGTTTTTCTTAATACGTCTGCATATGCACCTTTAAAACCTTCTGCCTCTGGGGCGTATTTAAAAGTTGGGTCTAAAGTATTTCTTAATCCAATACCACCTATTGCAAGTCTAACTTTTTCTAAATCAAGTTCAGAAATGTTTTTAATACGCTTCATTTCAACTGTATTATCTTTGTAAACTATAAATACTGATTGAGGACTAGGCAAATGATTAGCTGTAGCTTTATACAACTTTCCCTCTGCATATAAAATACTTGTTGGATATTTTTCATTAGGATTTTTTGTATTCCAGAAGAATGTACCATTAACACAATTCTTTTCAGTTATTAATCTATTATTCTTATTTGCTATTTTTACTTGTAAATCTTCTACATTGCCTGATAATTGATGTGTTTTGTTAGGCGTAACAGAATACTTTATTTTATCCACTTTTACTTCTCCTAATTCTTTTTTAATATCATCAATAAAACTATCCCAATGAGGCAATATTAATCTAGGACAATTCTTCCCACTAAAATATTTATGAGGTAGTACATTGTCGATTCCTATGCCTGTAGCTTTCATCAGCTCAGCTATAAATTTTACTGCTGTTTTTTCGGCTCCATATACTTCTGCGATTTCTACGCCTATTGATTCCCTGTTACCTTTGCCATTTTCGCCATCTCCACAATGCCAACCGCTCTCGGTTATAGGTAAATGTTGATATATCTCATTATTTCCAATAGTAAAATGCCATGACTTGTATTCGTTTTGGTTGACTACATAATTAGCATTTTGTTTACCTGTTGCTCCTGGATTAGCTGTGTTATGTATAGCAATATATTTTGCTTTCATAGGGTACATTGGTCTAGCCTTTTCATTTTTAAAAGGGATTAACATTTGTATAGCTGTATCAACTATACCATGTGTGATTTTCATATTATTATCACTCCTTTTTTTGCGACTGTTTTACTATTTGATTAACATACACAGATGCTCCTGAACATAATACACCTTGCGTTATAGCTGTAAATACTGCCATAAAAATATCTTTCGTACCGTTAATATCCGTTGTTGCTAATACCCATATTACCGATAAGACAATTCCTGTTACTCCTAATGTCAAAGGAATAAACTTGTCCTTAATTAACAATGTATTTTTAATCATAACTCCGATAAAATATAAAACTGGTACTAATATTAAAATCTCTGGTTTAATAAATTGTTTAATCATTTCTAAATCCATATTAATCCTCTCTTTCTGTTGGTAATTCCATTATTCTTTCAACTAAATTATCAATAACGCCATTTTCTCCTAGCCCGTGATATTTATTGTGCATATTTTGAATATTATCTCTAGCATAAACAGGACAATAATTTTTATCTGTCCACCTGTCATGCTCTCGTATAATTTCACTTCTTAATAAAGCTTGAAGTCCCTGTCTAACCAATTCTTGTTCTTGTATCTTTTTTTCTAAAACTTTAATTTTCTTCTTACCCCAAAACCCAAAGACACCAACAATACAACCAAATAATGTTTTTAACCAATATTCTTTTATCCAATCATCCATATTCACCTCGTTTTAACGTCCATATAGACTAAATAAAAAGAGTAACCTTTCGGCTACTCTTGATTAACTATTCTTTTCAATTCTTCATTGCTGGCTTTGTGATTAGCTTTATACTCGTTTACAGACTTTTCAGCTAATTTGACTATTTCATCACGAACAGTCTTTTGTAACATGATAACTGATTCTCTGTTCAATTTATTATCCTTTAAATCTTCAATAACTTTTTGCTTCTCACTATCTGCAAACCTTGATTGCTTTATTAATTTTTCATAACTTGCCTTGTGTCCTTCTGGTAGATTTTTATTTGCAATAGTGTTAATGTAATCAATGGACTTCCACATAGAGCTTATCGACTTGTAGTATGCCTTGAATTGATTTTCAGCTACAAAATCAACATCATCACTCATGACTTTTCTATTCTT
>CAZUZI010000104.1:0-2892 GCA_964625015.1 uncultured Candidatus Saccharibacteria bacterium | reverse complement strand
CCAATGGCCGTTTTATTTTTATCTGTGCCTCCCAAAGAAAACCCACTACCCAAGGATTACAGGATGCTTCCAAATCGAGAGGGTAAATTTGATAAAAAAACGATACTTGCAATTAGAAGAGCAAGACGATTGCAAAAAGTAAGTAAAGAATTATCAGATAATTTAAATTCGAGTACATTATCGAATATTTCGACTGTAACACTTCACGATGATCCGAAGCAACTCGCTGAAAAATATCGTCAAGAATTAAATTTTAATGTTGATATTCAAAAAAAACTAAAAACTCCTTATGATGTCTTTAATTTTTTAAGAGATGGCTTAGAACAAAAAAACATTATTACCTTTCAAATATCCATGCCAATAGAAGATGCGCGCGGTTTTACTCTTGTTGATGATGCACCCGCGGTTATTGTTGTAAATTCAAAAGATACTATCGAAGCACGGACATTTACTCTTATGCATGAATTTGGACACGTTTTATTAAAAAAATCAGGTATTAGTATGCCGGAGGACATATTACTCAAAACGAACATTGATGACGTTGAGAGATGGTGTAATGAATTTTCATCCGCATTTTTACTGCCAGAGTCGTTAGCAAAAATATTATTCAGTTTAAATAAATTGAACCTAACCGAAACATCCATCTTAACTAAAATCTCGCGTTCATACAAAATTAGTAAAGCAATGTTGTTGTATAATATGTTTAAATTAGATTTTATTTCTCAGCAGCAATATGATTCTGTACTTGGACGGTATATCACTCAGAAAGTAACAATACCTGGTAAAAAAGTTGCTAGTTTTAGAGGGGTAGCTGCTGATAAAAAATGTATGAATGAAAGAGGTCAAAAATTTGTTTCATTGGTGTTAAGCAACGTAGAAAAGGGATTTATAACCCACAGTGACGCGCTGAATTATCTTTCAATTAAATCTAAAAACTTAGAAAAAGTTAGTGGTAGGGCTAAAAAATGAAAAAAATTGATTATTACGTTATTGATTCTTCTTCATTGATAGAATTGAATAAACGCTACCCTATAGATATATTTCCTAACCTATGGAAAAAAATTGAGAGCTTAATTAAGAGTGGTTTATTGGTGTCTCCAGAAGAAGTAAGGAAAGAAATACTAGTTTTAGATGATTCGTTAAAAGCATGGGTCTTAAAACAGAAACGGCTCTTTAAGCCATTAACCATTGGACAAATTAAAATTGTCAAAGAAATTCTAAATAAATATCCTTCTTTAGCAGAACCAGAAAAAGAAACTCCAGCTGCGGATCCATTTGTAATCGCGTTGGCGATTGATCTGAACGATGATGCTCAAAAAACGATCTTTCCAGTGATAAAAAGCAAAATAATTGTTACTGAAGAACGTATTCGTGGTAACAGAATACGAATCCCGTTTGTTTGCAAAGAATATGGGATATCATGTTTGAATATAATAGAAATGTGCAGGGCAGAAGGTTGGAAATTCTAATGAGCTGTTTCTTTTCAGTTTAGTTTTACACTCCAGTATCAAATTTCGCATTAGTCATAAAGTAGTAGAACGAGTTATACTATTGCCATGTCAAAAAACATGGTAATCATCGGCGATTGCAGGAACATGGTTGAAGTAAAGGATAGTTATACAGATCTATATCCGCCATACCAATCACTCCGCGGATGATCTATTTTTTGTTTTATGCGAAATTTTACCCTACAGTGCCAATCCGCTTCAGACCTCAGATCAGCTCTGTGAATTCTTCCCCTGCATCGTACTTCTACTTTTTCTTTCGATGTTACTGAGACAAAAAACTAGTATAGTGCAGGTTGGAATTACCGAACCTGACTCTCAGTTCAGAGGATTTTAAGATTTTATATTTGAAAGCTTTTTATTCTTTTTGCATTATTAAAGCTTTATGAAAAAGTATATCTCGGCTTTATTATTTTTAATGTTAGTTTTTTATGGATGTTTAAATCAAACGTATCTGTCACCGGAAGTTGAAAAATGCAAGATAATCACCAGTGACGGCACCGAAGGAATAGATGTAAAATGTGTGGCGGAAGTTGCTGCTGAGAAAAACAATGTGTCTATATGTTTAAACGGTTTAAATGATGAAAGTTCAGACAATTGTTTAATTTATTATGTCAGCTTAACCAACGATACCTCTGCCTGTCAATATATTCATAATATGGGTGCAGCAATTATATGCTATCCCAAAAATAATTCAAACCATGTTGAGCAGGATCCTCCGGATGCTCCAGATTCACTTTCTGAAAAAGCAGTTATTAGTTTCTTTGTAGTTGAGAAAGCAAATATTATAATTTTTGAGATCGAAGATAACGGAAAATCTGTTAATTCAGATGGTACTGTTGAAGTGAAAATTTTTGACCAATCCAAACAAATTTTTGAAACTAGTCTTTCTGTTGCCAGCGAAAATTATTATGTAGCAGTTGATCATACCACCCTTCTTTATAAATTAAATCTGAATGTAACCAAAAGTGAATTGGAACAGCTTACACAAGATACTACTCTAAAGTATGAGTTTACTTTCATTGGCGGAGGACAAACCCTTACCACTTCAAATAATTGGGATATGAAATAAATGGAACAGGTTAGAGTAATACCAAGAAGACATTTCATAGTAGATACAATTATTATTTTATCTATTCTTAGAGAAATACTCTAGCCAACTAGAATCCATTATTAAATTTTTTCAGAAAAGAAATTAAAGATTATCTGTAATATAGGGATATGCCAAAAATGAAGTATCCGATCTCAAGTGATATAAAATCATTTTTATCAAAATAATTAAAAATAACAACTTAAGTTGTTTAAAAAAAAAAAAAATATTTAAAACAAAATAAAAACGACTCCTCATTAAAAATTGGAATATGCCATCCTAATGGATATTCATCCC
>CAZUZI010000103.1:0-2989 GCA_964625015.1 uncultured Candidatus Saccharibacteria bacterium | reverse complement strand
AGAAATCGCCGTTAGGACACATATCAATAGGATTGCTTCATCATCCACCGCCACCGCCTCAACCGCCACCAGGATTCGAGCAGTTGCTTGTGTTGATTGTACATGAAGCGGTACAACTGAGCGCTCATTGGCTATATCAAAATGACGAACAGCTTTGGTTGTTCATGTTTGTTCCGTCACATTGCTCATTTCATTCTAGTGTATTGTTTCCACATATAGGACAAAGAGCGTCTATTCATTCGTTATATGTGGTTCCTCGTAATGGAGAGAGTCATGCCACTGGTCATGAAAGGAATATAGGATCCAAAGATGTTATGGCTCATGGGATTCAAGAAGGATCAGATATCGGTGGCAATCATTGCTGCGCAAGGAGATTGTTGAAGATAGGGAACGCACTGGAGGTACTTCATAGATGATAGTAACTGACTGCTAAGAAATATCGGATATAAGGAAAGTTGTTGAAGCTAAAATATCAATTGCTGTTTATTAGTGTGTTGGATATATCTAAAAGCGTGTTCCGCTCTGATATATCATCAGCTGTTAGATATGTCTGGTATCATGAACATATCGTTCATAGAGGCAAAGACTGAGGACAAGCAAGATCTGCTGACGAACAAATGAGATTGCCTGTGTAGTCGTTTCCTGTGGTGCATTGTGAATCCGTACAATCGCAAGCATCACCAAGGTATGCTGTTTCTCCATCGATGTACGCCATCCTTTGGTATGAGAATCATCCGCCAGATCCAGGAGGGGTCCCGCTTGGTCATTGGGTTCGATTAGTAAATGTTACATCGTAATAGGTGTCATTTCCGGTGATATGGAGACACATAGTATACGTAAGCATATCAGGAGGATAACATCCATTGATATCAAAAAGATTTCCAAAGGTCAGAGAGTTTTTGTCTTCGCATGATCCTATAGCCCGTTCTGTTCCTTCAGGATTTGCGCTGCAATCATTATAGACATCGCCTGATGTTTGAGTTGCTGCGTTGTATAACGGTCACTGATTAGCTCTTGTGATACATACATCGGGATTGATGCAATCTTGGTTCTGAGAAAGCGTATAGTCTGCCCGATCTGCTTTTGTGAATTGTATCTCATCCATATTCTCTTGTCCTGGATTGACGACTAGTGGACAATTGTCATCTTCATCAAAGATTCCATCTCCGTCGGTATCCAGAGGCATAGCTTTGACGGTGATAGGAATGTTATAACTATTGTTGTTTGGATCTTTTTCGATATAGAGGCGGTTGTCGCTTTCTATGAGCGCAGTGATATAAAATAATCCAACAAATGAAGGGTCTATCTTAATCGTAAATGTTTTTGTTCTAACTGCACCCGCTGCCAAAGGCACATCGTCAAAGCTAGTTACATTCTTTCCGTTGGTGCCGCATCAAAGGATAGCGAGATCGTTGATGTCTATATCAAACAATCGTGAGAACAATCCTTGTTGAAAGTTTTTTTGGAATGCGTCATACGTATATCCTTCTATCCATTTAACAAAGTCGCCACCTCGAGATGTCGTGTATGGATTGGTTATGGCGGGGTTGGCAGGATCGTTGCCCCTTACGGCATAGAGATCATAATCACGAATATCGCTAGTGAGATACGTAAAGAAGGAGGTATGCCCATTAGTTGATGCTCGATTGTTCAGTGTGGTGAAATACGTGCCTGCTGTATTATCCCTCAAGTCTTTCTTGCAAGGATCGTTATCGTCAAATGAACGGTCTTTGATCATAGGATATCCTCACATAGGTGTTTGTATAGTATACGTACCAGGTACGTCATAGAGAGAAATATCGAGATTGTGAGAATCGCGATCAGAGCTGTTTTTGTATTCCAAGGTTATCTGTATCTCGTCTCATGGATGGATGTCTCATGCAGTGTTTAATGTACCTCATAAGGTGATATCAAAGAATCTGTATTGATCTCTTCGATGGGTATTCAGATATTTTTCTTGGTTGCTTGTCTTTACAAATTTTTGATTCAAGAACGTAAGTAATCCGTGTCCATCATCCACCTTATGTTCATCCAATCGATTGTAATCTATTTTGCTTCATCAATTTTGGAGAAGGGTGAGTAATGTGAGCTCTTCTGGTATAGCTCATTTGAGATTATTGTGTCTGAGCGAAAGGTTAGTTAGCGTTGTCCTAACTTCCAAGATATTTCCAAGATAGGAGTAGAGGTCTCCATCGAGTTTATTGAATCCATAATCTAGGATTTGAAGGTTATCTAGATTTTTCAGCTCTATAATCTTGGTAAGTTGATTATTGGAAAGATTAAGAAACAAAAGTGTGGTGATTTGGTCTATTACTCATGCCTCGATAGAATCAATGAGATTGTAGGAAAGGTCAAGTGATTGTAACCTATGTCCATAATTGAATTGAAGGAATTCTCCGGGGACTCTAGTGATGAGATTGTGCGCTAGATCCAATGATATGAGGCTATTGGATACTCCGGCGACATTGCCCACGGTTTTGTCATTGATAAGGTTTTTTGAGAGATCGAGGTGTTGAAGATTTTTCAGATTGCCTATGCTTTTTGGGATGTTATCTATGATGTTGTGAGATGCTTTAAATGATATCAAGAAGTCGCTGCTAGGGTCGGTGATAGGTTCTATTCTTTTGATCTTATTGTAGGAAAGATCTATATATACCATAGTATCTCTGAGACGATCATAGCTATAGGGAATAACTGAGATCGTATTGTGGCTAAGATCTAGATTTTGTAATTTTTCCAAATCAACGAGAGAGTCCAATCATCCGGTATCGCCAAAGAGATTGTACGAGGCGTTTATTGTAGTAAGTTGAGTCAGATTGGTATATGGGATAGCTACGATGCTTGATATTTTGTTGTGTGAAATATCTATGTTCGCCAATTTGCCGAGGAGCTGGATATTGAGAGGGATATATCCTACAAGATTATTGTTGCTGAGTGCGATGGAAGTAATATTGCTTCAAACGCAATCAATACCATGCCGATCACATAT
>CAZUZI010000102.1:0-3001 GCA_964625015.1 uncultured Candidatus Saccharibacteria bacterium | reverse complement strand
CTGGTACTACGGCAACAACAACATTTGATTTTATTTCAACTGGTGTATTAAGTCCGAGTTTCATCAATGCTCCAATATATAAAGACCCTAAAAAGGAGAATATTATAAGCAATCCAAAAATTGATGATGATGTATTTATAATAAGACAAGCGTTGTCAGCATTTGACAATAATTATAGATTAGAACAGATTAAAAATCTGAATGAATTGATGACATATGCTGGTGGGAATTTTTTTAAGATAGTTAATAATACTTAATAATATGGCAATTGGAACTTATGGAATAACAAGACCTGCAGACGTTAGTATCGGAGATATTGACATGTATTATAATTATATGCCAGACAGACAAACAAATGATAATACAATTTTTAAATTAGATGCTGGAGAATTATTGGAATATTGTAGCTTGCCAGATGATGATGAAAACTATGTTGAATACACAGAACAATTAGAAGGTCAGAATTTATTGGAAGGCATCTATAATTTAAAACTTCCAGCTACGATATTCAATCAATTGGGTATCTATACCATATACATCAAACCTAAAGTTACTATGTTAACAATAGTTGATTGTAGCGTACTTTCTTCATTGCCCTCAGTCAAAGGTATTGTTGTTGATATAAACACATTGCCTGAATCAATGAGGGCAAATAATGCTTTGCAGGGGTATAGAATTGAATATTTAAATACTGATGGAACTAAAAGAAGAAATGTTGTAAGGTATGTGGTTACATCAAATAAAGTTGTTCCTGTCAGCGAAAACATTGGAAACACATCACAAAAAGCAATCAGGTATCGTTTTGATGATGCAGGAACTTTAATGTTCTTACAGCTTACGCCAAGCAGTTCATCAGATGTTAAGCCAAATGCACTTCCGTATATTGGAAACATTGGTGATACAATATTGGTATCAAATACATATTTTACACCATTGGTCGTTGAAGTAGAATTGGTGGAAAATACATTAGATACAATAGCTAATATTGTTGCAGGTGAGCAGGTTAAAGACATACAAAAGGGTATATTAACATATTACGATAAGGATAGGGAAATAACAAAACAATTTAATTTATATGAAATTAAAGAAGACGTTACCAATATTCCGTTGTATGAAGTTAAAGAAAGAAGAACAACAATAGATGAATCACAGGATTTTGAAGATGTTACAACATTAGGATAATAAATTGAAGCCATGATAAGAGATTTTTTAAATTCGTTTGAAACATCACAACTAATATTGGTTGGGTTTGTTGCGATTATGTTGGGGTTCATTGCTTTTGAAGTAATTAAATTCATTGTGTCATTATTTAGAAAGAATTGATAATGATTCTTATTAATTGCAAAAATCCCAATTTATGTAATTGGGATTTTTTATTCTATCGTATTTATAGTAAAATGTAAAACTTGTGGCAAAAGTAAAATCAATAGTCGATATAGACCAATTACGTTTGTATGGCACGCTCGATTCAAATTTAAACGGTACGTTTTTCAATAATACAGCTTCTCAAACAATATTTTCGTTTGGAAGTTTTGTGGTTACATCAAATTTTGAGGGCAGAACGGCAATTGATTATAGTAACAAATTGAGTTCATTTGTGCGTCCTGTAACATTGGAAACAATGGGTCTTACAGAAACGCAAACTGCAATTATGTTGAAAACCACGACAGAGGCAGTATTGAACTTAGATAAATCCGATTTAAATACTTTTGTCAGATTTGGTTCAGCATACGAATTTCTAAGAACCACAATTCAAAATATTATATTGGCATATCCTGCAAGTATTTTTGCAAGTTCACGTGTAAGCATTGGTGGAAATATTACTTTTGGTAATTATGATTATGATGAGGTAACAGATACATCTTATTTTATTGTCCCAACAGGCTGTACTGTTAACACATTTGGAATCATATGTAATAGGGGCAATTCAGGATATACTGAAAATGAACTAAGAAACCTGAACTTATCATATGAAGACTATATAATATGGTCTGCAGATAATTCAACAGGTAACTCATATAATATTATTGGTTTCACAGGATATAGTTCAGGGTTTAAGTTTTTAGCGTTTAAGGTTAAGGGTAATCCATTTCCAACTGTTACTGGAACAACTGGTAAAATTGATTTTCATATTAAACCAAACAACAAGGTATTTGAAGAATTTAGGGCACAATTAACTGACTATGAAAAATATATTGTGTCTGAAAGAGATGGTACAAATGGATTTGCGTTTTTAATGAGAGACCCAACACTTCTCGAAGACGGAAATGTTATCTATTCAAATACAAATTTAATTTGGAATACAAATGACGGATATAATATTGATATTAGTGGTTCTAAATATCGTGTATTTTTAGAAACAATACTAACCATTGGCAGTAAATACGATTCAATAAAAACTGACTTAATTGCCAGATTTTTAACACCGCTTTCAATTAAAACATATGACCTTACCGAAGAAGGTAAAATGACTAAATTATTGAGGTTATATGGTAGAGAGTTTGATGAATTGAGGCAGTTTATTGATTCATTGGTTAACATAAATCGTGTAACATATGATAAGATAAATAATATTCCAGACCAATTGGTAATGAATCTTGCAAGAACATTTGGGTGGAATTATTTTTCATTGGTTAACGAAAATGAGTTGGTTGAAAGTTTCTTAACAATTAATGATGAAGAAAGAAACTTACACACCGATTTAATGCCAGCAGAAATCGATATTGAACTCTGGAGAAGAATTTTAATTAACACAAATTATTTTTGGAAATCAAAAGGTACTCGTGAGGCAATAAAATCAATGTTTTTACTTATTGGTATTCCAGAACCATTTATTAATATTACGGAATATGTTTATACTGTTGAAGGTAAAATAAATCCAAATAGCGTTACATTAAGTCAAGCTGATTTTCCATCAAATTCACTTCCATATGATAGTGAAGGATATCCGATAGCACCAATTGAAACCAATGAGTTTTATTTTCAGGTTTCTGGTAATACT
>CAZUZI010000101.1:0-3020 GCA_964625015.1 uncultured Candidatus Saccharibacteria bacterium | reverse complement strand
GCAGACCTTCGTGGCGCAATCCTTCAGGAAGCAGACCTTCGTGGCGCAGACCTTCGTGGCGCAGACCTTCGTGGCGCAATCCTTCAGGAAGCAGACCTTCGTGGCGCAGACCTTCAGGGCGCAGACCTTCGTGGCGCAGACCTTCGTGGCGCAGACCTTCAGGGCGCAAACCTTCAGGGCGCAAACCTTCGTGGCGCAAAAGGTTTTGATATTAACAAATGGCTACCAGATATTTATATACTCAAAAACCAGCCGCCCACAACCAAACTTACAGCATACAAATTTCTTAACAGCGACTTAACTTCTCCTTATCAAAACTTTCAATATGAATTAGGGAAAACATACACCGTAAAAGACGGTAACAAAGATGAGTACGAACAATGCGGCGCAGGTTTAAATGTAGCCACTTTGTCATGGTGTCTCAGAACTAAAACCACACAACAAGTCATCGTACAATGTTCATTCCTTGCTAAAGATATCTTGGCTATCCCCTATGCGACCGATGGTAAATTTCGATTAAAAAAGATGACAGTTGATTGTATTGTGAACGATAAAGGAAAGGCAATATGAACGACTTACAACTTGAAGTAAAACCCCTACAAATACAAATCTCAGACCTTGTGCAGGCGGCGACTACTTTAACTGTGGACGATGATGTATCCAATCAGGCGGCGATCAATGTCCGGGCAGAACTAAAAGCCGCTCTTGAGACTGTCGAAGCGAGGGAGTCACAATTCACAAAGCCGATCAACGAAGGATTAAAGAAAATTCGTGAAGTATTCAAACCTATTAAGGATGAACTAAAAAATGCGTTATTTCATATTCAAAAGCAAACGTCGGATTATTATGTTGCGCAAAAGAGACTTGAAGCATCACTTCAGGAAAAAGAGGATATAAAAGCCCGTAAAGAATTTAATAAAGGCAAATCCCCTTTACCCATACCAGTACCGGTACACGTAGAAGTAGCGCACAAATCCGTCAATGGTACGTCCATGATAGACCGATGGGAACCTGTTGTGGATATTGAGAAAGTCCCGGCGGTGTGGAACGGAATACAGATTTTAGAACCCAAGATCGGTGAACTAACGAAAATCGGCACAAGTTCCAAAGGTAAAGCTGAGATTCCGGGTATTCAGTGGAAGTACGCTCCATATCCGAGAGGTACACGATGAGAAAAATATTCACAAAGTATGACCATATACCGAATACAATACTCGTTCATGAATACACTGATTTAGTACCAGAAGTAATAGCTGAAAACTCTGTATGGGATATGGTGACCAACTATAAAACTGTTGCTTATCGTGGTGTACGTGTGACACCTGCATTAGAAGGCTGTTCGTGGGTTGATTATGAGAGGGAAAAATGAAAGATAAAGCGTTAGCAATGATTGAACTACTATCGTCAGAGGGTGAGGCGTTTGATCTGGAATTTCAAGTGTTGCACAAACGAATTAACGACCCTCGGCTATTGAAACTTAACCGGGTGCTAACCGACATCTACAAATACGCTCATGTTGCACAAAACCCGTCGTGTATTGGTGTTCACAGTGAATGGGTAAAGGAACTAAACGAAACATACGATGAATTAAAAAAGAAGGGTGTGCTGTGAATTATTACACAATAGACGGCGTTGAATACCCCAGAGTCACGCACATACTTTCAGTGCTCAACCGTGAAGGCTTGAACGTGTGGCGGGAGAAGGTCGGCAAAGAGTATCGGGAGCAAGTCGTTCAGGAAGCACAGGACATCGGAACTGAAACGCACAAACTCATCCAGAGGATCATCAACGGCGGAACTATCGGTGCCGCAGAGTGGTCAATGCTTGCCCCTGAAATTAAATCGGCTCTTCAAGCATGGGTCGGGTTTACCAAACGATTGAAACCTGTATTTAAGCACACTGAATTACTCTTACACTCCAAAAAATATGGTTACGCCGGGACAACTGATGCTGTGGCTTTAATCGACGGGCGATTGACAATCTGTGACTGGAAAACTGCGAACGCCCTCTGGGACGAAGTGGAATTGCAAATGGCTGCCTATGCGATGGCGTACTATGAAATGTTCGGTGAAAAACCAGTCTCATGCAGGGCGATCAGACTGGACAAATCACGAGCGTACTGGAGCACAAAAGATCAAGTTGTTCTAACGAATATCGACGATGCGTTTGATGCTTTTCTGGGGGCAATAAAAATTTATAACTATCGGAGGAATAGATGAAAGTTAAAGGAACTATAACACAGATTGAGGAAATAAACGGTGAGTACGGGCCGTACAAAATCATTCACTATAAGAACGAAACCGGCAATTTCAAGAAAAGTTGTTATCTGAAAGACGTTGACGTTTTATTATTCGATGGGAACGAAGTTGAGTTTGACCTCCAGGAAAAGGGATCGTATGTCGGCAAAGATGGGAAACAGCATAAGAATTACAGAATCGTGGGCATAGAGCCCGTGTCAACGATGGCGGGCGGGGATTCGACTACTCGCCCGTCAGATGTTCAGACTTCAATCGAATGGCAGAACGCACGCACAAATGCGGTCAATTTGGTTTCAGCTTTCAAGGATAAGTTTTTTGAATGGTCGTGGCCGGAGATAATCGGAACGGTCATTGATACCCAAAAAGCACTCTACTCTGGAACGGTCAAAGTTAATTTAGAACAGGCAAAGGAGATACTTGAGACAAAACCCAATAAAAAATAAGGAGCGAGAGATGAAAAAAGAAACTAAACCAAAAGTAGAGACTAGGACTTATCTTGTGCGCTGTGATGATGGTGCGCGGAAAATCACTATACCCGCTGATTGGAAAATCACATATGGCTCATTACACGCTGGTACAGAGAAACGTGGGTATGGGAGTAGTAATGTACTGAGAATCTACGAAAGCAATGAGAAACAGCGGGCGATATTTACAGGTGTTCGTTCGTTTCTTGATCTGTCAATCCCTGTGAAAAAGTTAGTTCGTAATCAAAATAAGATACAAGAAATAATGCACAAAAGAGGGGTAACTACCATTGGCGGC
>CAZUZI010000100.1:0-3085 GCA_964625015.1 uncultured Candidatus Saccharibacteria bacterium | reverse complement strand
CAGTAATGTTTACATGGGAATATTTGGTAAAACTCTATCCTCAGGGCATGTAGTAGATTCAGCAAAATTCGATATAAACCCATCCAGCGCGCATATAGAAGATGTGCGCAATTTTCCACCTTGCGACTCCGATGCAAGAATCGTTGCCACGCAAATAGCAAATCTTGACTATAAAGTTGGTGTCAAACCAGGATATGAAACTATAGCACAAGAACAATACCGGTTTTGGGATAATTTTATCAAAGAAAAAGGCCAGTCATTTGTATATGATTTATATATGGAGGCTTGGGCCTACAACGTGGCCTTTGCCGATCCTGGACTAATAAATCAAGGTAAATGGCGTTTAACAGATTTTATAATCATTCCCAATAAAAATATAGCAAATATCGCATATAGCCAAACACAAGATAAATTGTATGTGAGTGGAACTTCTGTTGTAAAATCAAGGGAATTCGAGTTCAGGTTGAGAGATGATACGCAACCCAACCAGGGAACTTTACTATGGCCCTTTGTCAGCGCGTACCAGATCATCCACGGAGCGGAAACTTTAAGCGCCACTTTTGGCCATAACACACTTTCTTTGAAGTGGGACAAAGCCAGTGCAGGTCGAGATTATACTAAGGCCGATGTAGATAAAGCAACAGCATTTATCACTAATTACGGCACTGCAGTGCATACTGCAGGTGTTTTACCTTATTGGGATGTGGTCATACAGGGCCCTGAAAGCGATGTAGACTACACCGCAAGAATAGCACATAATAGAAAAGTGATTCGAGATTCGTTCAATCTTGCGTGGATGGATGTCGAGGCAACGGGAACTTACAGCTCAAGAAAAGCGCTACAACAGATGTTTTCTGCGGATGTCAACTCAATAGCTGATCGCTATTGCAGGGCGCTCGAGACTTTTGCTGAAAGACTTGCATGGCTCAACTACGAACCATCTTATCTTATATTTACTCACACCAATCACGAGGTGGAAAACGCGACACTCGTTGAGCGCGTGGACTCCATCATCAAGATTTTGGGCGCACCTCTAACACCAGAACAAAAACAAGCTATTTATCCTGACCTCAAACTTCCTATTGAGCAAGCAACAGAGGTCAACAGGCAATCCTGGCTTAGCTCCAAACGAGAGGGTGTAAAACAAGGCTTCATGAATACTTTGGAACGCAAGCAAAAAGGTGTGCCAAGCAACTTCAAATTAACTGGATATCAAAATGCACCTATATACGGGATAGACATAAACAAAGCAAAATCAATCTGGATTGCATACGAGGAGCTTTTTAAGACTGTGCTTGCCAAACTTCTGAAAGAGGGCGATCCTGAACTTGCCTTCAACACAATTTGGAATGAATTCGAAAAGGAGGTTCTTAGTGCCTAGTTTTGGAGTAGTACCCTACAGAGATGAAAGTAAACGACAGGATGTGGATATCAGAGGTGCCAAGGCAATAATCGCAGGCGTCAACTATGTCGAGGATTCGCCAGAAGAATATTGGGGATATTATCCTATATTTGGTGCATGGCCTGGTCGCATCATGAATGGATTACCTATAGAACCATCGATAATACCACAACTTGTTGAATCATTTAATAACGGTTATCACAACGCTGGTGTTCCCGACCCATTGCCTATCGATGACGGGCATTCTAGCTACGAGGGCGGGCCACAAGGCGCTTTGGGATATATAGTTGCAGTAAAAGAAGTAGACGGTGAGCGTATAGTCACATATACGAGCTCTGGTGCTATGGTAAAAAGAGGCTTACCAAGCGGAACCAAGTACTTGATGGGGCAAATAGCATGGCTCCCAGAGGGAGAGGCAAGAGTGGCCAGTGGCCAACTGCCTTACATTTCTATTGCCTTTCATGCAAGTGACGGGGTTTACGTCCTGGAAAGGCCTGGTCTTTGCACGGCTCCAGCCGACGAATCTTTACCTGCGCTACAAACTTTTAAAAAGGAGATAACTATGGATAATCAAAACGATCCGGTCTATCAGGCTATTTTGCAGCAACTGCAAAGTTTTACACCGGAAGAACTACAGAAAGTAATGGATTTTCTAACAGGGATAAAAAATCCGCCCGCAACAGAAGCGGATAAACCAGAAACTGAGGCTGTGAAAACTGATGATGAAAAAATCAGGAGCATACTTTCACAGATATTTACTTCGGTGGTTGATGAAAAACTAAAAGCAATGGAACCCAAACCAGTCGAACTTACCGAGGGGGAAATTGCTGCAAGAACCGAGGCTTTTAGGCTTGGTGTTCCAGTCGATGTTGTGGAAAAAGACATGAAGACATTCGGAATGTTTTCAAAACTGGAACCAGAAGAGGCAACAAAGATAGTGACCATGCGCTACAACCGTATTGAAAAGGAAGGTCATGCGATTAGCGATAAGCCAAAATCATTCAAAGATATGACAGCCAAGGAACTCATTAGTAAACTAGGAGGTAAGCAATGAAATCGCTTAGATACATAAACCCCAGCGACCCAGTATGGGTGGTAAGGGCAATAGTTGGTGGCTCCAGTGCAGTAAACTTCGGTGTACCAGTAAAACTGGACGTTAACGCAGCTGGTATGACTGCTGCCATTAACTCGCAAGTACCTTATGTTATCCAGTGCACATCAGAATCAGATGACGGGATAATGGGCATTATCTATCCTTGCAAAGATGTGAAATACGCTCAAAACTCATCGACCTCACAGTGGTATGCAGCCGCAGGCCAGATGGTTGAAGTTGTTGTACAGGGCGTTTGCTATGCAATGGCTGGTGGAGCTATCAATACCACAACCGCAGTCTATGGACCGTATGTTTCCGCAGGTGCGACTGGCGTGGTTGCTTGTCCATCGGCTAATTCATATTGCATAGGAAAAATTATGATTGAGAACGCCTCCTATAATAGCGCAACAGACAGTGAAGTTTTGCTTTACGTAGAGAGGGCGGTTATCCCCGCACTTCCAGCTGCGCAGACCCAGGTAGCCTCAGGCGACGGAGCGATAACGATAACAAACGGCACTGTTGTGGTCACAAAATCAGCTTCCGCTGCTGCGCTTACACTGGCTGCACCTGCTGCTGGCGATAACTACAAA
>CAZUZI010000099.1:0-3088 GCA_964625015.1 uncultured Candidatus Saccharibacteria bacterium | reverse complement strand
AATACGAAAGGTGTTTGAATCCGGATCCTCGATCGGATGAATATGAGGGGTATATTGCATATAACTAGCATGAAAATAGCTCAAATATCTAGTTATTATCAAATACTAATGTCAGCTGTTTTTCAGTCGTTTTTTTCAGCCGGATTATGTGGTCACATAGACACTTAGCAACATATTCTGCCAATTTTACAGGAACAGCATTTCCTATCATTTGTTCCACATCGGTTTTTTTGCCAAGAAATTTATACCCAACAGGGAAAGTCTGTATGATGCTTCTTTCTTGCGTTGTAAGAGGTCTTGCTTTCTCTGGACCAACGGGATCGTTTATATGTCGTTTATAAGTGCTTGGTATAGGTCTGTTCACTCCTCTTATAGTTGGGCTAGGTTCATCTATACTGAAAATAGCCCTTCTTGCATAAGTCCTCGGATGTCGATAGTAGAATTCAGTATCAAGTTGGATTCCATTTTCCTGAAAATAACTACGCACAGTTATCGGACTATCTGACATTCTTTCGTTAAGACATTTGAGCAAAAAGGAATCTTCAGCTCCCAATTCTCCAATTAGGAAATACCGCTTTCTTTTCTGTGGAACATTGCATAGCGAAGCGTCAAGTATAGTCTCTGCTAAACCATATCCTGCATCGTTCAAGATTCGTTTGGCAATTCTTAAGGCATTTGATCTTCTAGCTCTATCAACATTTTCCATCACAAACCATTTCACATCGCTTTGCGCAACTATTTCGGCGAAAGAGATGGTTAAATCTGCTCTTCCCATTGACTCGTCGCGCTTTCCTGCGTGAGAAAAATCTTGACACGGCGGGCCTCCAATTATTAGGTCAGCTTTCTTATTTCTAATGAAGGAAAAAGCAAGTTCGCGGTTCGACAGATCGATATTTGCAGTCTCAACATCCGGTAAGTTCACAGTGAGCGTCTCCAAGGCTGCATGCCAGTTATCAGCTGCCGAAACTATCTCAAACCCAGCATTTTTAAATCCTAGTGCCATACCACCGCACCCACAGAAGAGATCAATGGTTCTGATTCCATTATTTCTCATTGAAATACCTCTCGATGTCTTTAAGTCACATATAGTATATCACACTTCCTTGATTGCAATCGACTTCCCCAGAAATGGCCTACTCGTTTATTTAAGGTAATACCCATTTTTTAAAGCTGCATCGAATCTTCTTTCTGGCTTCAATTGTTGAATTCCATCGCCAAGTATTATGTCATTTATTTGATCTCTTCTAATTCTTGGTTTCTTCAATTCATCTGACTCCAGGTATTTGAAAGTATTGTTCCCATTTACCGCAAACGCTTTGTCGTTCTGTTTCCCAAGTGTCACTCCGAATATCTTATCAATGTCAGCGAATCCATTTTCAATGCACTCCAATAAGGTTTGTGCCAGCCAAATAAGAGTTCGTTTACATCGGTTATTTCTTGGTTTCGAATCTAGAAAAAGCTTGCTAAATGCGAAGTTGCTCCAAACAAACACATCCAAGCAATGCTCTAAAAGAACACCGGAGTTCCCTTCTGTTCGCCAGATTGGTTGAAGTAAAATTGGAATCTGTTGGTCTTGATTATCTTTGAAGAATTCCAGAAACAGCATTTTTAGTCCCTCGTGATTTACTCCATTCGTTCTTAGGATATCAATAAGCTTCTTCTTCAGTTTTTCTTTGTCTATGTCTTCTTTTTTGTTCAATATCTCAACAATACTGAATGCCAAGTAAACTATAGTATCCTGTCTGATAACTATCTCCGCGCTCTGCTTTTCTTTTAATTTATTCACGGTTGAATTGTCAGGAACTGCTGTAAGCTTCATTTCTAGTGATCTCAAGGCTGTTTTTGATTTCTTGTCCCTAACTACTATATCGATTTTTCTGCGTTTACTGCTGTTTTTGTAGTAAGAATTGTATCTTTCGTCAATAGATTCAATATCAAAGTAGACCTTACCACAAGCCGATTCGCTGTCGTTACTGACACCAAAAAGCTCATGATGTTTTATAAAAATCTGTTTGACTATATTTGATTTCAAAATCAGATACTTTGGGGAAATCTTTTTTTCTTCCATGAAGCATAACAGGGACAAAGGGAGAACATTATTGAAGGTATTCTTACCCCAAAACTCCGATTTTGAGATGTTTTCTCCATTCAGACCAAACAAAGATGCACCCATTTCTCGTTTACCCCCTTGAATACTTGCACTTCAAATTATCAAGCACCGCAATAGTTGAAGACATAACTTCTTCAAAAGCACTCTTGAGATCATGTTCCCAAAGCCGTTGAATAGTCCACCCACTATTAATGTAATATCTCGTTATTTCTTCATCTCTTTCCATATTTCTTTTGATTTTTTTATTCCAGTACTCTGCATTGGACTTGGGCTTTGAACAATGTTCCTTGCATCCATGCCAAAAACAAGAATCTACGAATAGGACAAACTTATACTTTTTTATCGATATATCTGGACAACCTGGCAAATACCGAATATTCTTTCTGAATCTGAACCCGGCGGCCCATAAATATTTCGATACTGCAGATTCGATTATCGAATCCTTATTTTTCACAGCTTTCATGGTCTTTGTTCTTTGATCTTTAGATAAGTTATCCATATTGATTAATCAGAAATCCCTTTGAAGAAATCAGCCACGCTTATATGTAGAGCATCACAAATCTTCTTTATATTCAATAAAGAAATGTTTCTCTTACCCCTCTCAACAGAGCTTACGTAAGTCCTATCAAGACCTGCTAAGTCAGCAAGATCCTCTTGTGAAATTCCATCTAAGCCTCTCAGCAACCTAAGACGCTTACCAAAAGCAGCGAGAAAATCGTTATGGTTGTTTGATTTCATGAATGAATAATGATTCCTACGTTGCCAAAAGTCAACGGACTATAAGTCACAATTAGCAGGATAATTTCTCTAATCTTTGGTGCTTTAAAAAGAAGCACCGTATCCAATAAGTAGGTGAAGAAAGAAATAAGGCAAAAGAAAGTGGACTCAACTCCATATAGAATGTTTCTGTGCGAAATCAAAACAAGAGGAAGACCCAGAGAATACTCGGACAGAACGATAGTGTTGTTGTATGTGCTT
>CAZUZI010000098.1:0-3099 GCA_964625015.1 uncultured Candidatus Saccharibacteria bacterium | reverse complement strand
ATACGTCAGTAGGGTTATTTGAATTTTTTTTGGAAAAATTGTATCAATAAGGTGATGATAAATCATCCTACGAATGCGTCGATAAATCCTCGCAATAGTCCTATGAATGCTCACATGAGCGTGGCATTGTATCCGATGTAGAAGGTTTTCATGAAACTTACGAGGATAGTACAGTATCATCGTAATCGAGCCGTGATAGCAAAAATAAATAGCGCGATCCCGAAATAGATACCCAAAGAAAGTCATACAGCGACTGGTGTTTTGAAGATTGATTTCATGCGGAGAGAGATAACATGATAAAATAATGTGTTGATAAAAATATAGTCAAGCGAGGCGTGTTTTCAAGATATGATGGTTGCTGTTGAAGTTATGATACTCTTTGGTATACTCATACACCGTTTATTTGACTTATCTATAATGATGAAAGACATCGAAATTTTAGCGCAGCCACAGAAGATCCTAGGAATACGTGTTACCTCCAGAGGTATTTTGGCGGCATATGCATGTGCTTTGTTCGCTATACCGCTTGTGCTCTCTTGACCGCAGATAGTGGTAGGAAGTATAGTGAATCTGCTCCTTGTATTGATTGCGTTCCGTTATAAGCATGCAAAGATAGTGATTCCTTTAGTGATGCTTCCAAGTATTGCAGCTGTCATACATGGTGTGCTCTTTGGTCCGTTCAGTCCGTTTCTTATCTACATGATGCCAGCGATTCGGATAGGGAATTATTTACTCGTATATATAGTACAGCATGATGCACATATATTGAAATGAGTCCTTACCTGAGCTTTAGCAAAATCGATATTCCTCGCAATAGTAGCGTCTGTGCTGATCTATTTCTGAATATTGCCAGCTATATTCCTCAAGGCAATGTGATTGTATCAATTACTTAGTGCGTTGATTTGAGGTGCGTGAGCATTCGTTTTTAAAAATAAATTACCATAATGAAAACAAAAAAACACAAACTCCTTTTCCGGTTTCCGAGGGTGTTTGCTATACTATTCATACTTTTTATCAGCATATTCGCATTGGATGTGTTCGATATGGGATTAAATTTCTGGCAGACCATGGGTGCATTGTTCATGCACTTGATTCCGACTCGGTTCATGATTATCGCGCTAATCCTTAGTCGAAAGAGATATCCGCTGATCTGAACGATTATTTTCTGATGATTCTGATTCCGATATTTGGCCACGAGCATGATCAGGTTCTTCATATCATTAGGCGGAACAGAATGACCTGCGTATTATTATCTCATCCGGCCTATTACTATCGCATTGCCGCCATTGGTGGTTGGATTTCTATTTTTCCGATATCGGAGGTTAAGAAAACAAGGCAAAATAGCCAAATAAAGAGTAGTATTGACATTTGAAAGTAAATAAATATAAAATAGGTACTAACAAAAAACTATTTTTTTACTATGAAAAAACTCGTGTGTTTACTGGTAATGCTATCGTGTGCGTTACTAGGTAATGCACAGCACCTAAGGTCATCGACCTTGTTCGAAAGCTCCGCTTTCGCTACCACAGCCTCGTTCGATAGTCCGAATTATTTGGACCATACGAATATCGATCAGACCATCTACTGGCGAAGGAAATACAACGGTGATAGTCAAGAAAAAACCGTGTACAATTTGCATTCGATCTTCAAACGTGATTCCATCATTGGAATGCGTGTATATGGCATCGATATTGATATGATGACTGATGTGTTCGAAAAGAAAGGCGCTAATATGTTTCGCTACTGGAACAAACTCCGGTTGGGATTCACCTTGATCCTGCAAAAGAATCCTAAGCTCCCGGATTATCCCTCAGACCAGTTCTATAATTATCTCAACGGAGAGATCTATCTGAGTTATCTTCATCTGCCTAGGATTGCACGAGGAGACAGGATGACTAAATCCCGCAGAGGATCATTCATGCTGTTCTTCCTTCTCACGCCGACATTCAGGATGGATGCGCATATGAAAGTGAATTTTGGCGGCGTCTGGATGAAAGGATATTATTATCAGGAGTATGGTAATATCTTCGCGACAAGGTACTGGGAATCCATCAACCGTCCTCGGATCGGCCTCTGCGCCGAATGGGAAACCAACAAACGAGGATACGACAAGACCAAGGTTCATTCTTCAAAAGACATTTACCGTGGATTCACTCTTGTTTTTGGTCCCGAATACAACTTACATTCTTCAGAGATCTCACTCCGTTTGGGGATGAAATGGGATCTCAGGAATCATTGATAAACGCGTTCTGTTGTTCAGGATGCGTTTTTTCTTTTTTCAAAGATATTGATTTCATCCTGACAAGAACTATACATACAGCAATCTTTTATATTCTTTTTCTCTTTTGATGAAAAAAATCATAAAGAAAAAAGTTGCCCCGATGAAAAAGGCATGAATAGCCAAAAAAACGATCGCTCCAAAAATCGTTAAGAAGCCAAAGAAAAACATTCGGCTCATCATCTTGTGAGTTGCTAATGCTGTGGTGTTCTTAGGTGTTTTGGTAGTGAATTATCTTGCGGTAAATCTGCCTATCGGTGGTATGACGACCGGTGCGTTAGCTGATCTGTATCCTAATCTCTTCACTCCAGCAGGACTTACGTTCTCTATCTGGGGACTCATTTACTTAACATTGTTTGGATTCGTAATCCGGCAGATGGTTGATCTTTTCAAAAAGAATTCTCTCTGAATCACCAAGAAGGTAGGAATACGATTTCTTCTTTCGTGTGCTACCAATATCGGACGGATCTTCGCTCGGCATTTTCAACAAGTGTTCTTGTCTGTACTTATCATGCTAGCATTTTTGATTGTTTTGATTGTCTTGGCTAGCAAAGTTCAACTAGGAAAAAAGATCTGAACGCGAAAAGAAAAGTTGCTCGTGCAAGTTCCATTTAGTCTCTATCTTTGATGGATCTCCGTAGCTACGATCGCAAATATTTCTGCTCGGCTCGTGCATATCCAACGAGGTATGCGAGGTATGACACCTATATTCCGGACTATTCTCATGATTATCATCGCGACATTACTTACGCTAATTACTTTGTATAAAAAATATAATGTTATTTTCGCGCTTGTTGTTGTTCGAGCATTCATCGGCATTA
>CAZUZI010000097.1:0-3105 GCA_964625015.1 uncultured Candidatus Saccharibacteria bacterium | reverse complement strand
GGAATTATACATAATCAAAAATGATGTTCCCAAGCCTATTCTTGCGCCGGAGGAAATGCATCTTGTAGCCTTAGTTTGCTTTACCGAAGATAAGCCAAGCGGATACAAGGCCATAGCGCAGACTATCAAAAACCGCCTTGATGATGGGAGATTCGGCGACAGCATAGCGGAGATTTGCATACAGTCTCAATTTCACGGTCTGCGCAAAGGAGATCAGACGGTATCGGATGATGCCTTAAACGCTGTAAGGGAAGTTTGGGAAGGGGGAAAGCTGCATGACGGACTATTCTTCTGCACTCCTAAAACTAACCCGGACAGCATTAAAAAAGGGCTGATTGAAACCTATAGAGCCGGTGGGCACATTTTCTATAAGGAGGTGGTGAGGTGACACATTTAAGCCTTTTTACAGGAATTGGTGGCCTTGATCTTGCTGCCGAATGGGCCGGCTTTGAAACAGTTGGGCAGTGTGAATGGGCAGATTACCCAACAAAAGTATTAGAAAAACATTGGCCTGATGTGCCGAGATGGAGGGATATACGAACTTTAACAAAGGAGAATTTTTATGAACGAACAGGCAGAACAACAGTTGACGTTATCAGCGGAGGATTCCCATGCCAGCCTTTTTCTGTTGCCGGGAAGCGAAGAGGCAAGGAGGAATCTCATGATCAAAATTGACAACTATGCGCAAGAAGAAGGGAGAAAAAATGACATGACAAACGTTCGCAATTTTTTAAAGGACATTGCAGACAATGAAATTTTGAAAAGCAGAAAATATTCAATCCGCATTGAGATTGACGACGGCGGAGATAACTCGTACATAGGGCTTACTGTTGACACCGAGGACTTTCACCGCAAAACTCCCGTTACGCGAAATGTAAAGGTGTTTAGACATTCCAACAGCGTTAATAAATTGGAAAATACGTGGGGTTTTGATCTTGGAAACGTGTGCCACGCATATGCAGATAATCCCAATATTCCGCTACTCTTTGAAACATATGGCAAAACACCCGATGAGGCAGAAGCCGAAGCCGTAGGATATTTTAAGGAGTTAAAAAAGATGATCCGCAAACAAACATCGGATTATAAAATTGAAGCTGCAAAAACAGCGCAGGAAGAACGAGAAAAACTCATCGCCCGGCTTAATGAATTGGGCGATGGGGAAGAGTTGCCGTCATGATACGCATTGACAACTACGCCATAGATGCAGATGAACGATGTTACATAGTGCGAGAGGTCAAGACCAATATTGACAAGGAAACAGGCAAACCAAAAGAGGTATTGGAGATCATGGGATACTACACAACCCTGTCTCATGCGTTTAAAGCCGTCCTAGACGATTCAATTCGCAAGGAGATAAAAGAAGGCGACCACGATATAAAAAGTGCGCTACAGGCTTGCAATCGTCTGGAAAGCCATTATGCGCAGTTGCTGGAGAAAGCTATACATGAAAATTTGATAAGGAGGTAGAAAATGAATTTTTATCACAAGATCGAACAAGCAATAAAAACAGCGCAAAATGCGCTCGATGCGGCAGAGCAACTAAAAACCCAATACGAGGATTTAAGAGACTTTACCGCAGCGTTTTTAGCCTGTTGTGAAAAGCATGGAATAAAAACAGTAAGTATAAACACATACACGGAACTTATTAAAAGCCGTAAAAGTTGGGGAAGAGACTGCCCTGATTCTGCCTTTGCAGACGAAAGAGAGGGAACGTGGCCAGCAATTTGGGCGGCCTGCAATGAAATGGGCGTGTGTGCTGGATGTGGAAACAGTGGTCAACATCAAATCAATTCTGCTCGATTGATCGATGGGGTATATAAGTTGACTGATGGCAAGTGGGAAAGAATAGAAGAGTGCCTGTGAAGCTGTAACTCCATCAGGCACATGCGATGATACACCACAATTATAACAAAAGAAAGAAGGTTGTCAAGATGGGATATAGAGGATGGACTTATGAAGAGAAATTAGACGTTTGCCGTATGAGAATCGAAGGGGACTCTCTAGAGAAAATAGGCCAAAAATATGGTGTAACAAGAGAGTGTATACGTCTGATGCTGCACGGCCTTGCGTCTTTTCCTAAGGTCACATGGGACGGCATCGTTTTCCCGTATATTAAAAACTGGCTCATTGATAAAAACATGAGCGTTCGCCAATTTGGGCTTGCGCTGCATATTGCTCCGTCCAATCTCGATCTAAAATTAAAGGGCCGGGTATCTTTCGTTGCAAAGGAAATTGTGAAAATCCATGACTTTACAGGCATTCCTTTTGAAAAAATATTTGAACGCGAGGAAGTGGATACAGATGGATGATCCCGCAATCCTACAAGCCGAACGGTGGGGATCGCCAGTTTCTTTCAAGGAAGATGACGAGATAGACGAGATCACCGAGGACTTAATGAGGATTTTTAGAAAATACCCTTTGACCTGTGATTGGACATCGTTTGATGTGCGCAGCTACATAGAACTTATGGCAAAGGAGTTGGGATGATTGGCGCAGATTCTAACCTTTGAGCCGGATGGGCATATTTACCGTCTGCCGGATGGTGAAATTCTGCCGAGCGTAAGTGAAATAATCCGCTTTATCAGCCGTGAAATTTACGGCACGGTTACACAATTTACGCTTGACAACGCAGCAGATCGCGGCAGCGCAGTACATAAGGCATGTGAAGTCTTAGACAAGTACGGAACGGTTGAATGTGACGAGGTTATTCTCCCATATGTCAAGGCTTATGTTGATTTTCAAAAAGATCACCGCAAAAAATGGTCTGGAATCGAGGTTCCCATGTATCACGAAGAAATGAAGTATGCCGGTACTTTAGACCGCATTATTCAGGCTGATGACGGATTTGAAATTTGGGACTTTAAGACTACGAGCGCAGTACAAAAGGTGTCGCTAAATGCTCAAATGAACGGGTATCGGATAATGGCAGAAACTAAAGAAATGGGCAAGTGTAAAGGCCTTTACTGTTTGCATTTAACCCAAGATGAAAAGTATAAAATCGTTGAAGTGCCAATAGACGATACACTTTTCATGTCGTGCTACAACCTACATAAAGCACTAGAAAAGAAACGGAGGAAAAAGAATGAGCGAGACTAACACAACAGA
>CAZUZI010000096.1:0-3141 GCA_964625015.1 uncultured Candidatus Saccharibacteria bacterium | reverse complement strand
GTCCGTTATTAAATAGGGGCGGTGGAACGGATTGGAGTTCATACTGGAAGACGCATTTATTTGGCGAGGATGATCTTAGTTTCAGATCGGGAGAAAGGAGTGGATTAACGATAGTTGATGATATAGGGAGTAACAATATCTCGATTCTTCCAGCAACGGTAAGCAAAAATGCAGAGATGTCTCATTACGTCAATACAGGAATAATGCCAGTGGTGAACACGATATGGGTAGTTTTAGGCAGATTCCCTGTACTTGATCAACAGTATAAGGTGCATGGGGCAAGTGACGCAACGGGTTTCTTTAGGTGGGGAATTTATGGTGCGCCAAATTATCAGTATTTTCTGGGCTTTGGAGATAGTTGGAATAATAATTCAGTCGTATCGGCAGATACTAATTTTCACGTGTTTATATTTTATAATGCAAGGCTATGGGTCTTACCACCATCTACTCCCCTCACTGACGCAAGCATATTAACGGCAATTGCAACAGAGACTCCGGTAAAAACTGTGACTGGCTATAATTGGACGAATCTTACAATAGGGATTCAGTATGGCGGGCATAACTTAACTGGCGGAGGACCCAAATTTGAATATGCTCTTTCATTTATTGGTACAATAACTGATAATGCTATTACATGGCAGGCAAAACACGTATTTAATAATCAATATGTAGTTATTGATTTATTAGGTGGTATAAATCCGATATGGGTAGCGGGAAGTAGTGGAACATACCCAGTAAAATCGTTTTCCGCCTATGGATATAACGGTAATATAAATGTGGGTTATTCCAAGTATGGTTATGCTGGCAGATTAGATATACAAGTACCTTATGGAATAGATGGCTTACCCATCACATCCCCCATATTACCGAATGGGTATGTTAAATATTTTGACGTTCCAGGGGTTGCAAATAGACATAATCTGGCTGATTCAATATTGGTTATTCCGGGTGATGACTGGGATAGGTCAGATGTTACTTTATGGAATGACTATTCAAGAGCCGCAACAACATTTTATGATGCGGCAAATCCAAACGCATGGCATATATCTGAACTTAATAATCTGATAATAAAGAATTGGGCGGAAAGCGGACATGAGGGCAAGTGTTTTGTGCGGATGACGCCTGGATCGGTTGACATTGAGGCTCGTAATGGATTAACCGAAATATTGGGATACACAACAAATATTGCCGTTCAAGAAGATATAGATAAAATTCATCAATTCTGTGGAGATTATGTAGTTCTTCAAACGCCATATCTACTTGATCCTTATAATGAAGTTTTGAAGATTACTGCAACAGAGGACGCAGAGTTTAGATTTAATATTAATAATTCGATCATCTATACAAAGGATCAGCTATGGAGTAAAATTCTTGCAATGCCGAAGCGTCACGGAGATGAGGATGCTTTTACAACGATTGCAAACTGGCTAATTCCTAATTCAAATAAAATAGGCACATACTTTGCTAACGCACAACACGCTGCTGATATATTATTTATGATGAACTCATTTCAGTACGGTCATTGTGGCCCCTTAACGGCAATCTTATACAATGTATTAGATCATTTCTACCCTGATACGATCAAAACATATGCAAACGACTTTCATTCATCATCAAGAGGTGAGGGCTACTTCTTTGATCTATCAATGGTAACCCATGTATATAAGGATAGGTATTCTCAAGCTGATTTTGATGAGATAGTGGCTGATAAATATTTATTCACTGAGCCACTAAGGAGAACTCATCCGTCACTTATTCCCTATACATATAATACTATTGGAAATTGGAATTTTCTAAAAACATTATACCATTCAACTCTCTTTGAGAAAACAGGAGTAGCTGATAATCTTGTGATGAAGTTGCCGGGAGGCTCTTCTTTCATCTTCCCAGTAAAGTCTGTTAATATTCCTGATTTTTTTAGTCCTTCATCTTTTAAAAACTACTTTGCAAGCGGAATATGTACTATCCCCGCTGGTGTAACCGGAGAGATTAGTATGCCATTCATTATAACCCAAATCACAGGCACGGGGACAATTAGTGTAAATGGAGGCAGCTACACGCTGCCCGATGATGTTGTAGCCGTGAGAGCTTTATTTCAAGATGGGTCGAGGGGTGTTGCCCCGATATATACATTTATGGTGCTAACAAATACTGGAGGTATTGAGGCAGAATATCTTATTAACCACGCAAGGATAAGGCTTTACCATGATAATATCATAGACAAAGGATTAATACACGGAGACATAAATATAGAGGCTACTCGCACTGCAACTCCAGTGACGACAATGGTAGCTGGGATAAATAAAGGGGATGCCGATAGTTGGTCGCTTTATTTTGATAGATGGTTTACCACGAATAAATCCATCAAAAACCCCACGTTCATTGACCAGAATACCGCAAGTATGGTTCATGTAAACTTCGAGAAGACTGGATCAAAGCCCAGACCAGTGTATTTCTTTACCAGTGGCGCACAAAATGCCATTGCGGGCGATTCTGTTGTAGATCAATGCTTCGCCGCTAAGTTGATGCCAAGAGTTGAAGATATTGATGCGTCAGAAGAGTTTTCCTTTGTGTCTATTGATGGCAGCATAACTTACTATACACTTGACGGCACAACGCCGAATGCCACAAAGACAGAATATACTGCACCATTCACAATTAATGCGGACACTCTTATAAAATGGATAAATATTAGAGATGGTTATGCTGATAGTCATATAAACTCAAGGCAAATAAGAGTAGGGCTGGGGCCTGAACTTATAGATCAAAATAATTTCTATAAAGAGGCTTGGTGGACACAAGTAGGGGATAACTGGAGAACTATTGGTGGAGGCATACAAAGTGACGGCGGCAATGGCTATATACAGAAAGAAAGCCTGCTTACGATAGGAAAGACGTATAGGATAAGAATAGGGATGACAAAAAACTCTGGTGTTGGCTATACAATATCCGACGGCACAAACACAATTACTGCAATTCTAAGCACAAGCTACGTTGATATAACCTTTACTGCGGCAAATACCTATTTAAAAATCATAACGACTAATGCAATTGGGCAGTTGCATACATTGTCAATTAAGGAGGTGCTTTAGTGTAGTTGCGAATAAATGAACATACTGAAAAGATATAAGAGGTTTGACG
>CAZUZI010000095.1:0-3151 GCA_964625015.1 uncultured Candidatus Saccharibacteria bacterium | reverse complement strand
AAAAATTCATACTTGAACAGGGAGCAATCAATGAAGCAGAAACTGAAAAAGAAATAGCTAAAATTGAAAAAGAAAGAAAAGAACGAAGAGAAGCAAGAGAACAGAAAGCTAAAGCCAAAAAAGCAGAAACTTTAAAAAAAGCAATCGAAACAGGAGAAAAACAGGCATTACATACTGAATCAATAATCCTCAACGATGGAAATCTGCTTCTCAAGTACACTTGGATACATCCTGATGGCTCTATTTCAACTTCTGAATTTTACGATGGAGATTAAAAGCTTTGAGGTGGTTTAAAATGGATAATAAATACTGGATAAGCAAAGTAAAAGAGTTAGAGCAAGCCGGAAAGTTTGATGGCATGGGGACCTGCCCCGTATGTGGGGTTACAATTAGAGGGGATACAGCTCAAGAAACATTTTTAGCACAAGAAGCCCATGCGAATTCTCATAAGTCTCTTAAAATTATATTAACTGCTTTTGAAGTCGTAGAAAAGACAGTTAAAGCCCAGGGTTCCACAGGGAGGGTTTATTTACCTGTTGATTGGATTGGAAAACGGGTTAAAGTAATTTTAATGGAACCAATTGATTAAAAAATATGTTGAAATGTTTTGAAAAAACAAGGAGAGGATTAAAGATGAGTGTGAGAAGCATAGGATATGATAGTATAAAAGGAATGCTCAGTGAAGAAATGAGAAGAAAAGTAGAAAAATTCGTAAATACAAAAGGGAGATATATAGCAAATATTGAAACAGATTTAAGATATCATGACCCTGGATTGGCTAATGATTTTATAGACGAATGCAAAGAAGCACAATATGAAATAAGAAAAGAAAAATCAAAAAATAGGGGAATGTAAGAAATGGTAAACGTATACAACGAAAATGATGAAATAATAGAAGATGTAGATTACAACAACAAATTAGATGTCTGGGATGGAAGCAACTTTCAAAGTGGGGGTACAGGACAGCATAAAGGATTAACACGACTTGAAAATGGGAAATTTGTATTAATCCATGGCAGCGACTGGCAAGGGGTAAGGGACTATGGTGAAATCATAAGCAGGTCAGAAGCTTTACAGGAAATTCTTAACAGTCGTGATCTGGATTTGCTTGATGAGTTTGATCTATGAGAAGACTACGAAAAACAGATGCTTAAAGAGAAGGATTACAGTACAAAAAGCATTAAAGTGTCTAGAAAGGTACATGAACAGCTTACAGAACTAGCAAGTAAGAACGAAACCTACAGTGATGTTATTCAAAAATTAATAGATTCAAATAACGAATCCTAAACTTTTTATTCTTTTTTTACCGTCCGCCCGGCCACTTATCTACGATGATATTAGGCTTACCGCAAACAGAACATTTCTTATTAAAATAATCGGTTATCTCCTCATGCCTGCATTTCTCATTACTGCAAACAAGCTTATAGACCCATATAGCTGACATTTCAATCGTTCTCTCTTTCTTTCATTCTGAAATATCCGAATAATGCACCTAATATCACACCAAACAAGAAAAGCGTCTCCAGGCGTAATATATTGTTAAAATCGTTTAACATTCTAATCACCTAAAAAAAGAAGAAAAGAGTTTATTTGCTGACAACGATGATTGAAGCGGATTGAACTGCTTTAATCTTCGTTAAAAGTTCTGTTAATTTCACAGATCTTATTCCCCACGATGGATCGCCAAGATATGCGTATTCATTAGCAATATCTAAACCGTACATCATTACGTAGTGTTCGCCATCAGTAAGCCAACTTTTAACTCGAAGGATAATAGGGTATCCCTTTGCTAAATAACCCCTTAAGGTTTTCCAACTATCGAAAGTTTCGCTTTTAGCGGATATTTTAGTTCCATACTTAGGGTTAATAACGGTTGGAGCATAGAGCATACCACCGATAAGTACGTCGTTTTCTTTTTTAGTAATTGGGGTGCCCTCAGTTGAATTAGTGCCTATCTGTTTGGCTAACCAGTCCTCATCTATTGTTATATTGAATACAGAACAAGCCATCTTCCATGATGAAGGTCCACATTGATAGGCATTATTTTGTCTATCTGCCGTGTAACTAAGTTTAATCATGCTAGTTGTGGTGTAAGTATCCATCTCTGCCCTTGTTACAGGTCCGACTACTCCATCGCTTGATATTCCAACCGCTGTTTGGAACTTTTTCACGGCTGTTTCAGTGAGGTCTCCGAATTTTCCATCGACTGTTAAGGTGCCAAAGCCGTTGTTATTAAGCCATGTCTGAAGTTCTTTTACATTATCGCCCTGACATCCGTTTTTAAGTGCATTATCACCACATTCTGCTGATGATGTGGTTGTGGTAGTTGCCGTTGAGGTTGTCGTGTTGGTTGTAGATGTTGTACCTGTTAGCCCGGTGAACTTGCAGACTGTCCCAGCACGGAAGAGGATAACCCTTTTAGTGTACTTTTTAGCCGTGTTAATCTCTTCGTTCATCCTCTCGTTGGTTTTCGCTGATGTGTTTGAATCAGACCAGTATGTACTTAGACTGCTTGCCAGTTTACCATTAAATTTTGGGTTGTATAGTGCTAAGTAATTGTTTAATGAATCAATAGTGCTAAAGAAGTCTGTATATTCCATTTGAGCTATGAAATCTATTCCGTCAAAAGCCACCAGTTGTGATACTTTTTGATCGCCATCCCATCCATCAGGTTTGATACAGAGTGAGAGTAACCCGCCGTTTTTCCAGCTAACCCATTCTTTGATGTCATCTATGTAATCGGCCATGCTGTAGGTTTCAAGGTCAATATGGACGTTTATCCCCAACTGCATGATGTCTTTAAGCTTCGTTGTGGTCGGCCATACCCACGCATGGAAAGTTAATCCCACCTTATCGGCGATAGCCTTAACTTCTTTCAATTTGCTTGGTACGTCTGATGATGAGATTCCAACAAATATTTCATCATATCCAATGTTTTTCAACGTTTTAAAGTATTCTTCTGTCAGTTTGACCGTGGAATCGTTTGGGTTTAGGTAGCTCCCAAGGATGAGGTCGTCTTCTTCTGTTTTTACGGTTTCAGTTGCCGTTTCTGTGGTTTCGTTTTTACTGGTGTGTGTATTGGTTGTCTCGGTTGATGTGGTGTTTGTTTCAGTATCTGGCATTTCTGTACTTTTAAATACGCTTAATAGTT
>CAZUZI010000094.1:0-3286 GCA_964625015.1 uncultured Candidatus Saccharibacteria bacterium | reverse complement strand
GAGTGTAAATACACAGGGATAAAATCATTTATTGAAGGCAATGTCGTTCACTATGATTTATATAAGACGGGTTTCCTATATTTCTACATTTCCAAAAAACCATATCCCAATAAAAGAATTGATAAAATCAGATGCAATGATATAATTATTAAGTTTCCACTCACCCCGAAGATCTGTGAATGTTTAGCAGAAATATTACCTGATCCTCAAAACAGGATTTATAAGTCACAATTAAGGAAATATAATAAAAAATAAGTTTTTTATGTGGCTTTATACAACAAAAAGAAAAGAGCATAGGTATAAAGCCATATTTAATGAAATCAATCAAAGTCTGACTATAGACGACATCCGGAGACGGTTTTCTGAATACTTACATGCTCAGCGGCAGCACCATCTTGACCGAAGAGTTCTCAGGATATCTGTTTATTTATCTCTATGATGAAGCAGGCGAGCCGGTTGGGTTACAGTACCGCAAATCTACCGACGCGGCAGGGGTGTTCAACTGTTACCTGTTCGAGAAGAATCTTCAGGGTGATGTTGTAGGGATTTATAACACCAGCGGTACTAAGATTGCCGCCTATACTTATGATGCATGGGGAGCAATGACGGTTTCTATTACCTCAGGTATTACAACCACCGACCGCCTTGGGGCTGTCCTAAATCCGTTCAGATACAGAGGTTATTACTTTGATTCCGAGACAGGATTGTATTATCTTAATAGCAGGTATTATAATCCCAACTGGGGAAGGTTTATAATCTGACAACTAATATTTTATTTGATATTGTATGCTCTAGGCCGGAGCTGTCAATATGGCCAAATCTGATAATATTCAATTCCAAAAGCGCTTAAGACATTAAATATTATATTAGTAAAAATAATAATCAGTAAAATATCAGCGGATTCAGATTGAAAGTTGATATTATAAAAGAAAGGATATTACAAAATGAAACTGTTTAAGAAAACTTTCATTACTCTTGTTGTAACAGTTGCTTTATAAGTACCAGGGTCTAAACTTGAATTAAGAAATGTATAAAGATTAAAAGAAATACTTGAACCCGAAACTATTGCTGTATGATAACCATATAAATAAGTTATACCATCATTCAGGCTATAATATTGTGTTGCTATAGCAATATAATTACCAATAGTTACAGTACCACCAGCAGATTCAGAATCGTAATTTGCCCCCGTTGCTTCAGCAAGTATTGACATATTCAGAACCGTGTAATGTGGGTAATAATTAGGTTCTTGATCAAAACGGGTTGTAGCATACATTTGAGTAAATACTGTTCCTTCTGTAGGCCTATATCCTTGTAATGAAGCTGTAACCGTAAATGTTGGATCAGAGTAATCTTCCTCATAATTGAAATGAGTCATTGCACTACCTGAAATAGTCATTACAAGCAAAGGTTAAGCCATAACAGTATAACAAATAGCCTCACCGGGAATCTCTGGTGAGGCTCTGATATATAAAAAACGGATAGTTCCGGTTAATTGTGGGAGAATGTCAAGATGAAAAGACATATTGTTATTATAACAACACTTATTATATCAATAATTACAAATTTAGCATCCTGTGTAAATGTCCTGAAAAATGATGGATCGGACAATATATTTATAATTGGTAGCCCATATGCTTGCATATATAATAATCTTTTATATTATTTAGATACTTCGACTTCCTCAATTAAATATCAAAGATTTGATAATATTCAAGATACAGGATTACCGCTGTTTAATGACCCTCTTGCAAATCCAAGTGAAAACCCTTTTAAAAATATAATGTTAGGCACAGCTTTTATGCTTATCGATACAAAAAATACTGAAAATAATAATGGATTTCCGATATTAATAATTGCATATAGAGAAATTAGCATTAATGGTAATGGTGTGGTGAATAATTATAAAATTGTATCATTTAATACGAAAAATAATAAAATAACTGTTATAAAAGATAAAATATTAGAGAGTATTCAGTCTTTATACTTATATAACGATTACATTTTTTATACAACAAATGAGGGTGATCTTGGTTATAATATTTTCCGAATTGATAAGGATGGAAAGAACATAGCATGTCTTAATAATCCTAAACATGAATTATATCGTATTCAAACTATATATGGAGGAAGAATTTATTACGTTAATGGAACCGGAGAATTATTTTCTTCATCATTGACCTTTACAGACATAACCTACTTATTTGATATTGTGTTAAAAGCCGAAGTCTTTATATTTAATGATTACATATATTACTGCGACGATATTGCAAAAAAGGAATTAAACAATATTCCATTCTGGTATGTTGACCTTTACCGCGTTCCGTTAACTGATATAACAGCAAAAGAAATCATACTTAATGATATCAGCGTCGGTATGAACTGCGGAGATAAATATTATTTTTATTATTCAAATCCAAGAATCATAGATAGCGGCAATCCTGATGAAGGTACAGATATCTTATATTCGTTAGATTTAAATTCAGGAGATATTAGTACTGTCTATGAGAAAACAGGTCAACAGGCACAGCAATATTATATTGCTTTATCTGATCGTTATATTGCACTGACTACATATGAGCCACCTGTTGCTGTAAACGGGAAGGTTTCCTCGTCTGTCCAATCCTTAAGTTATATTGATCTTACAACAGGAGAGGAAACGTATATTCCATATTAAAATATCTTGTCGGAGATTTTATGAAAGAAGATAATACGCAATGATATATATGAGATTGATACAATGCGAACTCAGAAAAATTACATCGTTGCCGTTTATAAAAATATTACTGGTGGTTTTGCTTATATCTAATGTTATTGTATGCTGTTTTTTCGCTCGTGGAAGGGATTCTGTCCGTGTGACAGTAAATTATAAAGAATATGTGGACAAGGTGTATTCACTTTATCTCACGGATCCGGATATCTTCTTTTTGGAATATGAGAGAATTTTCAATGATTTAAATTCACTGGAATTCGGCAATGAACCTGAAAGTATTTATAGCAAAGGAGAAATTGAAGATTACACTCTATTTTCCTTCGTTTACGGGTATGCCACCGCTGACGAGGCTTATCACACAAAAATTCGGGAATATTTAAATGTGGCCCAAAGGATTCAGAACGATGTCATTGCTTCCGGAAAAGGGGCTGATACATTCAGCTACCGGTATCAACAACAGATTATTAATAAGTATTCCGCCCTTTATAGCACAGTCGTCTTGCCGGACGAACCGGTATATGGGTGGGACAATTATTTTTCATATACTGCGGAAACGTTTTTTGCTATACTGTT
>CAZUZI010000093.1:0-3328 GCA_964625015.1 uncultured Candidatus Saccharibacteria bacterium | reverse complement strand
CTCCAATATATATCAACTCACATTCTAACATATTTTCTAAAATATTTTTTTTATTTTCTAATTTATTTAAATTTAAAATACAATTTTCTATATATTTTCCTGATAAATTATTCATATTTAATATTTTCTTATTTAAAAATATTTTTTTATTTATATTATATAATTCTAATTCATATTTACGAATAGTAAAAATATTATTATTTATTATATTTATTTTTTATCCTCACCTTTCATTAAATCTAAATAATTTTTAATACATCTAGCTATAGCATCACTACAAGATAGAATATTTTCTCCTCCAGTTGAAAAAAATGTAGGATTTGGGCATCTAACTCCAGATAATGTTTTATATATATCTTCTAATTTAGCACCATTTTGTAATGCTATAGATATTACTCTTCCTATACTTTCAGTTAAAGAATTTATACAAGATCCAGTTTTAGATATATTTATAAATAATTCATATGGATTATTATTATCATCATGATTAATTGTTATATATACACTTGAACATCCACATACTACTTTTTCTGTATATCCATATTTAATTCTAGATTCATCTATCTGAACTTTTCCCATTTATTATATACTCCTAATTTTATTTATAGTAAATTCAAATATAGATTGTATTATAATATCATTAATTATTATATATATTGGCCATATTTCATACATAATACAATCATTTAATAATTCATTTAAAAATTCTGCTGAATTTATATTAATTTTTATCTCTTTCATTTTTATTATCCTTTTTATTATCTGTATTATAAAAACCTTTTCCTTTATAATGAATATTTGATTTAGATATTATTTTAAACGCCATAGAATTACATGTTTCACACCATATAATTCCAGTAACATTCATACTATTAAAATATTTTTCTATTATTTTTTTACATTTACTACATTTATATTCATAAATTGGCATTATTATTTTCCTCCAAATCCATTATATATATTTCTTTTATATACTATTTTTTATATTTATCATTATTAAGACTTTCCATGCTACTTTCGTTAATTTATTCTCCTAAACAACAGGATGGTGGTAATTTTGAATATTCATAATAACTATATATTATTTTTGGTATATAGGTTTGTATATAGTCACATAAAATATTTTTATCATCACTACATATTAAATATATATTATTATTATATTCTATTGGTTTTAATTTACCTCCACAATAATCACATGTTAATGGATAAAATCTATAATCTTTTTGATGTTTATTTATTATATCAATTTTTTCTTTATTTGTCAATTGATTTACATTCATTATATATTTCAATACTCCTTTTAATATGCCTCAAACACTCATGCCATCCATATTTATAACATTCTTCATTAGAAAATGAATTAAATAATTCTTTATTTTCATTATTTAAAATGGAATCTCTATTATTATTATAAAGTAAACTTATTCCATAAATATTATTAAATATTATAGCATCACATATATCTCTATATAAATAATTATTATCATATAAATTTATATCCATATTTTCTTTTTGCATATTTCATTTTCTCCTTTAAAATATCCAAAGAAATTAGGTGCTTCTTTACATAATATATTAAACATTTCTTGTGCTATTTCTCTTATTTCAGATTGTGCTTCTTTTTGAGATCGTAATGAACAGAAATCTAATAATGCCTGGAAATTTCCAGATAATACTATTTTTGTTTTACAACACATTGGAAGTATAGATCTAGCATCTTCTCTTAATATTCCATTATCTAACATAAAATGATATGTTGTTATAGTATCTATACATGTTAATATAAAATCAAATAATACTTTTTTATTATATTTGATATTTTTTGGTATTATTATATATTTTTCTATTTCTGAAATAAGATGTGAAATTTTATATTGTCCTGGATTTTTTACTATATCACTATCTATTTTTGGAAATTCCACATAACGCTGAGATAATTGACAATAATTTAAATGATTATGTCTAACTAATTGATTTCCACAGGCTCTACTACATTCTATTTCAAAAGTTGCATTAGCAAATCTACCTAAAGATAAATGTCCTAATTTAACTATCCTTTTTGTAAATCCTTCTGGATCTGAAGGTTCTTTAGATGTTGATGTTTTTCCAGCTTTTTCTATTCGTTCTGCATAATCTTTGTCTATATTTAATAATTTTACTGACATATTATTATTTTCTCCTTTAATATTTTGGATTATTAATTTTATTTTTATCTATACATCTCTGATAACCAGAGTTATATCCACGATCATATCCTATAATATAAACATAATTTAATTGACTTTCTATGAACTTTATTAATAAATCCTTATTTTCTATATCTTTTTTATTTGGAAAAGGATTTATAAAATTAAATAAATCAATTGATATATCTTTAGTAAATTTATTATCATTCATTTTAATAATCTCCTATATCAAATTCACATTCTTCATATCCTTCATAATATCCATGTTCTTTTCCTAATTCATATATAACTTTATATAAATCCATTAATAAATTATCTATATCTTCTACCATTAATATTCCATTTTCACAATCACATTCTACTTTATCTATTTTATTTTTTAAATCTTTATTTAAATTATCTTTAAGAATTGATTTTATTTTTAACATAATTAATACTCCTCGTTATATTCTTTTTCAAGACAATCTCTATACCCTATATCATATCCAGTTTCTTTTCCTTTATTAAGACCATTAAAATATACAAATTTACATAAATTTTCAATATCATCTATGCATATTTCATTATTATTATATAATTTTATAAAAGAATTTATTAATATTCTCAATTTTCCATCAGTTAAATTATTTAAATTATTCATATTATTATCCAAAATAATACCTCCATTCAATAATATCACTTCTATTTATAACTCCAATTATTCCAGAATTTATAATTAATCTTATACACATATTACATGCATGTGCATTTATATCTTCACAATTATTTTCTAAATCAAAACCATATAAATACAATAAAGATCCTATGCATAATTTTCTTCCAGCAGATATTATAGCATTTTCTTCAGCATGAATACTTTCACATAATTCATATCTTTCTCCTTTAGGAATACATAATTGTTGTCTTTTACAAATATTATTTTCATTACAATTAATACATCCTCTAGGAGATCCATTATATCCAGTTCCAACTATTTCATCATTATTAACAATAATAGCACCATATTTTCTTCTTAAACATGTAGATCTCTCACAGACAGATTTAGCTATATTTAAATAATATTCATCTTTAGATATTCTATTATTCATATTATCCTTTCATTATATTATTATAATATTTAATAATTTCTTTTAAGTTAA
>CAZUZI010000092.1:0-3363 GCA_964625015.1 uncultured Candidatus Saccharibacteria bacterium | reverse complement strand
AAAAGTTATGGATAAAAGATTAACAAATTTGCTACAATAGGTTGAAGAGGTTAATATAGGAGATGAAGAATTAATTCTTCATCTCTTTTCTTTTGAAAGGATAAATATATGAAAAATATTTTTATGATAAATTATGAAAATGGTTATAAATGTAAATATCTGTCAATATCAACAGAAGATGGTTATTGTTTCTTTTGTCCAATTATTGGAAATATTGAAACAATATATACAACAAGTGAAAGTGTTGGAGTTAAATTTGAAGAAGGTATTCAAGTAATATTTAGTGAAAGAAATATAATAATTAATAAGAGGAGAAAAGAAATTTTTAATGAAAGATATAAAGAATTAACAAGAAATGAAATTTTAGAGTGGATAAAGGAGAAAGTTTATTATGGATAGTTTTTTAATTTCAAAAGATAATGTTTTAACATTATTTTCAGAAAATGGAAAAGAAATTATGAAGATAATAAATAATGGAACTGATGATGAGAATTTTAATATAAGAATTAGAACAAAGAATGATGTTTCAATAAAACCTGTTATATCAAATTCTTTTGATTTGATTATTGAAAAAGGAGAATGCAATGAATGATAAAAGAGGATACATGAATAAATCAAAAACAGAAGAATGGGAAACAAATTGGGATTTGTATAACAAATTGAATAAAATATTTAAGTTTAAAGTTGATTTAGCAGCTTCTGATGATAATAGCAAATGTAAACATTATATAACAAAAGAAGTAGATTCATTAAAAATTGATTGGAATATTTTTAAAGGTGAAAATATGTGGTTAAATCCTCCCTATGGTAAACAGCTAAAATATTTTGTTAAAAAAGCAAATGAAACAGAATATGAAAATAATTGTTTATGTATGCTGATACCTGCTTCTACTGAAACAAAACATTTTCAAGAAATTATATTTGAAAATGCTAAATTAGTTATATTTATTAAGGGAAGACTAAAGTTTTTACTTAATGGTAAAGAAGTTGGTTCATCAACAAAAGGTTCTTCTTTAGTTGTTTTTGGTGATATTAAAAAAGAGCAAGTATATAATTTGTTTGATTTAGAATTAGGGAAAGTGTTTATAACTGATGAATATTTAAATGGTTGTTGCAAATAAAAGGAGATTTTTATGCTTAATGATAGATTAGGGGTTAAAGCAGATTTTAGTGCTGCAATAAATTTTAAGAAATCAGAGGAACCAGTTAGACTTTGTTATGCTGATAATGCGTATAAGAAATTTCTTTATAAAATTTTAGTTGAAAGAAATATGATTGATCTAGTTCCCACTAGTAGAGAATATTACAATATTATATTAAGGATATTCTTGAAACATCCGATAGGAATTTTTGACTTTTGGGATAAAAGAGTTTCAGAAGAATGCCCTTCTAAAATAAGCTATAATGTTTATGGTAAATATAGAAAAGATACTGGGTTTGGTAGGGAGAAATTGGAATCAGAAAAAAGAACAGAGGAGCAAGGATATTGTGTTGATGCAAATAATTTAATTTCAAAATTTGAATATCACGAAAGAAATTATTTAGAACTTGCTCAAGAAGACATTTGCATGTATAATGATTTTTTTATAGCAAATCTATATTCTACTCATTCACCAAATTATTCTAAAAGATTCATAATATCTTATGAGGATATATGTGGAATAGAGACCTATCCAGGGAGTTTTTAAATATGAATCATCATCAATATCAAAAATTAGAAGAAGAATTGAAATTTAATGAATTTAAAAGGGAATCTTTAAATTTTAATCTTGTTTGGGATAGACATGAAAGAATGCAAAAGTTATCAGAAATTTATTATTGTGAACCTGAAATATTGAAAGCTTTTGGATATTATAACTATTCTCCTTTTGATATATTGAGATTAGATTTGAATAGATATGCAAAATATAAAGAACAATTCAAAAAATTTAAAAATGGAAGTATAGTATTTGGAGAATTAAAAAATAAGTTAACAATACCCACCCAGGAAAATGTATGATATTTGATTAAGGAGTGAAAATATGGATGATGCTGAATATTTACCTAAACAAGATGAAAGTTTTGAAATAGGAGTTCTATTAGATAAGAATTTTAAGCCTGTTGAATATTCAGAAATTGATTATAAAATAGATAAATATTATTATTTTCTTAAATTAATTGAAAATTTAGAAGGAGCTATTTCAATAAAAAATATATGATGAAATTTGATAAAAACAAAAGAAATGTAGTTTATTGTGGAAAATGTGAGGATTTGTTACATCAATTTGATGATGAAACATTTGATTTAGTTGTAACAAGTCCTCCATATAATGTTGATTTGGGAAATAATAAATACAATAAAGATGGATATGATTTATATGATGATAAACAAGAATATCAGTCATATATGAAATTTATGAAAAAATTATTTGGAGATATTTTATATCCAAAAGTTAAAAATGGAGGAAGAATTTGTATAAATATAGGGGATCAAAACAATGGTAGAGTCCCTGTTCATTCTGATTTTATTCAGTTTATGAAGAAAAGATATTTACCATTTTCAACAATTATATGGAATAAAAATAATGTTTCAAATAGATGTGCTTGGGGAAGTTATATGAAACCTTCTTGTCCTTCATTCCCTTCTCAGTTTGAATACATTCTTATATTTTCAAAATGGAATTTAAAATTACAAGAAGACGGAGAATCTGATTTAACAAAAGAAAATTTTGTTGAATATACAAAATCAATTTGGAATATTTCTCCTGAAAGAAATATCAAAGAACATCCAGCAGTATTTCCAGAAGAAATTCCAAGAAGACTTATAAAAATGTTAACTTATAAGAATATGGTTGTTTTAGATCCTTTTATGGGTTCTGGAACAACTTGTAAGGTAGCTAAAGAGATGGGTAGGAGATATATAGGGATAGAAATAAGTTCTAATTATTGTAAATTAGCTAGAGAAAGGATGAATAATTTATAAATGAAGAATATAATCTTGAAGAGTTACAGAGAAGAGCAGATAAATATACAGAAATTTTTAAAAATGAAATTATTAATAATATTCTGGAACAATATAATTTAGCAAAAGATAAAATTGAAATATATAAATAAAAAAAATTCTGATGAATATCTGAAATTTTTTGATAATTGTTTCTATGAATTTGTATTTTATGCAGACATAAACAAAATTATTCAGGTTTTATGTTTTGCAATTTCAAAGTTAAATCATGAAACAGGGGAAGAATATGATTTTGATGAAAAGATGAAAATATATAATGAAATAATTTACCAGTATAATAAATCAGAAGGAAATTTACAAGTATTGACTTTTACATTTGATGAAAAGATGTATGATTGGGAGAAAATAAGTGATTTTGTAGA
>CAZUZI010000091.1:0-3412 GCA_964625015.1 uncultured Candidatus Saccharibacteria bacterium | reverse complement strand
AAGATTCACCCCCAGCGAGGCTGTCCATGAGTTCTGCCGCCAGTGTGTATGCGGAAACAGTCAATTTAATTCCAAGGAGGTTCTAAATTGTTCTGGAAATAAGGCATATACAGGGAGTTGCGTTTTCTATCCCTATCGTATGGGCAAACGGCGCGTGTCAGTAAAGATCATCAGAAAGTTCTGTCTTCAATGCTGCAATGGAGATCGCCTCTATGTATCCGAGTGCCCAGCACCAACCTGCCCTTGTCATCCCTATCGCTTTGGAGGTAATCCGGCGAGGAAAAAAACGGGGAGTACGGACATATCAAAAATAGGCGAGAAAAATGGCCGTGAGGCGGGGAAAAATTCGCTGGAATGAATTTTTAAGTGGGATTCGTATAAAGACACAAAAGGGCCGTTTTAGAGATAAAAAATGAAAAATAGAGGCAAAAAACCTACCTCACAGGCATTGATGTATAATTACAATAAGTTACGCAGTCATAATTTCAAGGGTTGACAACTGATGACTTAAAACCTATAAAAAAATTAAGGTATCTATAAAAATCTCTTGACATCGTTTATGGAGTATAGTATATTAGGAGGTGGAGGATGGAAAAGAGAATGGTTGTTCGAGTAACATCTACCGAGTTTGAGTTGGACAATGGACGTGTTTTCGAGATGCCTTTTGAACTGGAAGAAGTTCCTTCTTTAGATGATTTCCAAAGGATCTACGATAAATGGTCATCAGTCTTGCAAGAAATGTTGGAGGATCGTGATCGTGAATCAGTTGATCAGCATAGGTAAGACAGCAAAGTTACTCGGTGTTACAATTCAAACTTTACGAGAATGGGATGTTGCAGGTAAACTCCATCCTGTTCGTACTAAGGGCGGTCATCGTAGATATCGACTCTCTGATACTCAAAAACTGCAAGGTGTGGAGCAAGTATCAACAAATCAATTAGAGCGAGTCGCAGTTTATTGTCGAGTGTCTAGTCATGACCAAAAACAAAAAGGGGATCTGGAACGGCAAAAAGGTCGAGTGCTTGGGTATTGCGCATCAAAAAGTTATTATGTTCCTTATGTCCTAGAAGAAGTAGCATCGGGGATGTCTGATTCTCGCTCTAAGTTGAAAAATTTGTTTAAGTTGGTCTCTTCCGGTGACGTGAATCGAGTTGTGGTGGAACACAAGGACAGGCTCACTCGATTTATGTATGGTGTATTTGAATCTTTTTTTGAGTCATATGGTGTTGAAATCGAATGTATCGAAAAAGTTGTGGGCAAATCTTATGAAGAAGAACTTGTTGAAGATATGCTAACTTTGATGTCTTCATTTTCTGCCAAGGTCTATGGCAAGCGCAGTGCAGAGATTCGTAAAAAGAAGAAAGCAAATGAAGAAACCAAAGAATCTCAGATCATACAAGACTGAATTAGATCCCAATAATAAACAGAAGTCTTTGTTACTTGGCCATGCCGGGATGAAGAGATTTGCTTGGAATTGGGGTCTTGCACGAATTAAAAACAGAGAAATCCCACCTGATGCTATGAAATTGCACCTGGCGTGGAATATCTGGAAGAAAGACAACATTCCTTGGTGGACTGAGTATTCAAAAGCAGCAGCACAAGAGGCATTTCGTGATCTACAACAAACCTTCTCAAGATTCTTCAATGGACTCAAAGGAAAAGGTCCAAAGGTCGGCTATCCTAAATTCAAAACTAAACGAGTCAGCAAGAAATCATTCAGATTAACCGGATCAATTCATATTGAAGAGGGGCAGATTCAGATTCCCCGTATAGGTTGCCTGAGACTCAAAGAAAAGAACTATCTTCCGGTAGGTGCAAAAGTGGCTTCAATTACAATCTCGGAACGAGCCGGACGGTGGTTTATTTCGGCACTTTGCCACCATAACCAACAAGAGCCGGAAAAATTTGTAGGTGGGGATATTCTGGGCGTTGATCTTGGTAGCAACACTCTGGCAGTTGTTTCTGATGGTCGGCAATTTAAGAATCCAAAAGCCTATCGGAAGTCAGAGAAGCAATTAGCAAAACTGCAAAGACGGTTGGCTCGACAACAGAAAGGAAGCCATAGAAGAGAACGAACCAGGCAAAGAATTGCCAAACTACATTACCGGATCGCTTGTATTCGTTCAGATTCGACCCATAAGGCAACAACTGAGATTGCGAGAACCAAACAATTATCAGTGGTTGTTTTAGAGGATCTGAACGTCAAAGGCATGGTCAAGAACCATAACCTAGCTAAATCAATCCAAGATGCTTCACTAGCTGAATTTCGTAGACAAACAGAATACAAAGCAAGATGGAACGGATTTGAAGCAATCAAAGCGGATAGATTTTATCCGTCATCTAAAAGATGTTCAGCTTGTGGCGCTGTCAGGGAACAGTTGTCTTTGTCGGAAAGAACATACCAATGCCCAGTATGCGGTTTAAGGATCGACCGCGACCTAAACGCAGCTTTGAATTTACGGAATTGGTATATAAACAAAAACACCGCCAGTTCGGCGGAAGATGCACATGGAGAAGACGTAAGACCCGATGTTATTTATGACGGAGGGCAGGCTTCGTTGAAGTGTGAACCAGACAGAAAGTCTACTTGTAGATTTTTTATAGGTTCTGGAGAACGGTAAATTAACAAATTAACAGGGGAAAGAAGAGAGAAGAAGGAGAAGGAAAAGTGAGGAAGGGGAAAGAAAAGGGAGGGCATGAAACGGTTGAATTTTGAGGATGATTTTACCGTATTGCGGGAGGAGCGGAAATTGCCTGGTTTGCCGGTCACAGTTTCAAAAAACCAGCCGGAACAGGACAGCGACTATGTATTTGGCCTTAATCAGACGGTCACAGTTTCAAAAATTCCATCGGTCACAGTTTCAGAAATACCGGGGGTGAGGTCGTCGGGAAACCTTCGGGAAGCAGTAAAGAGGGAACTAAGGAAGCAGGAACGGGCCAGGGGTATTTATATCTATAAGAAGTTATTGAGTAAAGAGAAGAAGTTTACCTTGCCGTCCACGATTGATGAAATATTGATGGAGCTGGAGGGAATATTAAAGAGTAACTGGAACCGGGACCGAAAGATTGAGGAAATCAGGGAGAGAGTAAAGCAATGGGAAGCTCAAATAAAAATTCAGAGAAACAACGAGAGTTAGAAGCTGAACGATGGACCCTCGATGCTGTATTATCTCATATAGAAGTTATATATAAGGCTTATGATACGGGGAGAGACCGAGCGGATAAGATGTTACAGTTTGCAAGGCAAGTCCGGGAGGCGATAAAAAAGGCCCCCGGTATGAGGGCCTTAAAGTTATAGATTAAATTTTATAAAGTTATCCGGTCGTTCTTTTCCTGCCTTCCAGGATTGCCCGGCTTAATATTTCTTTTCTCTGCTTCCTGTATTCCTGCTTGATCTTCAAGGGCGCAACAG
>CAZUZI010000090.1:0-3444 GCA_964625015.1 uncultured Candidatus Saccharibacteria bacterium | reverse complement strand
GATGCGGGTGTATACGTCCGATACATCTATTCAGATAGTCGATAAGAGTGGTTGGGTAAGGACGACCAATTCCAGATTCAAGGAAGTCCTGTTCGAGCGGCGAAGGAGGCCGGAAAAGGAAAATGGATAACCTGATACGGGGTGTCGTTCTGCGAACACGCTACACCAGGGGGAGGATCACTTCGGTGGATGTTCTGACCGATCGAGGGGTCCTCACCGGGGTGTTACCCCCGGTCTTTTCTGTTTCGAAGAAGCTGGATGGGTCCGGGGTGTCAGTCACCAGCGTGTGCGAGCCTGTTAAGGGTACGCCCTGCATAATACTGGAGCAGAACGGCCGGTATCAGATACTAACATACACTCCAGACCCCCATTCGTTGCCCAAAAAGTCGGAAGAGTACATAAAAGACACTTCCGGTGACGTGAGGTTCTTTCGGACCGTGGAGGACAAGATATTAACGGCCATGACCCTGACCGAATCGATAGCCTCGTTGTACCTCACTGCCCCACAGGACGAGGAGGAGCCCCATAATTACTACAGGATGGGGTTGTTCTCCGGGATGGGAGAGGACAAAAAGATAATGGGACAGATCTACATTCCACGTCTGGAGATACGCACCGAAGATACGTATCTCGATTCGGAGAAGGGCTGGAGTTTCGGGACGTACAAACCTAAAGACCCTAAAGCCTGGCCTCCGGAGATGGAGAATCTGGTGACGGAGAAACTGCTCCCAACCGGTAGGGTGGAGAAGAAACTGCTGTACAACGGCCCGGCGGGACCGTGCTTGACTAGGGATACAGATGAGGTTTCTTCCAGTGGACAATACAGGGAAGTAGTTATTTCAGATGCTGACAAGAACTATACACAGTCGAAGAGAACGCCAACCGGGTACAGATTTGAGGACAGGAAGAACGGGAAAGGCATATCGTTAGAGATAGACGGACCGGACGTCCGTATGAAGTCTCTCGATGGGGAATTCAAGATGGAAGTTGGAAAGTTCGAGATCCGTATAAAAGGAGACACTCTCACTATAAAGGGAAATGGATCGGATATATTGAACATAAAAGCGAGCGCCGGGGGCAACACCGTGTCGTGGACGCCGAGTGCAAAACACTCCGTGTCCACTAAAAAGTATCAGTTACGGGCAGCAGACACCATGGAACTGTATGGTAAGAAGGTGCAGCTACTGGACACCCCGGCTCTGAACATGTTGAAACTGAATAAGGTGATGCTGGCGGACATGGGGGGAACGGCGCTGCTGACTGGTGGGGGACTACCGCTTACGGTACAGGCTACTACCAATATCATGGGTAGTTTAACCGTCAACTTCATCCCCGTGGTGCTGCTGACACAACACATGATCCATATGCACATAGACGCCACGGGCGCTCCAACCACGCCACCCATTGGGTGAGCTAGGAGCGAACGGGGTTTGAACAGGTTGAAGGGAGGAGACATACATGGACGCTTTTTCAACGCAGCTGCCCCCTGACAGGCGACAATGGTCGCTGCTCATATTAAAGCAATTTTACAGGGAGCATAACTATATAAATCCACAGGTAATAAAGGTGATCCTGAAGGATGGCGCCAGTGTGAATGATGCCGGGGGGATCTATTTCAGTAAGGATGGAGTCTCCTTCATAGCCCCGATCATCATTCATGATGGAAAACTGGCTTCTTTCGACACATTTGTCACCGGGGACGGCAGGATATGCCCTCTGTCGCCCTACTCGTTTAATCAGGAGATGCTGAACCACATTCCCATGGATGGGAAACCGGTGCGCAGAAAGACAGTGGTGACGTCTACAACAATTCGAAACAATAATACCGAAGGCTATGGTTCCGACGAACCTATCGTGAAGACTGGGGCTTATGTGTCTCGAGGCATGGGCGTAGTAAAGAACATGGACAGAAACGGCAGGCTGAATTGGCCAAACAACGACGATATAGACCTTGCACTGGCCACCCTGGCAGATAGCCCAATTTTTACTGAAAAGGCGGGAGAAGGGATGCTAAAAATCGCTGAAGTGTACAGATATGGAGATCTGTACGATGTAAACATAATAGACGAGGGCAAGTACACGGCCCTGACCCGTGGACAGGCCGCCGCGGTGCTTTCACTGCGAGGCATGGAACTTGAAAAGTTAGGTGGGCGAAACGCCGGGGTCCTTTCGTCCGCGGCAGAAGTTGTGGTTGATATATTAGGGGAAGAAAAGGCCGATCCGGAACTGGTCAAGACCGCTAACTACTTCTTCTTCAACACCATGATGATCGACCAGGTGTCTCCCATAGAGGCGGCGTACGGTCTGGAGAAGATAGGGGAGTTAAAGACCAATGATCTGGTGGGGTTTTTTGGGAACGTCGGTGAAACGGCCTTCTTTTCCGAGCCTATTATAGTCACCGAAGGCACGCCGGACAGGTTCTCCGGGGTGACGATGTCGTCCACCGAACACTATCTGTTCAAGAGGGCCGAGTTATTGAGGTACCCGGTGAAGCGAGACGGGACGGTTTATATTCCACAAGACTGGTGTTTGGCCCGGGTAAAACCGGCCGACAGGTCACTTCTGAAAGAAGGCGCGCTGGAGCCGGACAATCTGGTGAAACTATCGCACGACGGTCGTGTATGGTGGTTGGATAGGGGTGGAACCCGGGAAACGGTGTATCGCGATATCGACATGGAAGTGAAACTGGCGGAACTCGGACTCGATCCTGACCAACTGGAGACCGTAATGGAGGGTGCCAGAAACGGAAAGGCACGGTTCCTGGTGACTCCGGCGTCGGAACTCCAAAAGAAGAAAATGGCGGTGCCAGACATGAACGATGTGAACCTGGATGATGTGAATCTGGAGGAGATAAAGACGGCAGCCTACAACGCTGCGGTCAAGCTGGCGGCAGACGGTAATGTACCGGATGCAACGGTCAGGCAGATACTCCAGATCCCCTCTCTCACCAAGAGCGACCACAAAACCTTCGTAGAGTACGTGAAGGGGTTGTCGGACGTGAAGGGATTCCTCACCCAGTACCTGTTGCGTTACAGGATAGACACTCCGGCGCCGGATGTGGGTCTGATCGAGACGGTCAAGGACCTGATAGACAATATAGAACGGTTAGAAGCGGCTGTATATGGGGAGTGAGGATATATGGTCAAGATGGTTGTAAAATTGGCGGAAGTTACCCCGGAGTGGGGTTTTCCCCCGCTGAAGGAGTTCAAGGGTATAAACAGACTTATGGCCGGTACCGGGCGAGTGATGCGAGATACGTTAGGGGGTTTACGGGGCGGTATAAGGAAGGTGACTGGAAAGGAGTTCAAGGTTTTGGACACGCTCCAGTCAACCATGACGGCACATCCGGTCAGGACAGGAGCGATTGGGCTTACTATAGGTGCTCTAGCAGCCGGAAAGCTGCTGAAGAACCTTTTCGGAAGGGACGATAACTGAACGCATAAA
>CAZUZI010000089.1:0-3503 GCA_964625015.1 uncultured Candidatus Saccharibacteria bacterium | reverse complement strand
AGATATAAAGGGAGCTATCAGAATACCCATGACCCGCTTTAGGGGATTGAGACCGACGCAAGCTTGAAACTGCTTGCCGTCCTGCGTGAATCAGAATACCCATGACCCGCTTTAGGGGATTGAGACCGTTCAAAGCCTCTATTTCAGTAAACACACTCCACGCCATCAGAATACCCATGACCCGCTTTAGGGGATTGAGACTCCAGCTGGTGAATGACGGCATCAAGACTTGCTTTCCATCAGAATACCCATGACCCGCTTTAGGGGATTGAGACTTGTGACGGCCTCTACTTGCGTATTGTCGGAAAGCGTGGAATCAGAATACCCATGACCCGCTTTAGGGGATTGAGACACTAATCCGTCAATGAGCTTTAAAGAGCCATTGTCAAATCAGAATACCCATGACCCGCTTTAGGGGATTGAGACTCTATCTTGACGAACTCTAAAGCCTCTATTTCTTCAGTATCAGAATACCCATGACCCGCTTTAGGGGATTGAGACTAAAACTCGTAATTCTGGAGCGCCTCAAGAGCACTCTCCAGATCAGAATACCCATGACCCGCTTTAGGGGATTGAGACTTTTTTTGCATAGAATATACATTGACGGATTCATTGCCATCAGAATACCCATGACCCGCTTTAGGGGATTGAGACTCCCGCTCCAGCTGAGCGGCCTTGTCATCGACCCATGCCTCAATCAGAATACCCATGACCCGCTTTAGGGGATTGAGACTCCAAACAGCTGAGCGGACTTTGTGGAGCTGCCAAGTGTATCAGAATACCCATGACCCGCTTTAGGGGATTGAGACTGTATAAACAAGCCCTGACTTTGTGATTAGTTGAATCTGATCAGAATACCCATGACCCGCTTTAGGGGATTGAGACCAGGCGCTGATAAAGTCAACCACTGTATATACTGAGCATCAGAATACCCATGACCCGCTTTAGGGGATTGAGACTGAAAAAACTCCACTTGTTACTGAGTACTCGATGCAAATCAGAATACCCATGACCCGCTTTAGGGGATTGAGACGTCATCGACCCAACTTTGCAGCTGATCAATGACTGACTGAATCAGAATACCCATGACCCGCTTTAGGGGATTGAGACTACCATGCTTGGCGTTTTGTTTTGCTATGGCATCGGAATCAGAATACCCATGACCCGCTTTAGGGGATTGAGACTACTGATAAGCTAAATCAGGATCATAGAAGAATTTAATCAGAATACCCATGACCCGCTTTAGGGGATTGAGACGAATCTGGTCAACGCCCAAGTGCTTTTTGATGCTGGCCATCAGAATACCCATGACCCGCTTTAGGGGATTGAGACTCTCCAAAGACCGGTAAAACACGTCCATGTCACCCGCTTCATTAGAATACCCATGACCCGCTTTAGGGGATTGAGACTTTTCCGACGACATTGTAACGTTTGCAGCGTTGGCGATTAGAATACCCATGACCCGCTTTAGGGGATTGAGACTTGTATATTATCCGACAGCGTAGAATAAACAGCTTCATTAGAATACCCATGACCCGCTTTAGGGGATTGAGACATAGCTGTGTATTCATCACCGACCCCGACAAGGCTGATCATTAGAATACCCATGACCCGCTTTAGGGGATTGAGACTTTCGCAAGATTCGCTGACAATTCGGAGCGTTTCGGAGTATTAGAATACCCATGACCCGCTTTAGGGGATTGAGACCATTAACAAGGTTACGATTATAGCTTTCTATCATTTTCATTAGAATACCCATGACCCGCTTTAGGGGATTGAGACTCGAAACCCTCAAAAAGTAGAGCTGTTTGTTTGAATTAGAATACCCATGACCCGCTTTAGGGGATTGAGACTTCGAGCCCAAAACATCCAGGGTTTTTAGTTTTGAAACATTAGAATACCCATGACCCGCTTTAGGGGATTGAGACTAGTAAAACGCACTACCTGCGGTTTGAACAAGATCATTAGAATACCCATGACCCGCTTTAGGGGATTGAGACGGAGATACTGGCTTGATAAATGTATGTTTTGCGATATTAGAATACCCATGACCCGCTTTAGGGGATTGAGACCAGATATTGCCGTCAATAAGCTTTAGCGAGCCATTATATTAGAATACCCATGACCCGCTTTAGGGGATTGAGACTTCATATGCGCGACAACGGCATCAGTAACAACGGCATCGGAATTAGAATACCCATGACCCGCTTTAGGGGATTGAGACTAGTTTCCATTATATTCTCCTTTTTGGAAACGTTGCTATTAGAATACCCATGACCCGCTTTAGGGGATTGAGACTCATTTCCCAAGCCGTTATAAATCCACGGAGATAGGATTAGAATACCCATGACCCGCTTTAGGGGATTGAGACGTCTCTGTCCTCTTCGCGGGACAGCTGATCTTGCTATTAGAATACCCATGACCCGCTTTAGGGGATTGAGACACAGAGCCATCAATGAGGCTCGTAGTGAGGCCTAATTAGAATACCCATGACCCGCTTTAGGGGATTGAGACTCAATTTCGTCAAACACGCTTCATGCAAGAGCTTTTTATTAGAATACCCATGACCCGCTTTAGGGGATTGAGACTTTTTACGGAACTGTCAAGGCTCACTGAGCCGTTGACCATTAGAATACCCATGACCCGCTTTAGGGGATTGAGACAGATACTTGTGAGTCCCGCTGTCAGCTTTGACGGATATTAGAATACCCATGACCCGCTTTAGGGGATTGAGACACGATAATGCGGAACCTTGCCATCACGTATCATTTCATATTAGAATACCCATGACCCGCTTTAGGGGATTGAGACTTGGTCACCGTGGAACACCCCCGTGACGCTCGTCATCAATTAGAATACCCATGACCCGCTTTAGGGGATTGAGACTTGGTGGCATACACCACCACTGTACGAAAACTGCCCTTAATTAGAATACCCATGACCCGCTTTAGGGGATTGAGACCTTGTCGTTGACTCTGTTATCGCAGTCTTTGCACTGGTTTCATTAGAATACCCATGACCCGCTTTAGGGGATTGAGACATGAGGTGTTGTGTTGATCACCTTCATCTTGACTCCTTTGCATTAGAATACCCATGACCCGCTTTAGGGGATTGAGACTCAATCACAGTGTCCGCCGGAGTGATGAATCGCTATTAGAATACCCATGACCCGCTTTAGGGGATTGAGACTTTGACTTTCCAAAAGCTCGATCCTATCCTCTGAGATTAGAATACCCATGACCCGCTTTAGGGGATTGAGACATGACTGATTGGACACTCTTGTGCTTTACCATTTTGAACATTAGAATACCCATGACCCGCTTTAGGGGATTGAGACGACATTCGAGCTTATCTATCCGTTCGTCACTCGGAATTAGAATACCCATGACCCGCTTTAGGGGATTGAGACTTGTGCCCCCCATTTGGAAATTCGGGCAACGTTTCATTGAATTAGAATACCCATGACCCGCTTTAGGGGATTGAGACTTCCACCTCGTTTTTCG
>CAZUZI010000088.1:0-3543 GCA_964625015.1 uncultured Candidatus Saccharibacteria bacterium | reverse complement strand
GGCTACACAAGTTGGTACTGGTAGAGAAACAAAAGTAACTCTTACTCCTCGCGGAGATATGCCAATTATAGAAAATACGCAAGAATTATATGATTTGGCGGCTGTAGGAGAGCTTAATCTTACTGATGAAGAAGTTGTGGCTATTATTTCTGGAACATCTTTGCAGGCTATTCTTTCTGCAAGAGGAAATTCTAATCAACAGAATACTCCGGTAGATTATGCTAAGAGTAATTCTCCAGCACCTTTTGATTTCAGCGGAGTCCCAGGACTTAACTAATGATATATGATGATTTCGTACATGCTTTCGAGAGAAAACCTAGCTCAAAAGAAATGGTAATTTTAAATCGTCTTGTAAAGCAATACGGAGAAGATACTGTAAAAGAAGCTATAAGATTGAGTGTAGTTGTTACAGAAGGTAGTCCAATTAATTATATCAATTCTGTATGCAATAACATTTTCAAGCAAGGCCAAGAAGAGACTAGTGAGGTTAATGAGAATTTAACCTCACTAACAATTCTTAGAGTTGAAGAATTAAAACGTTATGGAGTTAGAAAATGAATATTGCAATAGATTCTAATCTAGAACGTTTAGGATTAAAGATTATCTTAGACGATCCTTCTTATATAACTTGGTTCAAGGAAGAATATTTCACTTCTCCGTGGATTGTAGTATTCAGGGCTTTAAAAGATTGTGATTCAAAGATTGATAAAAATATTCTAATCAGTAAATTGACACAAACAGAACAGTTAGCTGTAATTGGTGGGGAAGCAGTAATCTCACAGATTTTCGATGTGGAGTATGACCCAGAGTTGGTGGATTCTTATATCCAGAGTCTCAAAGAATTATATATTAAAAGACAAGCCCAAATCAGTCTCTACTCTTTAGTAGAACGCGCTCCAAGAATTGAAGTAGGGGATTTATATACTGCAATTGAAGCTATTAAAAGTACCATTGTAGCCAATGTAGGTGTAGGTGGTGAGGATGAAGAAACATTTTCTTCGGTACTTGATAGCACTATCAGCGCAATCTTTAATAAAGTAGATGATTCAAATCTTATTAAAACAGGTTTTCCTACTTATGATATTTTAATGGGTGGTGGAGAAAAGTCTAATCTGGAAATTATTGCTGCCAGACCTTCTGTTGGTAAAAGCTCGCTACTTCTACAGTTGCTTATTACTTCAGCTAAAAACGGCGTACCAGCAGAAATGATTTCGTATGAAATGAGCAATCAGCAGATCGCTTTAAGAGCTTTATCCTGTGAGACAGGTATTCCTTCACAAAGATTGAAGCAAGGGGCAATGTCTGAGGAAGAGAAAGTTAAGTTACAACAAGCGGCTAAAATGTTGCGTTCTATTCCGTTTAATATTTCTTATACAGCTTCAGCTTCAATAGATGAATTATGTAATCATATCAAAATTGCGCATGAACATTCTGGTATAGAAGTATTTGGCATCGATTATGTCCAGCAGATTCCTGTACAGGCAGAAAATGAAGCTAATGGTTTATATAAGATTGCGCGCAAGTTAAAGTCTTTAGCCAAAGATTTAAATATTCTTATCTACTTAGTTTCGCAATTAAATCGCAGCGTAGATAGCAGAAAAAGTAAGATTCCTATTCTTACAGACTTGCGTCAATCAGGCGGTTTGGAAGAGAGCGCGGATAAAGTTATCTTTATTCACCGCAAATATACTTATACATTGGATGAAAAAGATCGTGGTATTGCTGATGTTATTGTAGCTAAAAATAGAAACGGTCCCATTGCAACTTTTAATCTAATGTTTGATGATAGCATTACTAAATTTTATGAGTTGGGATAAATGACAAACGTTAATCGAGATTATGGTTTAGATTGGGAAAGAGAGTTAGTAAAACTCTTTAAAGAATTTGATGATCGCGCAGCAAGAATGCCCAACTCCGGTGCTTTTGGAACACAGACTAATAATTCTGCTTTACAAGGTGATGTTAAATTTAATGTTGATGGTTTGCCTTTTCTTGTAGAAGCTAAGGCCGGTTATGGGGGTTCTAAATCCATTACTCTACAAAGAGAATGGATGGATAAAACAATTAAAGAAGCCACTAACCAGATTCCAAAAAGATTTCCTATTTTAGCTTTGAAGTTACGCGAGGGTAGAACAGAAAGTTCTAGATTAATTGTACTAACTATTGCAGACTTCATAGAGATAATGCGTAGATATTTAGATACAGTTAATAAATTAAGGGATGCTTACAATAGAATTTTGGAGTTGGAAAATGCTAAATGAATATATTCCAGATGTAGATAAGTATTTAGATGACTTTATTAAGCTGGCTCAAGTACAAGAACAGAAGACTGTATTAGAAGCCGAGCTGGATAAGTTTAAGGCTGAGATTGTAAATACAGTTACTACAGATGAGCGTTTCTTTTCTAATAGTAAACCACAATCTATGACTTATATTAACAGCACTTATTTAGTAAACGGTTATGATGAAGCTACTAGTGAACGTCTATCTTATATGCTAAAAGAGTTAGCCAGTTTAGATAAAGAAATAACTGTTCTTAAAGGCGAGTTAAAGAAAGCTGAAATGATGCTTTCTATTTTTCAAACACTTTCTGCGAATAGTAGAAATGTGATCCAGGTAAATGAGGGAGATATATAATGGTATACGGAGTTTCAAACTACGAAGTTTATTGTGATAAATATGGCATGTTAAAAGCTCTTGATCTTACAAGTGCAAAGAGTTACTCGGTGCAGTTTAATGTTGGTGGCGGACTGATTAAGTTTGTCTACAGCGACGTTTCTTTCCAAGAAGATCCGCCCTATGAGTTGTATTTTGATGGTGAAACGTTGAAGGCTTTGAATACTATCACCGGAAATGTTTACGATGTAGTTCTAGAAGAATGCAAAGATGAAGAGCGCAGTTAAGGATATCTTAGAAAATGTCGTACAGTTAGAATTATCTGACGAAGCCCTAGATATTCAGAAGATTATTAAACAACTTCCTAAAGAAGAACGTTTATTGGTTTTAGCAGTAGCTTTAGGTATTCCAATGAAAACATTACGAGTTTATTATTCAGCCAATGCTAATATATTATATAAATCTGCTGAAAAGAAATTACAGAAATTGTTTGATGAATATGGCAATCAGTTAAAAAATTCAAACACACAGGAATTTAAATGCTAAGTCTAGAAAAAGAATTCAATGTTGGCCGTTCCGATTGGCTAAAATTTATCTTTATCGGTGATACTCACATAGGGAATATAACTACAGACGAGAATTTAATTGTTCGTTGTGTAGATAGAATTAAGCAAGACCCCGATGCTTATTGGTTTGATCTTGGAGATAGATGCGATTATATTAATACTAAGGACAGACGCTTTGATTTAGGTTCCCTACCAAAATGGGTTCTTAATAGTTTTCCCGATATTGTAGGCGCATGTAATTATCGTTATGCAGATTTCTTCTCTCCTATTGCTAATAAATGTTTAGCTACAGTCAGAGGAAATCACGAAGATACAATTCTTCAAATGCAAGAACGCGACGTTTATACAGACATTAATCGCC
>CAZUZI010000087.1:0-3589 GCA_964625015.1 uncultured Candidatus Saccharibacteria bacterium | reverse complement strand
GTACACGCTCACACCTCAACGCCTTGCAAAAAAATAAAAATACTGCACAAAAAAGAGACAATCCACTTCTTTTAGATGCGCCATTAGCTCAATTGGTAGAGCAAACGGCTCTTAACCGTTAGGTTATAGGTTCGATTCCTATATGGCGCACTTTTTTCTTCCTCATTTAAAGTTTTTACTGCGTTTTCGCTCGTTCGGGTACCTCCGGCTCCGCCTTTCACAGTACACTCTCACTCGCTCAGTCCTTATAAAAACTTAAATTAGTTCGAAAAATTTATCATATTCTTGTTCTAATAATAAAGTGTCATATATCCATTCTAGATAATTTAATTTTGTATTCTTTGATTTTTTAAAATTGTTGTAGTATTCGGTTGTTTTAGACATCCCTCTATTTGCACTACCTGACGGAGAAGGTAACATAATGATAGGTATTTTTTTGTTAGTATTTTTTATTTTTAGCATTTTAAATTTAGGGAGATGTTTGGTGTCCATTTTTGGATACTCGGAAAATTTTTCAAGTATTTCAAAATTACTATTTTTTTGTAAAGCAGAATTAAACCATTTATAAGCATTACTTTCACCAGTAAAGTATATTATTTTAATATTGCTTGCTGATATTATTTTAAAAATTGTGGCATTAAAACTTTTTATACATAAATTTTTATCTAGAGCTGAATATTTGTCATTAGTGTAACATTCATTAATTATATCCACAAAAAGCCATCCTTTTTCTTTGCAAAATTGGAGGATTTTGTCTCTATCTTTTAAATCTTTTTGTGAAATAACACGTATTATTTTCCAAAAATTATTCTTTTTAGCCCCATAATAAAAATCTATATTTTTATCTTCATCTAACAACTCTTCATTTCTCCTAGTGCCATCTAGGTTTAATGTAAAACGCCAAGGAGGAGTTGTCCCGATAATTAAAATTTCTGGGTTTTTAATATCTTTTTGAAATTCTGCATCATTATAAGGATGCTTCATATATAAATCATTATTTTCACATTGTTTATTTCTTTTACAACCTGATTTATTACATTGGTTAACGATAGGCATTTTTTTTATTCCTTTAAGTGTATTAACTAAAAGGTTCTGTATCTATTTGGGTTTGCTTAATTTGCAGTTGATATAGTTTATAAAAGCTGAGCAGACGACTAACATATATTTTGCTTCTTCAAAATTAACATTCGGGATATCCATCATGGCATGTCTTAATCCTTCTGTTCCATTTGTGTATACGTAAAGTTTTTCCATTGATGTTTCTAATGTTTCTGGTATTTTAATTTTATTATTTTTTAATTTTGGCAAAGCTTTACCTAAAGTTTTTTCTCCTGTGACACTTCGGACAACAACTTCTACGGCAGAGATACTTTCTTTAATTGAATTTCTATAGTCAGGATTTTTTCTGTCAGATAGTTTATCTAAAGCATTTTTTAAATGTAATTTAACAGTATCAAAAGAATTATCGTTTATGGCTTCTTCTATAGATTTTTTTTCAATATCATCTGTTATTGCAACAATTTTTTCATCAATTATTCTATAACCTGAATTTTCTTTTTCCAACACCTGATTAATTGTCTTTATAAATTCTTCATATTTACTACTGTTCTTGAAATATAAAATTATAAGTTCTATAAAATCATATACAAAGTGCCATTCTGAATTAAAAAATAGCTCTCTACATTCTTGATATTTATAATAAGGAAGATCTGGAATAGAATCAATAGGTTTTTTAAGTAGAAGGTGATATAAAAATTTGTTAAACTCAGGATAATTACCAGATCTTACATCACTTAAAATATAAATATAGATTATGGACCAAAGGCTATTTTTTAAATCATCATTCATTGATTCTATTTGCAGTTTGTCGTCTATTTTAATATAAGCATTTCGTTTTGAAAAAAAATCTGTCATTATGTTTTTCCTCTATATTGATACTATCTTCGGTAATTATACATTAAATTAGGATTGTTTTAACAGCTAAAAGGAGTTTGATTTTAATAAATCGGGCGACTGATTTGTATCACAGTTTCTGCTCTAATTTTATAGTAAAAATAGAAACAATCATAAATATTCCCACAATCAAATCAATAACAATCCAAATTTCACGGGTAAGATGGATAGGAATAAATGGATTAAAAAGTATGGCAAAGAATCCAAAAACCCAAACCATTTTTTCATTATTTACTTTGTATAACATCCAAGCAATATAAGCAGATATCGTAAAAACTACAAATCGTAAGAGTGTAAAAAATCCATAAGGCCAACCGTCAATTAGTGCTAGAAATAAGAAAGTAGTGGCAATAATTAATAAAATATTTTTCTTTTTAGTTAATTCCATTTTTTAACCCACGTTCTGTATATTTTCGCGAACAGCCTCTTTTTGTTTCTCGGCATTTTGTTTGTCTGTATCACCCAACTTAACGAGTTCATCCATGGCCGAATCAAAAATCTTTAATAAATCTTCCCCAGGGCCCATTGGATTTAGTACACCACGATAAATATGATAATGACCGCTTTCAACCATATCTCCCGACACATTCGCAATCATAGAATAAACATACTTTCGTGCTGAGTGTCCTTTTCGGATAGCATCAATAAATTGTTTGTTGTCTGAAAGTATTAATTTTTCAACATATTCTTTAACTAAATCAAAACCTCTGCTTCCAAATTTTTGATGTGCTTCTTCAAGTATTTCGATAGCTTCCTTAACTTCTTTTTTACTGAACAATTTTTTGATTTCTCCACCGAACACAACAAAATGAGCAAGAATTCCACCAAACAACATTATTGCTCCGAAAATTACAGCAATTGTTCCAAATGTTGCTTCAAATAAAAATAAAATCATTCCGAGTATATATGAAATTTGAGCCAAGAAAGTATAAAATAATGAAAACTCATTTCCTCCACTACTTTGCTGGTCTTTTTTTGCGAGCCACATCCAAGGAAAAAGAGCAATTCCGTATGACCAAATAAGTACCGGAATAATTGAACTGTCGTTAACGAATGACATATCCATAAAAAATGCCATTATCGAAAGGCACCAAGTAGTTATTAATCCAATGGTGTATAACATGTTAAGGGAAACCCAAAATGCCCCTAACATCTTTCTGCCTTTTTCAAAAGCACTTAATGCAGGAATGACAAAAAGTAAAGATGGCATAAGAGCAATTGAAATAGCAAAACTAGATACAAGCATAAATATAATCCCTATAACAATTGGCTCCCATACTCCTAAGCTAATTAACCATATCATAGAAACAACAATGCCAAGCAAATTTAGAATCATTATCGGTATTATTAGTGCAGTACATATAGCCATAAAATTATTTTGTAGTTTTTGTGATTGTAACATAATTTTATATCCCCTTTTTTGTAAAATTCAAGTATATATATTATGGTAGATGAGATGTTTTTGTTCGTTTCTATACTACAAAATAAAATAACTTTTGACAATCCACATGAGAAATATTTATCTTTATATTTTAATAAATCGGAAATTTAACAAATTGTTAAGGGTTTGATTATTTAAAATTAATAGTTGTTTATTACAATGTACCTGTAGGTGAGTATATTCTATGGGAGTTGC
>CAZUZI010000086.1:0-3635 GCA_964625015.1 uncultured Candidatus Saccharibacteria bacterium | reverse complement strand
CTGGCAAAAATGTACAAGACCCAGTTAAACTTCAACCACGTGAACAGTTACAATAAATTTATTTTACCGGAGAATTTCACGCAAGCCACTTAGAAGCCGATAAACCCTAGATGACGTTCGAGAAATCTGAAAATATGGCTTTTGCACTGCACCAAAAGATCTGCAGAATCTTTCCACTGACTCAATCATAGAGCCTTCGAAATCAAATTTTCTAGTAACAGTAGCTGCAAATTTTATCGCTTCCCACATCAAGAGACTTGTTGCCTGACTGTTCCGTAATTCAGGGTCCCCCCCTCCCATTAGATAATACGCACTATTGGAATCCCAAACGATGTAAATAGCTGCGTGAATTCTATTTTGCGAATCAAATGCAAAAAAAATACGACTGCAATTATTACTGGCACAAGCAGTATCTAACTTTGATATAAAATCAAAAGAATATGGAATAGTCAAACCCTGCCGATCAAAAGTCATTTTATTTAATTTGTAGAAACTATCTACATCTCTACTGTTTTTTACAATTACTAATTTTTCTGCCTTCCTAATTTCATTTCTTAGGCTAGCTGAAAAATTTTTCCATATTGAATCTAAATTATCTAAGCTCTCTAAAACATAGGTGTAACGAGTTGTTTGTCGAAATCCTTTCCAATAAAATGGCAGCCAGTTTGTAATAGAATAATGGAAACTTTGGCAAAAATGTGCCACTCCCGGAAGTTGATCAATCAGATTGTTAAATATTTCCTTTTCATAAGCCAGTCTGGTGTCGTATTTTTGATTTTCTGGATATTTTATGAATGGTCCCATCGTTTGGGTGAGTTTTGGCAAATAAATAAACTTAAAGCCTTTTCTGTTCTGCAAGCAATAGGGCAAACAGCCGACAATCTCCCCCCCTTTTTCCACAATAGCCACATCCCAGCCCATTTTGCCACATACAGAATCTAGCCACCAATCTTTGCTGAAAATTGGAATACCTAATTCTTCTATGCAAAAAGCCCGGTATTTTTCTTTATTGGTCATAATTTTAAAATGCTTTTAACAAAGTTTTTTAAAGAAAATTTAATACTCAATCTAATTTTTCCGTCTCTGCAAAAGACAAAATAGTGCGACCCAAATTTGTAGATTTTACCTTTATTAAAGCCATTAGTGTCACATTTTATCATTTCCTCAATTGTCCATTTTTGATGGGACCATATCCCTCTGGGTGAGGGTAAGGCATTTAACCAAAGCTCTGTGCCTCTTAGAAGATGCCAGATTCTTTCTATTGGCCAATTAACCCAATCAATTATCGTCTCATGTTCTTCTGGCTTTAAATTTCTTGCCCTAATAGTGGGCGATTGAATTGTCTGCGGAGTTCTTTTAGCACAGCCCGCTTCAATGTGGTTTAAACTCTCTAATAAAAGTTTAACACCGATTTCACCAATTAGCTTATCTAATCTCTCGGGGGACTTCACCCCAAGCTCTATTTTAAACTTTTCCTGAGCAATAATATCGCCAGTATCTTCACCTTTATCTATATAATGCACAGTTGCACCAGGGTTAAGATCCGTGAAATAGTAATACCAGAAATCCGGATTTGGACCTCTATAGTCAGGAAGATAGGATGGGTGAAGATTTATAGAACCATATTTCGGCCAGTTAAATATTTTTTCTTTAAGAAGTTGAGACATCGAATACACAACAATAATGTCTGGTTTCACGCTCTCTAACCAGGGATCAATACAACTTTCAGTTTCTTTATCAAGAAAAAAGTATGGAATATCATTGCCTTGGCAATAATCGTGTAAAGTTTTTTCTCTAAAAAAAGCTCTCCTTAGCCAATTATAAATTACTTGTAAAAAAACAATGAAAGCCCCCCTAACCTTTACCTTTTTTTCCTAGGAGCAGCTTCTATTACTCCTACAATTTTATGCTTAGATCTTATTAAGGGAAAAAAAACGCGAGAGAGCCCTTGGGTAATTAAAACAACCTTTAGGCCACCTAAGGGCTCATTCTTCATTTTCATGCCTCACTATCTAAAACTAATAAGCAAACTATTCAATCGAAAATAATGCAATCAGACTTTCAATATATAACCACATAATTTATTTTCTGACTTTACTGCCTGCTGAATCTAGCTTATTTTCCTACTCAATTACCAATTAGCAAACTTCTGAATTTTATAAAATAAAGAGAGATCATTAGACACGATGCTAACATGGTCATTTCAAATGAACAAAAATAAAACCTCACAATCAAAACAGGAACAGCAAATAAACAACAAACAAGTGAATGAGTAAACAAAATTGTCAAAATTTTTGTTTTTCTTACGCCAGCGTAACCAAAAATATATAAACTGAAAAAAACGTATGCAAAAACACCTGAAGCAGATAATAGAATTAACGTCAAATTTACATCATTTTTTATTCCACCAATAATAAGCGAAGAACTCCTACAAATAATCAAAATAACATTAAAATACATGCCGAATTCTTGACGATTAAGAATAGAAATAAGAGTTGACAAAGGGGAAGTTACAAAATTTACAGCCATCCATGGAGCAAGAACCCGCAGGTAATTTCCGGCTTCAACCCACTTTTTACCAAAAGCAAATCCAAACAATTCTGGCGCGACGATCATCAGTAGTATAAATGGATAAAAACCTATAGTAACCAAACGACGAAAAATATTTTCAACAACTTCAGGCAAATTCCCAGAATTTTTAGCCATCGCTCCGCGCCGAAAAAAAACTTGCCCAATAGCACTTCCTACAAGCGCCATTGGCATTGCGAGCAATCTGTGACCAAAAGAAAAAAAACCCACTACCGCTGAATCAAAATAAAAGGAAAGTAGAATTGCAGGCAATTGAAGAGAAAGTGTATTAAGAAATGCTTCTGGAACGCTAAATATCGGAAATTTTTTATACCTTTTAAAATTAATAACTAGGTTCGAATAATTAAGCCATTGTTTTATGAAGCTACCATCATGGCGAATAACATTGACAATATGCGTCAGCGTGGCAATACTCTGGCCAAAAAGCATCGCGAAGATCATTGCCCCCCCGCCAATAAAATTATTTAGCCCGGAAATAACATTAAAAAACCTTGTCATAACGGAATTGAGAATGCTAGCTGTTGACAAACAAGTAAAGCGCTTAGTTCGAGTGTTCCAATACGTTAGGGCTGTATATGTTCCTTGAATAACAACAAAAACAGGAATAAGCCAGCGATACGGCAATAAAATTAAAGCATTAAGCTTTATTAAAATCGGTTCAGCAAAAAATACAACAAGCATAGAGACACAAAAAGTTGTGCAAGCTGTAGCAAACAGACTTAACCACAACAGAGAAACTGCGTCCTCATCATTTTCTGGCAAAACAATCGCCAGTTCATAACGCCAGCAGGCAACCGATCCAAGCACGCCTGTGATTGCAGAGAACAGAGCCAGAATACCAAAAGCATCAGGACAGAAAAGTCTTGAGATGATTGGCATGGTTAAAATGGTAATAATCTGCGAAAAAACAGTTCCGCTCATCAGGCGCATAACATCGCCACGAAAACTTGTCTGCTTTTTTTCTATTTTTTGAAAAGCATTATCGCTCATTAATTGTAATGCCCCCCGCCGTCAAGACAATTTTCAGAAAAATTTAAGGTGGTTCC
>CAZUZI010000085.1:0-3646 GCA_964625015.1 uncultured Candidatus Saccharibacteria bacterium | reverse complement strand
ACTTGTTTCTGAAACGTTGGATGCTCTTGAAAAAGTGGGGGATAATGCCTTAAGCGTTCGGTCTGTTGATGGTGATGTCTTAATCACAAGGGGAAGAACTGCAAAACAAATAATTCCTGATTATACGGCAAAAGGGTATAGGCAGGTGGTACAATCCACAAACACCGTATACCCAGTTTTTAAGACCGCCACCGAGATAAACGATGTTAAGCCTAGTAATTTAACCCCTAAAAAAATACCTTCTGAAAACCCGTTAAAAACGGCTCAAACGAATTATGGTAAAAACACAGTCGGTGCAGCTGAAAATGCAATTCCAAAAACTGCCGATGATCTTATAGCGCAAAACGGCGCATTGCCAAAAGGTGAAATTCCGGCAAGGGATATTTCTATTCCAGCGGCTTCTGACGCAGGGCCTACAAGCCGATTCACAAGAACGGCGGCAGAGGCAGGCGGCATATCAGAACAAGGCGCAAACTATATCAGAAACGAGGTTGCGAACGGCACTTTCTCTTATGTTCCAATCAGTGATAAAACCGCATTAAGTGAAGGCTCTAATATTATTAAATCTAAGGGCATAGAAACTGCTAGGGCTGAATGGGACGGAATTATAAGCGGCGGAAGAAAAATTGAAAAGACTGATATTGCTTTAGGCGAACAGCTTTTGATTGATGCTTCTGCAAAAGGTGACATTGACAGCGTCATTAAAATTACCGCAGACTTGGCGAGTGAATTTACAAATGCCGGGCAAGTAGTTCAGGCGGCGAGGATGTTAAAAAGATTAACCCCCGAAGGTAATTTGATCTACATCCAAAATTCAATCAATAAGCTGAATCGCGGGATAAAAGGCGGCGGCAATATCAAACTTCCTGAATCCAATGTTGCGGATATCTTATCGCAGAATACCGCAGAAGGCATAGCCGAAGCGGCAGACCGGGCAGCGGCGGCTATCGCTCAACAGATGCCCGCCAATTGGGCAGACAAGCTGAACGCATGGCGGTATTTATCAATGTTGGGGAATCCTCGTACGCACATAAGAAACATTTTAGGCAATACAATGATGCTACCGTTGAGAAAAATAAAAGATACCATCGGAACGGGATTGGAAAGTGCTTTTATTAAAAACGGTGAGCGGACAAAAGCCGTTTTAAATCCATTATCAAAAAATGATAGAGCCTTACTGGATTTTGCCAAAAGCGACTTTACACAGTATAAAAAGGCAATATCATCCGGGAATAAATTCACCGGGCAAGCGGCATTTATGGAAAACCGCAGGATATTCAACACCGGCTTTCTTGAAAAGGCTAGAAAATTCAATGGCGATATGCTGAACGCAGAAGATTATTTCTTTATAAGCGGCGCATATTCGGACAGTTTGGCACAATACATGAAGTCCAACAAATTAACGCCTGAATTTTTACAATCCGGCACAAAACTTGCAAATGAAGCCTTGCAAAAGGCGCAGAATTATGCAGGCAACGAAGCGTTAAAGGCGACCTTTAGGGATGCAAACGCTTTGGCCGATGGGTTGAGCCGACTTTCTAGAAGTGCTTCAAATTCTGGCAATATACTTAAAAAAGCCGGAGGAATCGCCCTAGAAGGTACTGTGCCATTTAAGAAAACGCCTCTTAATATCATCAAGCGGGGTGTTGAATATTCCCCCGTAAGGCTGATGCAAGGCGTTGGTGATGCTTTGGTAAACGTCAAAAATGGCAAAAAAACAGCCGCCGAAGTTATAGACGAAATCTCCACCGGTTTAACTGGCACGGGCATTATGGCACTGGGCGCATGGCTTGGCTCTATAGGGATTGCAACAGGACGACAGACGGATACAGGCAGAGTAGCGGCGGCAGAAGCCAATCAAGGACAACAGGAATATGCCATAAACTTCCCTGATGGGTCATCCTATACAATCGACTGGATAACCCCTTCAATCATGCCTTTTATGATGGGCGTTGAATTGTGGGGGATGACTAAAAATGAGAAGCATTTGAGCTTGAGCGCATTTCCACGATTTTTAGATGCTTTGCTTGGGGTATCCGATCCTGTGTTTAATCTTTCCATGTTGCAAGGCATAACAAGTACAATTTCAACCTTTACCCGCGAACCGTCTACAGCAATCGGAACGGCAACGGCGAACATTGCAACTAACTATGCTGGTCAGTTTGTACCCACTCTATTTGGGCAAGTGGCAAGAACCATTGACGAAACAAGGCGTACAACCTATTCGCCAAAAGACAGCCCACTCACAAAAACAGGCGAATCTTTTTTGCGGCGAATGGGGAATAAAGTACCGGGCATATCAATGTTAAATGAGCCATATATCGACCAATGGGGTAGAGAAAATAAAAACTCCGGCGGTAATGTTGCGGCGCGGGCCGGATTAAATGCTCTTTCTCCTGGCTATTATTCCGAAAACAAAATCACTAAAGTTGACGAAGAAGTCAACCGGCTTTATGAAAAATTAGGCGAATCAACCGTTTATCCCAGCAGCAACACCGGCTACTTAACATATGACGGAAAACAATATGTTTTGGATGCAAAGGCATATACCCAGTTTGCCAAAACGAAAGGCGAAACCGCATATCAAGAATTAGACCAAATGATTGCATCTAAAGCATATCAAAGTCTTACTGATACGGATAAACAAGAAGCCGTTGAAAATGTTTACAAGTACGCGCTTGACAAAGCCAAAACGGAATATTTCAGCAAGGAAAATGTTGCATATGAGCCGGATAAAAAGGCCGGTGTATTCAAAAATGCATATGAATATGCTTTGGCAAAAGCCGCCATGAGCGGAGTAGAAGGCAAAAAAGACAAGGACGGCAAGACTATTTCTGGAACTGAAAAGGCGGCAAAAATTAAAGCATTGGTTGCTCTCGGCTATTCTGAAAAACGGGCAAATGAAATCTACAAGGAAATAGGATAGGGGGCGGGAAACCGTCCTCTTTTCTTTAAGGGGTGATTACATGGCGTTTACTCGACCCGACAACAACAAATCAATATGGCGCACAAAGCCGGATGTAATACAGGGCCAATCTTCCACCGTAAAGGCTGATTTTGACAAGCTGCTCAATGAAAATACTGATGATCTTATTACCTTAATTGATGAATTGGAAGCAGCCATAGGGAATGTGGACAATACATCCGATGCGGATAAGCCAATAAGTACAGCGGCACAAGCCGCATTAGATTTAAAGGTTGACAAGGTGACTGGAAAAGCCCTTTCAACAAATGATTATGATAATACCGAAAAAGCCGCAGTTGCTTCTAACACGGCGGCAAGACATGGGCATGACAATAAGGCTCTTTTGGATACATATGACCAGACAAACGCCAATCTGTCAGATGCGGTTACAAACAAACACTCCCATGCAAACAAGGCACTGCTTGACACATATACACAAACTGATACGGATATTGCGAGTGCCGTAACTGCTTCTCATAGCCATGCCAACAAAGCCCTTTTAGACACTTACTCACAGACCGAAGCAAATTTGGCCGATGCAGTAAGCAAAAAACACAGTCACGCTAATCAAGCCGTTTTGGATGGCATATCTTCCACAAAAGTATCCGAATGGGATAATAAACCGGATGCCTTAACTGCTGATACTGATTATTTAACACCTTCAACGGCTGCATCCGCTTA
>CAZUZI010000084.1:0-3652 GCA_964625015.1 uncultured Candidatus Saccharibacteria bacterium | reverse complement strand
TGCCATTATATTATCAGAAAAATAAAACTAAGTGTATAAAAGTTTTTGTAGACTTACCCGGAAATATACCGAAGTTACGGGAGGAATTATCACAGTATGGAAATATTTATGAAGCGGATATTTTATTTAGGAATAAATTTCTTTCAGATGTTGATCTTCACGGTTGCGATAACTTGGAATGCTTTAATAGAACCGTACATTACACAGAAATTTCAAAAGCTGAAGCAAAAATTATTCCGAAAGTAATGGCGTATGATATCGAAGTGCTCCCGCCGGAAATCGGTGTACCAAATCCAAAAAATGATCAAATAATTATAATTTCGTTAGTATGTAATGATGGATATAAAAAATTGTTGGTGGCGAAAGATGGAACCGATACAACAGAACGAGAATTTTTAGGAAGTGAATTAGCAGTACTAAAACGATTTATTCAACTTGTTAAAAAAGTAGATCCAGACATAATAATAGACTACAACGGGGATCATTTCGATATACCGTACATTATACAAAGACTTCAAACATATAATTTGATTGCGAATATTGGGAGAGATAATAGGGAATGGCAACAAAGATCTTTTGGCGGAAACGTCGAAACGTTGATAACGGGCCGCGTCCATGTGGACGTTATGAAGATCATTCAGAAAAATTTTCAACTGGTGAATTACTCCCTTGCGACAACAGCGAAAGAAATTATAGGAAAAGAAAAACTAGATGTGAAAGCGAGCGAGATGAGGAGGATTTGGAATGAATCAGTTTCTAATGGGGTATTTTGTAGGAGTAATGGCAATGGGACTTATGACAGTGATAATAATTTTGATAAATTCTTAGAATATGCTGAAGTAGACGCGAAACTAACTTTGGATTTATTCATCGAAACTAAGTTACTAGATAAATATATTGCAATAGCTAAGATTTCAGGGGCACTTCTCCACAATGTAATAAATGGAGGTCAGACTCAATTAATAGAACCATTATTATTAAAAGAATTTTATAAAGAGAATCGACTGTTTCCAAATAGACCAACAGAAGTGGAGATGGAAGAGAGAAAAAAATGCGGGAAATATGAGGGAGCTTTTGTAGGTGATCCAGTTATCGGACTTCATAAAAATATTGCGGTTGTTGATTTCGTATCGCTTTATCCGACAAGTATGATTTCACACAATATTTGTGTTACGTCATTATCTGAAGACGGAACAATAGAAGCTCCGAATGGAGCTAAATTTATTTCGAAAGATGTTTACGTGGGGGTTTTGCCTAGAGTTCTTGAAAGACTTTTCAATGAGAGAATTCGTATAAAAACATTAATGAAATCTGAAGAAGATAAACAGCAAAAAGAATATTATGATGCTATGCAATACGCTATTAAAATATGGTTAAACTCAGCCTACGGGCTGACGGGATTTGTGGGTTCTCGATTCTTTATTCAAGACGTTGCTGCATCTATAACAGCGATAGGACGAAAGACTATCTTGAGGGCGAATGATTTAACGATAAAAAACGGGTATGACGTTCTATATAATGATACAGATTCTATATTTATAAAAATACCCGAATTAAAATCTAAAAATGAGATCGCCCATAGTTTAGAACCATTATTAGATCAAGTAAATTCTGAGTTGCCGCTCCCAATGAAACTCACTTTTGAAGATTTTTTCATAAGTGGAATATTCTTTGCACGAAAAAGATATATTTTGCTGGATGAAAATGGAAAATATAAAATTAGAGGAATAGAAATGAGGAGACGAGATTGGGCTCCAATTGTTCCAAAAACTATGAAAGTTGTATTTGATAAAATTTTGAAAGAAGATGATTTGGAGGGAGCGTTAAAATATGCTCAAACTGTTATTATTAATGTCGGGAATTATGGCAATGATGGGATTGACTTTAGTAATGGCAATATGGACATTACTGATTTGACTATCACAAAAAAATATGGCCGTATAGATTACAAAAATAAACAACCACATGCGGAACTCGTTAATCGACTCACGAAAGAAAATAGGAATGTATATGGATTGGGTGATCGAGTAGGTTACATTATTAGACGTGGCAATTCTAAAGAACTTTTATATCGTAAGTCAGTACTTCCGGAAGATATTCTTAATGGAAGATATCAGATAGATTCAAAATATTATTTAGAGAGACAATTATTGCCGCCGTTGGAAAGAATTTTCGATGTATTTAATATGTCGGCACTGTTAAAAAATAAAGGACAAACTACGTTTGATAGATGGTGATAAAATGAGCGTTATTCCAGTAAGACATTATGATATAGATAAAGAATTTCATAAAATGTTAGGAATAAATAAACGAGATAAACTTCTAGTAAAACTTAAAAAGTGGATAAACCGAAAGTTTTAAATAGTATAAGATCGTATAAGTACTAGTATGTATCGGATAAAATGTAGTTGCGGGGATGCAGAATGTTCTGCTGAGATGGAAATTACAGAGCATTTTGATGAAGAAGGAAATATAGAAATATTAATATATAATGGTGGACTTCCTAATAGTATTTACATGGATAAAAACACGATTGCAGACTTAAGAAAATATCTTGCAATGATTTTGATGAGACTTGAGAAAGAAGACGAAGATGAATTAGGGTTTTGTTAGCATGACAAAGAAATATACCATTCATATGCGTTATGGTTTTCAACCGGAAGAAGAAACGTTTGAATGTGACGAATATGAATTTGCGCAAGGTAGACTTATAATCCCAGGAGAAGATGGCGAAACAGCAACTATAATTTATGTTTGCGAAGTTATTTATGTGTATAAAATCGAACAGAATTATGGATTTTCAGAAGATCAACACAAGATACACACTTTGGAAAAAGAATTAGAATTCCAAATTCAACAGTATCAGAAACTTATTCAAGAATCTGAATTACTTCCACAAAAGAATGATTGTAATTATTCGTAAGGAGAGATTAAAATATGACTTCTTATATTTTTGGCGGAACTGTATTTAAAACATGGCCGAAACTCATAGAGAAATTAGTTAAGAATGGCGAGATGATCCGAGACGAAACTAGGGAGTCAATTGAGGAGCAATTTACATTAAATCTTGATAATGTTGTAGTAGATATTTCGATGCCAGATGACCGACAAATTCCGGATGGATATCCATATAATAAGAAGTATTTAGAAGAGTACGGGAAACAATTTTTAAATCCGATAAATGATAAAGGATTTGAATACACTTATGGAGAAAGATTAAGAAGTTATCCATGTACTGATTATTATGACGAACAACATATGTTGGGACCAATAGATCAGATACAGGAATTTATTATAGACAGATTAAATAAAAATGTGGCTACCAGACGAGCATTTGCAATAACTACACATTGTGAATTTGATAATATACTTGATAAAGATGATAAGCCATGCCTCCAAATCGTAGATTTTAAATTTAACAAGGGATTATTAACAATGACTGCTTATTTTAGAAGTCAAGATATAATGGCATATCCTGCGAACGTTTACGGATTAAATGAACTATTGAAATTTGTTGGTAAAGAAACTAATTTAGATTGTGGGAAGATTACAACAGTTTCAAGTTCTTTGCACAGTTATGAGAGAAATTGGAAAGATTTATTAAAAATAATTTATCCATATGATCGAGCAATGCTAGAGTATGGACTTTTAC
>CAZUZI010000083.1:0-3678 GCA_964625015.1 uncultured Candidatus Saccharibacteria bacterium | reverse complement strand
GGAAGATCTGTCCATCGCCCTGTTATCGTAGAAATCCTATCATAGTTTCCTAAATATAAACATAAAGGATCATTCATTCCTATTAATGCACAATACCTTGTAATCATTGGATCTATTTTTCGATATGTGTATAACCATGGTTCAGAAGCTGCAACCATGGGATCTCTGAAAGGCTGAACCATCCTGTGCAGCCAATTTTCATCTTCAATTATGTTGTCACTATCAATTAATGCAATTATTTCATTCGAAGAATGCTGTACACCAACTGATTTGCCAGCCTCCCCTGTTTTTAGAGGATTCTCTAGTATAAAAGTTGCTCCATATTTTTTTGCAATTTCGATTGTATTATCTTTTGATCCAGCATCCACAATAATGAGTTCAATCTTGCTGTGGTCATACTTTTGTTTTCTGATAGCTTCCAAGCACAGAGACAAATAAGCTGAGGAATTATATACAGGTATTACTATTGAGATTGATGGCTCATACATGGGCTAATTCCTTCTCAATGAGCTCACAAATAATATGGATGAGGGTAATATGCATTTCTTGAATTCTTGGAGTATCTTGACTGTTAATATGTATTTCATAATCACAAGGAATTAAGAAATTTCTCGGTCCAGTAAATCCTATTGATGTAATTTTCTTTTTCTTTGCGATTTCAATAGATTTTGTAATATTGGGACTTACAGCACTGGTAGAAAATAGAATAAGCACATCACCCGCAACGCCAAGGGCTTCAATCTGTCGCGAAAAAATATCTGAAAAATCTAAATCATTTGCAATAGCTGTAATATTAGAAGTATTCGTGGTTAAGGCAATAGCAGGGAATGCTTTCCTATTCAACAAATACCTTCCCACCATTTCAGCAACCATATGTTGCGAGTCTGCTGCAGAACCACCATTCCCGCAACATAACACTTTATTTCCATTTTTGATACATTGACAAATGAGACTGACAACTTTGTTGATTATTTCTTCGTGGTCGTATAATGTCTTTGCTGTGTCAATATGATCGTGAATTCTTTGGCGAATTATTTCAGTCATGTATGGTTCTGCTTTCATATGTTATTAAAATATAATTAAGTATAAATAAAATCATTCCACAAGACAGTAAAATCGCCAATATCTGCGTGAATGATTGATGGAATCGTTCTAATAAAAACCATTGTAGTATTGTTACAACAGTAAACAAGAATATGAATTTAATTTTTAAACGAGCTAATTGAAAGTTTAACAAAATAGCACACAAAGCCAGTGGAGTTATGGCTATTGGGAATAACTGTAATAAATAACTGATGCTTGTGTATTTAGGTCCACTGAAAATACGAAGTATTAAGCCATTGAACAATATACAGAATGATATACCTACGAGACACAATGAAAATCCATATAATAAGGCTTTATCCAAAATCTTTTTAGCATTTACGTCTTTTCCTGAAACATGAGGTACCATAACTAAGGTGAAAGCTGTTGGAATGGTAAGAAAGGCTTTTCCTAAGGTTGAAACCGCAGAATATAAACCCGTTTGATGGTCTGGAAAATATCTTTTAACAATTAGTAAGTCCATTTGAGTTAATAGTTGAAATAAAGCTAGCCCTGCAATTGTGGGTAAGATATGGCCAAAGACATCGGTGAATTTTATTTTATATGAAGTACAAGAGTTATCATTTTTTAGGAATGGCCTCATTAAATAAAGTCCATACAGTATTGCGAATAATATGCTTACTGGAAAGGATAGTAAGCCCCCCAGTACACTCCAGCCTCCCCAAACTAAAATGACACCAAATACTAGTCGAGTTATTGAAAGTGAGAAGGAATTAAGTCCTAATCCCATAAATTGTTTAGTGCCTTGCAATCCTCCAGTAATAACTGGGTATATAAACGATAATAAAAAAGGAATCCCAATAAGTAACAGATAACTGATTTGATTAATTTTAAGGTAGCTCTTTAAAAAGGGAGTTACAAGTAAATAGATGATTGTTGCACTCAACCCAATAGCAAATGTCCACTTGAAAGCAAATATATATATTTTTTTAGCCTTTTCAATATTGTTTTCCAATAAACATGCTGAGATTCGTTGTGCACAAACCAGTTGGATAGCTCCAGGGGCTACTCCAAGAATATTCAGTATTGCTATCAACGAGCAAAGAATACCATATTTATCAGGACCTAATTGGCGGGTCATAAAAACATGATAGAAATAATTTGTAAAATTAGCAGATAATGAAAGAATAAATAGAAAACTTCCATGCTTTAAGAGAGTTTTGTCTTCTTTCAAGAGGAACCACCTTTAATATATGTATTGATAATTTAACTTAGACGCAAGTTGTCGTAAAGTAATAAGTTAAAATATAAATTATAAGGAGATAGTTATGTTTAGAAAGATAGTAGTGGTTTTGGCAGCTGTTTTACTTGCTTCGATTGCAATTAGTGCAACCCAGCAAAAAACACCAATTACAAAAAAAGTCCTCAATAAGAAAGTGAGTCATCCTATGGTTACTATTGAAATGGCAAAAGGTACAATTAAGTTTGAAATGTTCCCTGAATCAGCACCCAAAACGGTTGCTCGAATCACTGAATTAATTAAAAAAGGATTTTATAATAATTTAACATTCCACAGAGTCGTTCCTGGTTTTGTTGTTCAGGGAGGCGATCCTTTGGGAAATGGTGTGGGTGGTACTGGTGTAAAAATCCCTGCAGAATTTAATTCACGCAAGCATGTTACTGGTACCGTAGCCATGGCCAGAAGTATGGATATCAATAGTGGAGACTGCCAGTTTTATATTTGTTTGACTGATCAGCCGGGTCTTGATAACAATTACACGATATTTGGACAAGTAGTCTCAGGTATGGATGTGGTTAACAAAATCCGGGTTGGTGATGTTATGAAAAAAGTCATCGTTACTGAAACAGAACAAACAAAGGAAGTTAATAGCAAAAGAGATATTTCAAAACCCAAGACTGAATCAACTAAGAAGTAATTAGTTTGATGTAATAATTTGAGTGACAAAATCAAGTACTTCCCGAGAAGAATAGGTATCTTGTGGAGCACTACTTTCAATATAAAAAGTTAAATTTGACCGAGGGCAGTCGCAACACATAAGACTGCCCTCCATTTTTTTGCCTTTATGTAGAAAATGTACATCAACAGCCGGGTGTTGTTTGATTTTATACGTTTTATCAATCCATGGATTATTGATTGCGGTAAAAGTTCTTGGTTTCAATTTGATTTGTTTGCGCAAATGAAAATATTTACTTCTGAAAGCTTCAGGTTTTTTTCCTTTTCTGAAATAAGCTCTTTTGAAAACAATACGTTGTTGAGTCTTAAGATTATCTATCACAAGGATTTCCATCAGTGGAATATTAGTTACATATGTGATTTTATAGCCCGAAGGAATAGGAGTCTTTGTCAGTAAATAAGCCTTTTTGCGCATGTTTTCAGGGGAATCTTGATATCCGTATCTAATGGTGAAAAGAAGAAACAACAATAATAAGATAAGTAATGTCAGGATGAATTTTCCGGGCAAAATAATATATCTCGTTTTGTCAATATATTTATAATCCATAAGTTATCCAAAGTTTTAAATAAATAGTGCTTGCTTAAGTTTATATAAATTTAGTAAAATTAAATAGAACTGATTGCTGGCGTAGCTCAGTTGGTAGAGCAGCTGATTTGTA
>CAZUZI010000082.1:0-3686 GCA_964625015.1 uncultured Candidatus Saccharibacteria bacterium | reverse complement strand
TGCGCTCTGCCGACTATGCCACGAACGCGTGGGGAAACATGATGGAGAGCAGGGTTTTCAAACAAGCAGGGCTGGACCTGTTGAACTTGATGAAAACTAAGCCAGATGGGGTTGAGGCAAAGGACATTATGGACATTGCTATAAAATGGAAATTGAGTGAGCAAAGCCTCCAGACATTGTTTTCTAGGATGAAAGAAAGTGGGTCACTCGACAAGGCCCGTTTTGATGCACAACAGGCCAAAATCAAGGCACAAAGAGAGGATGAACTTTACCCATCAGTTAAGCAAAAGACAGTAGCAGAGGCCTCCAGGGCCGAGTCTGAGGCAACCATCAAGGCCCACGATGCCCTACCAGAAGTGTTGGCTCTAGGTGAAGATAAAACCAAGTCAGAGATTGCTGAGAATAAAGCACAAGCCGAGGCTGCAATAATCAACGCAGAAGCAAACAAGAAGAGGGGAGAAGAAGTAATCAAGCGTCTTGAGAGATCTACCGACCCTAATGAGAAGAGGAGGGGCGCAGCAATTCGCGCGGCGATGAAAGACCCCGACTGGCCCGATTTGTCGGATGAGGAACAGGTCGAACGAGTTAATAAATACGATGCGTTGTTACTTAATAAGTCTCCAGTTGAAGTGGTTAACCCAGGCCAACCTGGTCGTGTCAATCATGGGAAAGTAGTGGATCGTTACATTGTAAAAGGCAAGGTTGCGAAGATTAAGTACGAGGATGGGCACATAGAAGATGTCCAATAGTTTCACCGGATGGGAGAGTGAACTTCCCGCCCGTGATGGGTGGGAAAGTAGTGCATCGGAAGACGGTGCATGGGAAAGCACTCTACCAAAAAAGCAGTATGCGAATCCACTAAAGAGGATTGGTGAAGTATTTGGTGAGGAATTGGCAACGGGCGGGAAGGCTATCCTGAGTGGCATGAGCACACCGGAACCTTCTACCGAGGCATTGGTTGGGGTAGGCCAGATAGCAGCCGCACCGTTTGTGGCTGCTGCAAAGGCATTTGTTGGTGAACCAGTTTCCAATGTAGCAGACTATGCTGGCGTTCCAGAGAAGGTGGCCAAGTTCTTGGGTGCAGTTGCGGAGAATGCGGCACTTTTCGCTACTCCAGCAAAATTGGTTAACGAAACTATGGCAGCAAGGGCCGGTCCTGGTTTCAGTGCAGCGCAGAAACTAGAGAATCCAGTTGGTTCATTCAGGGCGGCCGCGCGAGTCGATGATATTGCGGCCGAGGAGCGGACCAATAAGCCCCCACAGGAAGCATTGCAATCGAATGTTATGCCTGAACCAGATTTCTGGCCGACCGATAAACCTGGGTTATCGCTTGATATTAAGAGTAAGGATTATTTGAAACCGCTGGAAGAGAATCTAAAAAAAGTCAAGCAGAAGACTGATCCGTTGCCTAAATATGCACGTTCGGTCAACCTTGAGCGGCAGAATTTACCCGATAACCTAAAACAACTTGAGGTTGACATCGGTAAGCTGTCCCCCAAGAAAACCCAGACATGGGATGAGACTGGCGAGTTAAGCTCTAAGATTCTGGATGACTATAAGAAGGCTGCGGCCACTATGGAGAAAGCAAAGGCTGGCGAGGCGCTCAATGCCGCTGAGATAGATGCAGTAAGAACCATCAATGTGAACGCCATAACAAAATTACAAGAAATAGTTAAATCAGATGTACCAGTGGCAAACAAACAGGAGGCGTTTGCGCGTTATGTGCATGATGTCTTTGATACTGTGTCCGATGCCTCTAGTGAAGCTGGCCGCGCCCTGAATATTCATAAGAAAGAGGCTTCGTTTAACAGCATGTCGCGTGCTTTTTCAAAGTTAAAGAGATCACTTAATGAACGTGAACTTGCTGAATTTGAGAAATTGAATTTTGAAAATCCACTTGAGGTTCAGCGCTTCGTGGACAGACTGGGCGATCCCAAGATTGTAGATTACATTTATGAGTATTGGTATAATAGCATCCTGTCTGGTATCCCAACGCATGTTGTGAACGCCGTATCCAACACGCTCTGGTCGGCTTATGCGCTTCCGCATCGAGGACTTGTTGGTGGCATTGATGCGTTGATCTCTAAACTGACCGGAAAACCTCGTCAGTTTTTTATGAGTGAGGTTGTACCTATGTGGGCGGGGTACAAAAGCGGCGCAGTAAAGGGTGGGTCTGCTGCATTAGAGCAGGTACGGACAGGGGAGGTTGCTGAGTTTGCGACCAAGTGGCAGGAAGACATTGGTGGAGGCATTCTGGGTGCTTTCGAGCGTAGCCCAAATCCTACCTTGCGTAAGTTGGCACCAGTTGTAACTGCACCATCACGGGCAATGATGGCTATGGATGTATGGGCCAAGTCAATAGCCTACGATGCAGAAACCGCAGCACTTGCACATCGTATTGGAAAAAACAGAGGACTGACTGGCACTGCTCTTGAACAATTTGAACGAGATCTGCGGATGAATCCGACACGCGACATGATGGAGCAAGCAAAGGCATTCGCTAAGTACCAGACCTTTATGGAGGAACCTGGCAAAGTTGGACAGGCCATTATGGCGCTTCGTGATGCTATCCCCGGTGGCAGGATCGTAGTTCCATTTGTGCGAACAGTGGGTAATCTTTTGAAAAGAGGGGCTGAGCTTACGCCTGGTGTCGGCGCTGCGTTAATGAGGGGTAAACCTGCGGCCGAGATCATTGCGAAACAGATAGAGGGTAGCGCAATGACGCTTTGGATGATGGATCAGTGCGCCAAGGGTAATGTGACTGGTCCCGTTCCCTCCAATAAAGCAGAGCGAGAAGCCTTTTACAGACAGGGGAAAATCCCCTGGGCATTAAAAGTTGGGGACAAGTGGTATTCGTACCGCAGGATTGAGCCGTTCGGTGTACCTATGGGCATGGTGGCTATTGGTTATGACAAGATTATTCACGCCAAAGATGATGCAATCGCCGGTGATATTTTTAGTGATGTAGCAAAAGGTTTATACTCTTACGTGCTTGATAGTTCTTATGTTAGCGGCCTCACGCAGTTGACTGATAAGTACGGAGGCCAGAAAAACATGCTGTACCGGACAGCAACTTCGTTTGTCCCGTACTCATCCTTCTGGCGTTCCGTCAACAGAGCTTATGAGGTTGTTACTCAAGGCTCAACTAAAGTTCGTGATACTGACTCCTGGTTGGGTGCAGCAGCGCAGGTTATACCGGGTCTTTCCAGTAAGGTGCCAGCTAGGCTCAATGTATGGGGAGATGAGATCGAACTTGAAGGCGGTGTGTTTAGACAATGGCTTCCATATAAAATGTCAGAGGAAACGAATGACTCTGTTGAAACAGAACTTGCTGCGTTAGAAATATATCCCAAGTTGCCGGAACCGAAACTGCGTGTAAATAAAAACGACAAGGGACTTACCGATCTACCAGATGATTTTTATAGAGAATACTGCATTCACTTCGGCCATAAGTTGCGAACTAGGATGGAGCAGACAATATCAAGTGATGGGTATAAGGCAATTAGTACACAGGAGAGTAAGGCCAAACGGTTGGAGGATGTTTACCGGAGAGTGCAACGCGAGGAAAGAGACATTGCGGCACGTTCATACCGGAGGTTTATGAAACAAAAGTAACGCCACTAAATACGAGCAACCCCTCCCGGCCAGGAGGGAAACAAAGACGACCATGCGGGGTCATGAACCCT
>CAZUZI010000081.1:0-3730 GCA_964625015.1 uncultured Candidatus Saccharibacteria bacterium | reverse complement strand
CGGCGACGCCCTCACTTCGTTCGGTGGCGGCCTCCGCTCCGCTGGTTGAAGGTTGTCCAGGTCCTGATGACGACCGCCAGGCTTGACTCTCCCTGCCGGGGCGCTCTGCTGTCGCTCCGCTTCGCCGTCAAGGAGGTCAACCGATCGGTCTATGAGATCCCGGTACACCGATGCTGGCCCGAAGGGCATGCTTCATAATCACTGCCTCTCCCTTGGGAGAGGAGGAGGCAGTTCCGGGGGACGAGGAGCGTGGGACCGTAGCTGTGCTGGTCCCGGAAGCGACGAGAGGCCGGGGGAGTGGGTAAATATAACAAAAATGACAAAAATATAAAAATATTAAAGTCAATTTTTGATAATTGGTAATAAATCCCCCTTTAATGTATTACTTTCACGCTGCGCAAACCTGCATCTAATATATCAAAAGATTAATCTCTTCGTCAAATTAAAAATGGGATAAGACTCATGCCTGAAAATGAAAGAGAACTAATGTTAAGTCGTATTCTTCAACTAGTCGGGATCGATCATGTTGATATGGATAATTTTGATAATCGGCTAATATATCAAAAAATTATTTATTTATTGCAGAATTATGGATTATCTCTTGGTTATGGCTATAGCTGGTATGTGAAGGGACCATATTCATCAGAACTCGCAAAGACACTTTTTAATATAACACCAAATATTACTACTGAATGTGCATCTTTTGTATTTCACGAGAATGACTTAATTATCCGAAAGATTGCAGAATTTAAGTCAATCCTTAATCATGAAATAGGAAATCCTTTATTTTTAGAACAGTTAGCTTCAATAGTTTTTATTCAAAAATCATTGCGATTACAAGAACAAACTCAAGTAAAGAATGAATTATTGAAATTAAAGCCAAAATTAAAGGAAAATCCTGAATTTGAAAGAATTTTCAACGATGCGTTTGGATTAGCCCCAAATTTTACTTCTTAATATGCCTACTGAACGCGTTCAAACTCATTATCAACCTCAATTCTTAGATTTTACCAAAACAATTTTTGATAATGTTCACGGATTCATTCCTTTAACAGATATAGAATATAGAATTATTAACACTCAAGAATTCCAAAGACTTAGAAATATCCGGCAATTGGGATTATTGGACTACATTTTCCCTGGTGCATTACATACACGGTTTAATCACTCAATTGGTGTATTGCATGTCGCTGATAAAATGATGAAATCTCTGCAAGGAAAAGGGCACTTTTTAGAGGGAGATGAAAATCGTCAAATTATCAGATTGGCGGGATTATTACATGATATTGGGCATTATCCTTGGTCACATGTGACAGAATCTGTTGTTATCGAAGATTTACAGAAAAAAATGCGTTTACAACCTCAAAGTGGCGATAAGATAATTGTAACATCTGGATCAAGTAACAGTGGGACCTTAGCTGCAGGATCATTTGATCAAGGAGAAATCGACCTATTGAATGCCAGCCCGTGTCATGCAATTAATAAAACTTTTAATGAATCTAGAAATTACTCATTAGATTTTGCTCATCATGAGCGATTTGCGAGTATTGTTATTGAAAAAACCGAAATTAAAGACTTTCTAACTGAAAAGTATTCACCAGATGAAGTAAGAAAAATATCACAAATTATTGCCGGTACTACACCAGGTCCGGAAAAAGCCTTAATTCATTCAGAATTAGATGCAGATAGGTTTGATTATTTATTGCGAGACTCTAAAAATACAGGTGTAACCTATGGTTTATTTGACTTGGATCAAATCATTAGAAATTTAGACTACTCACCCGATGCACCTGAAGGAACAAGCGGCTTATTCATCAAAAAGAATGGACGTAAAGCAGTTGAAGATTTTCTGCTTGCTCGTTATTCGTTATATACCACGGTCATTTATCAAAAAACATCAATAGGATTTCAAAAAATGGCAAATATTGTATATGAAGGATTGTTGGAAAGAAATCAGATTGAGTCATATTTTGATTTAATAAAATATTTTGATGATGGTGAAATAGAAAAATTTTACAATTATAATGATTTGTATATACTTCAAAAAATTCGATTAATTAGTAAAGGCGAGATTAGTATTGAAAATAATTCTCAATACACACGTAATGCGGATTTAATTAAAAATTGTTGTGAGAAAATTATTAAACGGAAACCATTAAAATTGGTAATAGAAAAGAGACTAATAATTGATAAATCTGCTTTAGAATCATCTTCAGAATTTGATAGGTTTTTAAATGAGCCTTCAACTATTGATGAAATTGTGAAATTAGCTCAAATTGAAAAACATTGGTACATACCATCAGAGGTTGGAAGTTCTATCACGTCCCTAAACCCATTACTTCCAGTTGATGGTACCAAAGTAAAATCACGGGATAAAGAAGAGAGCATTTTAATAGAGGGTGAAGATGGTTTACCAATTTTTTTAATTGACGAAGACTCGCTTATTATTAAACAACTTGCAAATTCTCGTTTGAAAATAAGTGCAATTTACACAAAAGATGAGGAGTATAAACAAAAAATAAAATCTGCTTTCCAAGAATGGAATAACAACCAGAAAAATACCTGATAGATTTCTGAATAACAGATATTTTATATATATCTACTTAATAAAGTTCATCTCTATAGTGGCTGAATTAGACTCACGATTTCATGAAAAGAATGGGTGGTCATTCTCAAGACATAGCCTCTGGAACCAATGTAAAAGGGCCTACTTCTTTCAATATTTAGGTTTGCATTATATTGGGGAAAAAGAGTATGATATAAGAAGTATTCATCGATTAAAATTACTTAATTCTAAGATATTTTTAAAAGGATCATTAATTCATGATGTAATCAAAAACCAAATAGGACAGCATAAACTCGGAAGAGATCCCAATGAAGAAAGTGCAATAAATCAATATGTAAAATTTGTGGAAGAAAAACAAAAGTTTGCGAGCGAATTCATTGTTGAATCTTTTAACGGAGAATCAATTGAAGACTCATTTTTTGATGATATAAAAACAGATGGAATTGCTCAAATTAGGTCATTTTTCACGATTGTATGGCCCAATATAAAGAACTTAGATTATTTGATCCATGAGGAATTTGAGCATTTTAAAGTAAATGGTATTAATGTGACCTTAAAACCGGACTATGTGAGCAGATCGAAAACAGGGAAAATAGTAATATCTGATTGGAAAACTGGTGCTGATATTGAGGATTATGAGAATGATCTTCAGATTGCTACATATGTTTTATGGGCTAAAGAGAAATACGCTGTGGACCCGGCGAATATTCACAGTGAATTGGTTTATTTATCTACTGGAAATATGAGATCGTATAATTTTGAGCCCGATGAATTAGAACGATATAAAACTCTCATTATTGAAGATTTTAAAAAAATGAATGAAACATATGATTTTCAATTTTATACCCCCAGTCCTACAATAAGAACTTGTAATAGTTGTCGTTTTTCAAAAATGTGTAAAGATACAAAAATGGACTATTCTAATCCTAATTCATCTGAGTAATAATGGAATATTTTATTTAAGATGATACGAATGTCACACCATTTAATCACAGTATCGTTCGAGGTGTATCAGGATTAGTCATGCGCGGCCCCAAATCCGCGAGTGATTTGAACCCAGATTCTTTCTTCACGGCTGGGGCTTCAGAACTTGATATTCAATTTTCTTGGCCAAAATTTATATACATCCTTTCAGACGCCCTTTTATGGCAGAATCTTCCACAC
>CAZUZI010000080.1:0-3751 GCA_964625015.1 uncultured Candidatus Saccharibacteria bacterium | reverse complement strand
GTGCGGATATATTGTGGCTTGACGAACATCTTGAGCGTATTCTCGCTCTTGTTGATGACGATGCGTTGTGCATAGCCTTTCTCAACGTAGGCCTTAAAGTCGCTGTAGCTTGCTTCCTGGCTTGAGCCTCCCTTGACGATGGAGCCTCCACCGCCGGAGAAGAGCATGATAGCCAGTATGACAGCCACAATGATGTAGAGCCAGTTCATGTTGAACTTAGGCATCTTGGGCTGTTGCTGGTTGTTGGGGTTGAATTGCCTATTACTCATTATGTAAAATTGTTCTTTAGTTTGCTAATATTTCGGGATCGATGTTCCCTTGCTTTAGTTGATCTTTTTGATGTCGGCATCCTCCCAAAGATGCTCGAGGTCATAAAAAGCCCGTGGCTCAGGAAGGAAAATATGCACGATAAGGTCTACAAAGTCTATCGCTACCCATTGATCATTGCCTAAGCCGTTCACACCTACGGGCTTTTCCCCGGCCTCATCGCGGCATTTATCTCCTACCGATTGGGCAATGGCCTCTACTTGGGCAGGGGATCCACCTTGACAGATGACGAAATAGTTTGCGATAGCACCATCGATATGCCTAAGATCCACAATGCGAATGTCTTCGCCTTTCTTGTCTTCTATTGCGTCTGCGATGATCTTAAGCAGCGCTTCTGTTGATGTTGATTTCATTCAATTATTTATCAGTGTATTGATGTCTTATTTAAGTATCCTATTATTAATAATGTTTTGTTTCGACAAAGTTAGTGCTAATCGTACAAAACGCAAAATTAATTAATTATATTTTGTAAATTTGTTGAGGCCGGGAGCTTACTGTCTGTTGTACAGCGTTGAAAGTTACGATATGCTGGCTTGTTTTCCTCGTGTTCTGAGGTCGAAACAAACTTTTTTTGAAAAAAGTTGGGGAAATGTTTGGTGGGTAAGAGAAAAGTGTGTACCTTTGCACTCGCAATTCAGAAATAAGGGTTGCAACCAAATTGGGGTATGGTGTAATGGTAACACTACAGATTCTGGTCCTGTCATTCTTGGTTCGAGTCCGAGTACCCCAACATTGAAGAAGTCAAGCAATAACTGCTTGACTTTTTTCATGCCCATTAGTTTCGATGGCGGATGTCAACGGATATCTTTCATGCTTGTGATTGATGACAAAACATATTTTTATGCTCAAATATCTCTCTATAATCATTCTTTTATTGCAATCCTTGTCGGCCTTTTGCAGTGTTCATACGGATGGCTTCACGGTCTCTGAGATACCTGATGCCGTTTTCCGGCGTATGGAAGGCAAAAGTTATCCTAAGGCTTGTCCCATTAAACGGTCAGATTTGAGATACCTCAAGCTGTTGTATGTAGACGGCCGGGGAAAGGTAAAAACGGGTGAGATGGTTTGTAACAAAGCTATTGCGAAGGATGTATTGGAGATTTTCGAAGAGCTTTATAAGCATAAGTATCCTATCGAGCGCATTCAGCTCATCGATGATTTCGGAGCCGATGACGAGCGGTCTATGCGAGCCAATAACACCACGAGTTTCTGTTATCGGGTCGTAAAGGGAAGCAAGAAACTGTCAGCGCATGCGCGTGGTATGGCTGTGGACATCAACACGCTCTACAACCCTTGTGTCAGGCGCAGTCGTTCGGGCAAGGTTGTCGTTCAACCTTCAACGGCAACGAAATACACAAACCGCAAGGCCTCTTTCCCTTATAAGATAGAGCGTGGCGATCTTGCTTGGCGGTTGTTCACGAGTCATGGATTCAAATGGGGAGGTGCATGGAGAAGCGTGAAAGACTACCAGCATTTCGAAAAATAAGGTTGCAGGAGATTATTCGTTACGTATAAGAAAATAAAAAAAACGGTGCAGAGGATTGCCCTCCCGACTTCATCACTTCTTTATTAAGATAAGCTGTCACTATTGATAATCAGTAACTTATAAGAGATAGTAAGAAATTTAGGGTGACGCATTTGGCCGTGCCGGTTGATTTTTTGATCACAACTCTATGGATAATCAACGATTATGGCTTTAGACCAAAACCGATAAAACCTCTTTGCGTCAGCGCCAAGGGATTAGGCCCTTTGTCCATTGAGGGTTGGGGGCAGATCCTTCTGCGTCGGATCTTGGCGCTGACACAAAGAAAAACCAGTAAAAACCTGCCTGTCACTGTGATAGGTTTTATCTTGGTTTTATTCGGTTTTCGTTGATTCCTTATCTGCTCATTGCAAGTGTATTGAAGCCAAGAAAAACCTTCTAAAACCAAGATAAAACCATGCCAACCCTTGGCACTATTAACCCCTGCTACTATAAAGTCCTGCAACTGTGATAGGTTTTATCTTTGTTTTATTCGGTTTTCGTTGATTCCCATCTGCTCATTGCAAGTGTATTGAAGCCAAGAAAAACCTTCTAAAACCAATATAAAACCTTGCCACTATTTCTAACCCTTAACTTCCAATCCCTGACTTCCAATTTCTAACTTCTAATACCTTAGTTCCTTATTCGTAGCAATGTCGCACAGCCTGTCGCAACACTGTGATAGGTTTTATCTTGGTTTTATTCGGTTTTCGTTGGCATCACAACAAGGGTTTTGTTGGTTTTGGTCAAAATGAATATGCATACCTGCTGACCCTACCTACATGAGAATATTAACAGCATCATAATAATTTTGGGTGACGCATTGACGAAGTCAGGAAAGATGTTAACCCGACAACTCTTCAGATGCTCCATGGCATCGTTGGCGAGAATTCTGATTTCGGTGATAACGAGACCTATTCAAAGTCTGATCCTATCGTAGGCTTCGTCAAGGGCTCTGAGATCGCTCAGAACGAAGGTGTCATCGTGAAGGTGAACCCTGTTAACGTAGACCTTACCAAGGCTACTGTGAAACTGATCAACTCTAAGGGCGAGGTGCTCGACTGCGTTGAGGCTGGTACTCCTCAGAAGTATGATTATCTGATCACCCGCGCTGGTAACAACGTTGGCGGTGGCCTGTGGAAGATTCCTTTCAAAGTAAAGGGTGTTGACGATGAGGCCTTCAAGAAGGCCACTACTAATGATGAGGGCAAGGACATCCTCTATGCTGTTGCTATCAACAACACTGACAGCGCAGCTGAGCGTTATGTCTCTTCTACCTATGACGTAGCTCCGACTTACAAGAAGTTCGAACCTGCTGCTACGCTCGACTTCAAGGTGAACGACAAGGACGTTGCAGACATCCACAACCGCTGGACTGGAGAACAAACTCAGACTGAGGATGCTGTTAAGCCTGACGCTAATATCCAGGAGTTTGCTTGGAAGGATGGCAAGCCTGCTACTGCTGCTACAGACGATAATGTAGTTGTAGATGCCAACGATGCTCGTTACATCAAATCTCCTCTGCATGTCGAAGTAGGCCAGGCCTTCACCATCAAATTGGCAGGTGCTGGCGAGGCTGGTCTTAAGGCTAAGAACTACTACGTGGCTCTTGATAAGAAGAGTGCCATCGAGTCTGAGCCTTCTGAGTGGAACGCATGGAACGGCTACAGCTATGAAGGCTTGTTCAAGACGGTATCAGCTGACTCATTACTGTCTCTGAAGATCACAAGTAAAGAGGCAAATGGCGATATCATCGGTTTCCGTGTGTTCGCTGTCAACGCTGACGGTACACTGCTGGATCCTGATGGCCGTGCATTCTACGTACAGGTCGGTGAGGCTGCCAACACAGAGTCTGTGGAAGGCAACGACACGATCACAACTGCAACTGCATCCATCACCAAT
>CAZUZI010000079.1:0-3787 GCA_964625015.1 uncultured Candidatus Saccharibacteria bacterium | reverse complement strand
CTATTCCTACCAAATCAAGCCCTGCTAATTCCATAGTCCTTAAATAAGAGGCGCTTAGCTGGGCAGTAGTAGCAGAAAAAAGAATATTTGTCTTCTTGAATCCCTCCTCGCTTATCTCTTCTATTTTTCTAAAATCAAATACGGTATCCTGGCCTGCGAATACGCGATATTGATCAATTTCTGTCTGGAGATTAAGCCTGATTTGAGCATCAGATAGATTATGAGGCAGGCGCACTATTTTTGTGATGCTATTAGGGGGGCCGACTAAAGTAAAAGCCTTGCGCGATGTTATATTATTTGATTTTAGAAAAGAGGCGATTGCCTCTGCTACTATTTTTGGATCAACGATAGAGGCATTCTTAATACCCTCTGAAGATAAATGAGCAAAATGACGGATATGAAGCGACTTATCTTGAGGGATTAGCTCTGCTATTTTTATGAATCCTTCGTTAAACTCGAAAACGAGTATGCCTTCCATTAAATCTCTTTCCAGTATAATGTTTGCACTTTAAACGGCTTGCTAGAGCCAGTAACAGAAACCTTAACTTCGAGCCTCACCGTTTCTCCAGAGGCAAGCCTTCCTAAAGATATAATTTTACCAGAATTATAATCGTAAGTCACCTGATAAGTGTTACCGGAGCCGCTTGGTAATTCAGTAGCTGATGCCGGCAAATTTGGTTTCTTACTGTTTCTAAGACGGTAAACAGCGTATTCAACTCCTGCATCCGCCAAGTATAAAGCCTGGGTCCTTTTGAGATGATTATTAGTAATCTGTAAATCCGAAGTCGTAACATCAAGGAAAATAATGACCATCATTGATACGAAGACTAAAACAAACAACGCCAATAATAAAGCAACGCCTCTCTTACTCATTCTCAAGCCCCGCTACTGAAACCGGGCTATTTAATAAATCCACTCTTAACTCCTCCTGCCCGGTATCATTAATCCTAACAAGTTGATTATTATCTGTATCTGCCGCCCAACAAAAACCATCAACCGAATCAACCCAAACGGCGGTTGGTTGCTGGAAACCTTTAAGTGTTGCTAAAGAAGAACCACTCCCGGAGATCTTTCTTATACGGTTATTGCCTGTATCGGCTATCCAACATGATCCATCATTAGAGTTAACCGAAACCCCTTGCGCAGACTTGGCTCCTATGGCCAACAACAGCAACCCGGAAGAAGAAACTTTCTTGACCCGGTTATTACCCGCATCCGAAAACCAACAGCTGTCATCTGGATAAGCAGCGCTGACAGCAGAAGGAAAACTTATTTTCTGATTGTTGTTGCTGAACTTATTGATATCCAATAGAATATCGCCGTCGGAAGAAACCTTTTTTATCCGCCCTTCTTTTTTCTTTGTGCCAGCTTCAACAACCCAACAATTAGAGGTAGCGCTATTTACGCTTAAGCTAACTGGATTATCCAATTTTATCACCTGACGCAAAATGCTTCCTTGGCTGGAAAGCTTTACGACCCGGCTATTTCCTGTATCTGCTACCCAGCATTCACCGGTTTTAGAATTAACTGCAACGCTTGAGGGATTATTAAAGCCTGATAAATCCAAAACAATATTGCCTTGCGCCGATATCTTCTTCACCCGGCTATTTCCCGTATCTGCTACCCAGCATTCGCCGGTAATTAAATTAACCGATACACTCTTAGGATTGGAAAAACCACTAACCTTTATATCATTAAGCAACTCATAAATAAAATCCCCGGAAGCAACCCAAACCGGCTTAGTGATTCTTAAATCCGACCTCAAAAGAAGCGCTGATGATAAATAGAGCACATCGTTATTTGAGGTATCCTTGATTGACATGGATATAGCTAAAGAAGCGACGGTTTGCGGCTTTGAAGTAATAAGACCATTTTTATCTTCAAAGTTGATTTGAAAACTCTCTAAGTTACGGGCAAGTAATGCATCACTTGATCCGGAGGCACTTATCGAGCGCATTACTAAATCTCCTTCACGGATAAGCCCGCTATTGCCTATATAAAAAGGTGATGAGGCCACATTATAATAGAAAATAACCGCATAAAGATCATCACCATCGCGGAATTTAACAAAATCTCCGCTTCCTGAAGGCGGTATTTGCGTAATCCTGCGCGCCTGACGCAGCATACGCAGCATAATATCCATGCTCGACCTTGCATTCTGCTGAATTTCAGTCTTTCTGCTACCGATATTCCAGGTATTTGAGACACTTCTTATAAAAGGAACTATGGCAGCAGATACCAAACCCAATATAGCTACAGTGAGAATTACCTCCGGCAGTGTAAAGGCTCTTTTTGTTATCCTGCGAAATTTCATGCGTCTTCTACCTCGGAGCAATGCGTGTATAAAAAATAATCTTATCATTAGGCTGATCTTTATCCCAGACTCTTACTGATACTGTCTTTAAATTAACATTTGCGTCATCAGTGATGGTATAACGAAAATTCTGATAAGGCGCAGGGAAAGCGACATTTGCTGCGTCATAATCTGTGGTAAAATTACTTAGCGCTGCGATGCGCAATTCTTCGAACTTACTTTGCGCCAAGAATATGGCGACCATTTTATTTTCTGCTTTTTTCTTTGTCTGCAGGCTTACCGGGACCCATGATAATATCGGCACAAGTGCCGCCGACATAATCAAAATTGCGGCTAAAACCTCTAAAAAAGTAAACCCTTTATTGGAACTTTTCTTATTCTTCAATTAACACAGCTCCTGACGGCGGCTCAACAGTAACACTACGCTGCTTACCTCCTGAAGATAAAACCAGACCAGATCCGCTAAATATACAATTGCCTATAGGATAAAAATCAAATTGGGTAGTTCCCGAACAGCTGACATTAGACGGGAGTTTCTTAGACTCCTGGATGGCGTTTTCAGGCAGGGCACTTGCTTTATAAATATTATATTCTTTTTGGGCGCAGTTGAATTTAATAAGATAATGATCGGATTGAGTTATGGCTAACTGACGGGTTAATCTGATATCTGATGCTATTTGCGAAGAGATACCTTTTAACCCAAATTCGCCTAAGAAATTATTTCCCCCGAAACGTGGGATGACAACTGCAGACAAAATACCTAAAACTAACAAGGTAAGGATTACTTCAACGAGGCTAAAACCTTTCTTTCTATATATCATAAAATACCAGAGCAAGGAGATAGCTTAGCCATCCCCTTGCTCATTTCTTAAAATAGCTGAATTAATATCTAGAAATATTAATGATTGTGCCCTGTTACGCGGCAATTAGCACCAAGAGTATATGCCGTACCGTCAACCGGATCTGTAGGTACGCCTTCCGGGAAATAACTTTCGTTTGTCCAAAAAGCTCCACCTGTATCGGCTGCAGCGCTCGCAGGAGGGCAGCTGCCTACCTGTGACCTGTAAAGCTCTGCCTGTGCGTTAATAGTAGCCTTGTTAGCCTTGTTAGCTTCGATTCTAGCGCTTGCCTGGGTATAAGTTATTCTAGGAATAACAATAGCTGCGATAATACCAAGAATAACAATAACCAAGAGAACCTCAACTAATGTAAAACCTCTTTTCTTCAACATATGTTCACCCCCCTTCGTATTAATCTAAAATACGGTTAAAACTCTAGGCCTTAAATTCTAGGCCCTAAACACCTGCCTGAAGGCAGGAATTAAGAATTACAAATCTTAAAATCAAAACATTTATTTTGAATTTTGGGTTTATGATTTTGAGTTTGTTTAGGACTTAGGGTTTCGAATTTAGAATTTATCATTTATTAATCTGCTTTATCAAATCAAACATCGGCAGATATATTGCCAATGCG
>CAZUZI010000078.1:0-3800 GCA_964625015.1 uncultured Candidatus Saccharibacteria bacterium | reverse complement strand
TTATCTAATACATAGATTTATACACTAAGACATTTAAATCACAATAAGGATCGCTATATTCGCTACCCCATATGTGCATAAAAAAAGGACAGCCTCCCGTCCCCGTGCAAACGCCATCATGGTACAAAATGCACTTTTTACATTGGGCTGTGATAACCTTTTCTTTGTAATTATGACGCCAATTATTTATTAAAAATATTTTTTCAACTTCGTGAGGCAGAAGTTCCAAAGAAAGATTTGCATAATGGCCAAAAGAGAACGCACGAATGCCTGCAAATCTGTTACAAGGGTATAACATGCCGTCATTATCCAGAACAAGAGATTTGATTGGCCCTGAGGTAAAAGGACACTCATCAGTAAAACGGCACCCCACAAGGCTTTTTTGAGAAGCTGAAAAAAGCATTTGATTGGCAATCTCAACTCTATCAAGCGGCACAGATCGTATTCTAGCTGCCATGACCAACTTCTCTAAAAAAGATAGTATTTCCGTATTCTTAGGCAAATCTAGTTCATTGTTTTTTCTCAAAGGGTCAGGGAATTGGGGCTGTAATTTTGTGGGCAGACGAAATTCTTCTATAATTTCCAAACATTTACTTACCTCAGACAAAGATTCTTTAGTGAGGACCACAATTTGCCCATTTAACATGCGTTTCTCGAAAAGGGAGTTCGAGTTTTCACAATGAATACGCACTTTCGTTGATGGACTATTGTCTTGAAGCTTCCGATTAAGGCATACTCTTATTCCTCTCTCAGCAAAACCATTAACATCCAGCTTTGAATATCCCGAGGTGTGACAAGTGTACTTTAGTGCTATGGAATTGAATGGGAACTCATTATTCACAGCATCTACGATGGAGAAAATAGTTGCCCCTCCGTCCTGTGCGGGCTCACCACCGTGGAAAACTAACTTCATATTTTTGATGCCAAAGTGTATAGCATACTTAACACAGGAAGCAACTACTGGAAGAACCACATCGGGTTGTAAAGGACTAGTGCGGTGCTCCTTCCTAATTTGGTAGCAAAAATCACAATCATGTGGGCACACATTTCCAAAGGGTCTGATTTCTAGACAGAATTCGGCTTTGTATGCACCGCAAGGTTTTGTTAAAGGCATAAACGATTAATCTCCTCCGCTGACTCTAAGCGTAAGATCATATAAGCGATAACGCCTTACAAAAACCTCCATACTTGACCAAAGTAAGCGATAGGCACGACACCATTTGCTAAGGTTATTGAAAGAGCCGTGCTCAATATAGTTTTCATAAGGGCAAAGTCCTTTACAAAGATTAAAATACTCACAGCAAATACACTCAGGTGGAAAACCAAGAGACTTTCCAAATCCAGAGGTCCGCATCTCTTCCACTAAAATTCCGTTATAGTTATCTGCAACGTTTCCAAAACAAAGCTCGCTCATACCTACAGCTTTTCCACAAGGCCATATATCACCGTCCGGCCCCACACAAACAAAATGTTTCTGGCAATCATTTGCATGAATACAGGATTCACTTCTACCATTGACTAATGTATTTATCATGTCTGAAGAAGGCATAATATCAATCTGGGACTGGGAGTCTTTTAACCATATATCAGTGATATTTGAGATGAACGTCGCGTACTGCTCCGGTTCAATAATAGCAGCCTTCGGAAGATCTACTTCAGATACAAGATAGTTAAATTTCACATTGACTCCTTCCCGATTAAAGATATCGTACACCTTCTCGGGATCATCAATATTCTTGCTGTTTAAGCAACAAACAGCATTTATTTTTAATCCTATTGACTTAGCAAGACGTATGTTCGCTAAGACTCGATCATAGGTTCCTAGCCCAAACTCATCTCTTCTGAAATAATCATGCGCCTCCTTATGACCATCAAGAGAAGTGCTAAGACAATATTCTTGCTCATACAACGTAGAAAGAAAGGCCTTGTCAAAATTTACCATGTTTGTTTGCATGCATTTTTTAATCCTCAAACCAAATTTACACTCATATTCTTTTGAGATATATGAGCATTTTTTATAAAAATCCTCGCCCATCAGCAAAGGTTCCCCACCATGAAACAAAACATTTACATTCTTATTTTTCAAGCGAGAAACATTATCCAAGATTCTCTTAAATACACCAAGACCTTTCTCTATGTCTACAGGTGTTATATTAGGCCGTCTCAGACCTACATAGCAGTAAGCGCATTTCAAGTCACATTCTAAGGTGGGCTTGTAAATTACGGTGAACATATTTACTCAACCTACTCTCTCGCCCCAACCACAGGCCGAAGTTTTCTTAAAACGTTGTTTTCAAGTAAATCAAAATTCTTAAATGGAAATCCGTCACAAAAATCATTTAACAGGCAACGTTCACACAAGCGAGTTTTAATATGCTCGGTTCTTTGTTCATTGATTTTATCTCCGTCGATTACAGTCGTTTCCAGGCAGCTTGCACTAACAGGGAAGCCGCTTTCCACGAGAACCTCTAATGCCTTAATCTCCAAGAGGCAAAGCGGGAACTCGGCAACTGCAACTTTTATAGGGAGATCGCGCATTCCAAGAATGGCCTCACTCAAGAGCTTGCCCGCATACTGAACGTTCGGAATTAGCTTTTGATTTCGAACAACCTTTTCTCCAATATGTAAACCATTAAATATAAAAACATTTGGGAGGCCCGGCAAAGAAAGAAGAAACTTAGGGAAAAGAGGGAATGTTTCGATGGCTTTATTGACAATAATCGTTTTAAACTGAATGTTAGCCGGATGCTCTTTTGCATAATTCATAATATTACACATTCCAACATATTGTTGCTCACAAGCCCCGTCCTTCTGAACCAACCAGTCAAAAGTTTGTGGGAATGGGCTTGGAATGCTAATGCAAATATCTGTAACACCACTTTCCATTATTTGCTCAGCAAATTTCTCATTGGAAAGGGCCACTGCATTGGTCATCAGCTGTACCACAGAAAAGCGACAACGAGCCTGCCTTATAATTTCCAGGATATCTGGAAAAATAGTAGGCTCCCCTCCAGAAATTACAACAGCTCCACATTCCGACTTTTTAGTTTCCAAAAACTGCACTATCAGGCCCAAACTCGTTCCAGCAGAAAAATTATCTGGACATCGATTAGTACCATCAGAAGCGCAGTACAAACAATCCAAATTGCAGCTTCTATTTAAATAAATGTAGGCTCGTTTATCTGACCGTCTTTGCAATCAGCTTCTCCTCTCCATATTTACTCAGATTCACCCACGATCGTTGTAAATAGAATAGCCACTGTTTTCCCATTCTCTGTAAGAGTTTTGCGTATTTCCACTTACACTCTCTCGCTTTGCTTCAGCAGTTCTGATTATCCTGTCCACCAGAGCCTGAGGAATTCGAAGCACACAATCCATTTTGGCATCCATAACTAACCCTCCCTCTATTCAGATAATTTTAGTCCCCTATAATCAATTTAAATGTTTCCTCAAAAAGTGTCAAGAAACTGACTGTAAAGTTGACCCCATTTTCAATACCAAATCAGCGCCGAAGTTAGTTAAGGTCAGACCCCCATAGGGGTCTTGTTTTCAAGGTAAACTTCCTCGGGGGTTCGATATCCCAGGGAAGAATGAAGCTTCTCAGTGTGGAAGAAACGAAAATATACCCGGATGCTCCGGGAAAGATCCCGGACAGACTCGTAGTGGTTCAGGTAGAGCCCTTCGTACGTGAACGAGCGCCAGAAGCATTCAATAAAAATGGTTCCTCGCTCTCGGGGGCAGGGCACATCACCATAGAACCGATATTCGGACACATCAAGGAAGTGCTGGGATTCAGGAGG
>CAZUZI010000077.1:0-3936 GCA_964625015.1 uncultured Candidatus Saccharibacteria bacterium | reverse complement strand
CAAAAAACAATTGGAACGGCAAAGAGCTGGAACGCCAGATCAACGCGCAGCTCTAAGAGCGTCCCAGGCTGTTGGAACAAAAAATTGAAGAGTGGGTCCTGGAGTTTGAACGGAACGAAAATATAATGCTCCCCGATAGCGAGACAAAAAAATAAAACCGGCGACTATTGCCAAGAGCCCGAATGATCTTCAACGCATTTTTGTTCTGTCGGGAAAATTTGCTGTAATAATTTCGGGAAAAATTGGCGGGAGTCTGTTATAATCGGGAAATATTGATATTTATGGCCCTTCGGGCTGATTACATGAGAACAGATACGAGAAGATATGTTGAATAATCAGACTCCTGAGCAGATCGCGCGCGCCAACACTTATAAACAGATGATTCCCTGCGAAAAACCATTTATGACAGAGAATTGCTATCCTTATTTCTGCTTTGCCAAAGAATTGTTTTCGTGACCATTTCAGATTGAACATAAGGCTTAATTATAAGAAAAGGGAACATTTCAATAATGTGAAACATTACTCAGCAAATTACTCTTTAACAAACCATAATTTTGTTATTCAGAATCTCATAGAAAACAGAATTGAAAGTGTTTATTTGTCGGCAATTTGCATCGTGAAGAACATTCTTCAGCGAGGAAGACCGACAATTATGAGTCAGTTTTTACAAAAAAAATACGGTCGCATTCACAAGGAAGCAACCTTTAAAGAGCCATACGCACTAATCTGCAGCAAAAATCTTGTTTGGGTAGGCACAATAAAGGGCGATCAAAAAGGCAATTACTACCCAGCCAGAACGTTTTTGGAACATAGAATTGAAGAAGACTTACCCGAATATGGTTTCATCAGACATCTTATAATACCAGAAGCGCCAATACTCTCGATTACCCAAACAAATGAAGATCAGTTCCAGTCCCAATGTGTGGATTTTTTTTTGCCGCAGGCAAATTTGGTTATTGAAATTGACGGCCAACATCATAAAAAGGAACAAAATAGAGTAGCAGATTCTTTAAGAGATGAATTTTTGGCAAAGTCAAAAATAGTTACCGTAAGGATTCCCACGAAAGACCTAGAAGGCAAAACTCAAAAATATTTTGACTGCATTGCCCTGATTAAAGAACAATTAAAACGATTTAACCATTTATTAAAATATTACAAAGAAAGCTATCAGAAACGTCTATCGGAGCTTTCTGCAGAAATTAAGCTTAAAAAACTAGTCCCAACGGCCATAATTAGAATGCAGATTCTGCTATTGGATTTACTAGAAAATGGCTATTTGAGGCTTGAAGATAGCCATTGGGATTTTGAAATTAAGCTTCATGATATTGATGAATTTGTAGAATCAGCTATTGAAGATGTTTTTGAGTGGCTTGATAACATTTTAAAGTTACAAAAGGTCCCCTTCGAAAGGCCAAAATACTCAATAAAGCTCGTGAACCATTTCTCACGCAATCCGAACATCAAAATAGACTTTAGTCTTTTCAAACGCTGGACCGACGAAAACCTACTTTCAGAAGACGTCTTATTCGTCAGAACAGATTATTACGACCTCTTCTTCAACCGGCAACAAAACAGACTGGATCGCATCAATTATTTCAGTCTTTCGATTACAGAACCTTTTACATACAAACTTGTTGTGAACGAAAAAAGTAATGACTTACAGACTTTAAGGTTTTTTCTTCAAAACATATTTGAGTTTGATGATTTCCTTCCAGGCCAGATTGCAATCATGCAAAATGCTTTGGAACGAAAAAGTACAATTGGCCTATTGCCAACTGGTGGTGGAAAATCATTAACTTATCAACTTCCCTGCTTTTTACAGGCTTGTATCAATTTCGTTGTTTGCCCAATTAAATCGCTGATGCTTGATCAAGTTAGCGATTTGAACAACGCATATATACAAAATGTTGAATCAATCACCAGTGATTTATCAGGGGCGGCAAAAAACTCAATTTTGGACAGCTTTAGCGAAGGCAAATACTTCTTTGTTTTTGTTTCGCCGGAACGATTACAGACTCAGGATTTTCGGAATCGTCTTGCGAACATAAGCAACTTCAAACACTTTGCCTATGCAGTAATTGATGAAGTCCACTGTTTATCTGAGTGGGGGCATGATTTTCGAACATCCTACCTGAACCTGCAAAACAGTATTCAAAGTTTCTGCAGCAACATCAGGTTCATTGGTCTTACTGCTACCGCCTCAATAAATGTCTTAAAAGATATTCAAATAGAGTTTGGCATTACATCCGAAAACGTAAAAACTTTGACGGACTACACTCGCCCTGAGCTTGAATTCGTTGTTATAAATGACCGCGGAAACAAATATAAAGAAGCACTTAAGGTAATAAAGCAAAACATGTTGGTTAGCTCTGAAACTGATTATTTAAGCCAGTTGAAGTGCGGCCTAGTTTTTACACCTTTTGTAAATGGTGAATATGGGTGTTACCATTTAGCAAATCAGCTCGCAAAAGATTTAAATACACTCGTAAGATTCTATTCTGGCTCAAAGCCCAAGCATTTTCAAGAAGTTAACGACTTTGAAAAGCATAAGATTGAAATACAGCGAAACTTCAAACAAAACAAATTTCCCTTACTGATAGCCACAAAGGCATTTGGAATGGGCATTAATAAGAAAGATATTCGCTATACGATACATTATGGCGTTCCATCCTCAATGGAAGCTTTATACCAGGAAGCCGGAAGAGCAGGACGCGACAGGGAAAATGCAAAGTGTTACATTCTTCTAACAGAAGAGCGGCCTGATACTGATTTAAGCGTCGTGTTCAACCCTGAATCATCCTATGAGCAGATTGAAGCCCATTCTAAAAAAGTTGGCTGGGAAGGCGCAGATGTTTTCAGACAAATATTCCTTTATCAGAACGGCTTGGATTCGATATCAAACGAATTGGAGCTAATAGCAACTTTTCACGCAGAATATTCTGAACCCGGCGCAAAAAAGATTGTTCATGCCAGAAAGTTGAACTCTACCAAGGAAAAAGTTGAAAAGGCTATTTATCGCCTCTCAAATTTAGATATTGTATCTGATTGGACTGTAGACAATTTTTTTGAAGGCATATTTACGGTGACGTTCAATAAGTTTTCAATTGAAACGATAAGAAATGCCTTGCTTTCTTTTATCAAAAAATATGCAGACGATTTCGAGCTTGATAATCACCCAGATAGAGAAAAATATTCTCGGATACTGCAATCTAATAGGCTTAGTGACTTCGAAAAATACGTTAAAATCTTACTTCAATGGTCTTATGATAAATTTGCAGCTAATAGGCGAGAGTCTCTGCGCAATATCTATTTTAATTGCCTATCATACACCGACAGCATGGCTGGCAAAGAAGCGTTCAAGTTTGCCTTGGAGGCTTATTTTAAATTCACAGAAGCAACTCACGTGCTGCAGGAAATTGCTGAAAACAACAATAAGTTAATCAGAAAATGGTTTAGTGTGTTTTACGACAATAAAAACACTATGATTGGTCACAGTTCCCTTATAGATCTTGAGGGCAATCTGCAACGTTTTCTGGAAAGTTTCCAAACAAACACAGGACTAAACTTAATCAATGGCCTAACTGTACTTCTGCTTGGCAAATCTTTTGATTCAATTCTTGAATCTCGCTTTGACAAGGTTTTCTCAACCATAAGACGATTCTCTGACGCGGATTTTGACTTTATAATTACGCACGTTATTGAAATATCAAGCAAACTGGGGAAAGCTGGAAAAGCGGAGATTTTAAAGCTTTTGTATAGACACAGTGCAACAGAGATAGAGAAAATGTCTTATGCCAAAGCACTCGAAGACAAGGAAACCATATTATCAATTAATGTAAAAAGAATCAGAAAAGTTAATGAGGTTATTGCAAATGGATTTAAATAGACTTAATGACACAGTCGACGAACTTGAAGAGTCATCAAAACAACTTGTAA
>CAZUZI010000076.1:0-4107 GCA_964625015.1 uncultured Candidatus Saccharibacteria bacterium | reverse complement strand
CCATTTGAAAAAGTTTTATGATGAACCTATCCGTAAAGAATACCGAAAGCTTCAGCGCTTGTTTGACAGCTAAAAATAAACCGGTTCTTTAGAATCCTTTCAACCATTGGAGTTGGGAGGAAATTTTTTTAATTTTTATGCATAAATTAGTAGCCAAATGTCGCAATGTGTGATATAATAGTATATAATATGTACATCCTACTTAAGGATAGTCACTGCGGGAGGGTATTAATTATGTCTTATCGACTGGATATCAGAAATCAGAAAAAGGGTACATATCTGGTTATTGAAGAGAAGTACAGAGATAAAGAGACAAAAAAGCCTACGACCAAACTTTATAAAACTTTAGGATATGTACATGACTTACAAAAAGAATTTCCCGACCCGATTGCGCACTTCAAAGATGCAGTTGCACAAATGAATGCCGATAATAAAGGAAAAAGAAAAATTACACTTGAGATTGATCTAAATGAAAAACTACGCAACGAATCACAATGTTTTAGCTAATCTAAAAAGCCACAAAGCTGACGGTATTGCCTGTCCGAAAATAGATGGATATAATAACCATATAAGTTTTAAGAAAGGAAAAGGCTTTCTTGTTAATAGTGTCACCGCACTCAACAGTAGCACCCAAGAAAGCCTCCTCAAAAACCTATGGTTATTGTATCAAAATATGAGCTTGTTGAAAAGACCAAAAAGGGAGTTTTTTGTACGGAGTTTGGAGAGAATACCCTGCCCCCGTTGCAGCAGTCTTAAAATGAAAGTTATCGGTTCTCGGAAGAGGAAATATATCACTTTAGAAGGCAATAAAAATATACTTATCATTCGAAGATTGAGATGCCAGCATTGCGGGGGAATACATCATGAACTACCGGATATTCTTGTTCCATACAAAAGATATAGCAGTGAATGTATTGAAACAGTAATATCCATGAATGAGCCAATCTCAGTTCCAGCCGATGATTCTACACTTTTGCGATGGCGTAATTGGTTTTCAAAGATAAGTTTTCACTTCCTTGGGTGCCTGCAATCAATCTCAGTTCAGCTATATGGTTATTCAAAAGTAGCTCCAACAGGCCAATCCGTCCTCCATAGGATATGGCACTATGTAGATAGTACTTATGGTTGGATGGCAAGAGTTGTCCAACCGGTCGCAAATATGAATTTTTGGGTACATACCCGTTCTGCATTCATGGCCTGACAGCCATAGGATAAACTCATGTTGAACAAACCTTAAAGGAGGGAATTCGACATGAGGAATCAGAAAAAAGCAGAACAAATTGCGGAACAACGAATTCAGATTTTGTCTCCGTTGTTAGAAGAAGGACTTGATGCCGCCAAAACTCGTGAAATCAAGGTAAGGATATGTGAACAAACAGGCATGTCTGAACGTACCTTGCGCAGATACCTGGCACAATACCGGAATTCAGGATTTGCCGGGTTAAAACCAAAGGGACGTGGTAGACAAAACACCGAAGAAGCCATCCCCTCTCATCTGATGGAGCAGGCGATTCTACTGCGCAGGCAGGTACCAGGACGCAGTGTATCACAAATCATTCAGATTTTAGAATGGGAAGGTTTAGCTGAGCCGGGAAAAATCAAGCGAAGCACGTTGCAGGAGAAACTGGCTGAGAGGGGTTACAGCTCAAGGCAGATGAAATTGTATACCAATACCGGTGTTGCTGCCCGCAGGTATCAGCAAGCGTATCGCAACAAGCTTTGGCATTCGGATATTAAGTATGGCCCATACTTACCCATTGGGAAAGGTGGAATGAAAAAGCAAGTATACCTTGTGACATTCATCGATGATGCAACACGGATGATACTTCATGGTGAATTCTATCCAATGCTGGATCAGGTAATCGTAGAGGATTGTTTTCGTAAAGCGATTATGAAACACGGAGTTCCCGAGGCTGTTTTTTTTGACAACGGTAGCCAGTACCGGACTAAGTGGATGAACCGGGCTTGTGCAAAAATGGGTATACGCCTTCTATATGCAAAGCCGTATTCTCCAGAATCCACGGGGAAGCCAGAGCGGTTTAACCAGGTTGTGGATTCTTTTCTTGCAGAAGTTGCTCTGGAAAAGCCACAAACATTGGATAAGCTAAACGAATTTTTTCAAATTTGGGTTGAGGAATGTTACCAAAATAAACCTCATTCTGCATTAAAAGACGGCAATACTCCATTGACAGCTTACCGTAGTGACAAGAAGCCGCAAAAGTTCTTAGATCCGGACGTTATCACCAATGCCTTTCTCCACTGCGAACAGCGCAAAGTAGATAAGGCTGGTTGTATTAGCTTCGAAGGTAAGAAGTATGAGGTAGGTATTTCCTTTATCGGTTGCACAGTAGATGTTGTTTTTGACCCCGCAGACACCAATGAGTTAACGATTGAATACGAAGGCCACTCCCCATGGAAAGCGAAACAGCTGGTTATCGGTGAAAGGGTAGGAAAACGACCAAAACTACCGGAACATCTTACTAAGGTTGGAACTGATTCATCCCGCTTGCTTAAAGCTGCTACAATAAAAAATCAACAGAGAAGAGAACAGCAAACACCTGCAATTTCCTTTAGAAATGTCATAAAGGCAGGTGAATAAAATGTTTGAACAATTTTATGGGTTTATCAGATCACCCTTTACCCGGGATATTCCAACGGATGAACTGTACAAATCTGTGATGATGGATGAAATGGTTGGGCGACTGTTGTATGCAGCAGAACGACAACTCTTCACTGTTGTCACTGGCGACTGTGGTGTTGGAAAGACAACAATGCTTCGTTGTTTCATTAATAACTTGAATGCTTCTCGTTTTTCAGCATTGTATTTGGCAGATTCAAAGCTGACACCGAGGCACTTTTACAAGGGGCTGCTAGAACAGCTGGGATGTGAGGCTAAGTTCTATCGTGGTGATGCAAAAAGGCAATTACACAAGGAAATTGAACTTATGCGTGGGATTCATAATCTGCTTCCAGTGGTTATCGTAGATGAAGCGCATCTTTTGGACAAGGAGATGTTAGAGGAAGTTCGTTTTCTACTCAATTTCAAGATGGATTCGAAGAGCCCCATGGCTTTGACTTTGGTTGGACAATCGGAATTGTGGGACAGACTTAAGCTGCAATCATATGCTGCCATTCGTCAGAGGATTGATCTCCAGTGCAAATTGGGCTATTATGATCGTTCACAAGCAGGTGAGTATGTCAAGCGACATCTTGAGTATGCGGGAAACGACAACGAGATCTTTTCAGATGCTGCGGTGGATGAAATCTACAGGTTTTCAAGCGGCTCAGCCCGGCTCATTAACAAGCTTTGTACTCATTGCCTGCTTTATGGTGCACAAAATGGCAAGCGGATCATCGATGATCATATGGTGAAGCTTGTAATACAGGGGGAACTGTCATGATAGAGTTCCGCTGTACATATCAATGGGATGAAAATGATAAAGATGATTGGTATGGTGCCATAAAACAGATTATTAACTATGGCAGCCATTATGAAGTATTCATCTCGAGTCGGTCCAGTTTACGTGTATTGATTGGAAAATCCAGCTCTGGGCTATTTGCCTGCCTTCCGGATTTTCGGGTCGGATGTCATTTGAGTACCCTGGATGATACCTTTTACAACAGTGAAAAGCTGATTTATGCTTTAAACAATCCGGTAGATGGTACTACAGTTGCCTGCGCGTTAAATGCAATAACTTCTGTTTTGAGATTTCGTTAAGGGTTTGAAAGGAGTGCGGTAACCAACCAAAAAGGTTATCCGCTGACTCTATATCTTAATACTGTATTGATATGATGTTCATAAAGTGAAAGGCCGGTTTTCTTCTCCCGGGAGGATAGGGCAACGCTGGGGAGCGACCCGAGCGTCCGTGGAGGCATTAAACGGTTGAAACTTCCCCCATTTCCGGGGGAAGAAAGCCGGCCACATTTTAACCGGAAATGCCTAAAGCGATAAACCCACTAAACAATCCTTGGACACAAAATCAAGCAGTTTTAGGACAATTACCAGCGTCTATTTCTGGACACTTTAGCTTATCAGTAACAAACAGCCATATCTTTTGAATTGGATCCCAATTACGACCTGGAATATTTTTTATTTTTTCTATTATA
>CAZUZI010000075.1:0-4194 GCA_964625015.1 uncultured Candidatus Saccharibacteria bacterium | reverse complement strand
CGTAAAAGCATCGCCCTGCTTTCCTGTCCCCGATGGGTTGCCTGTCTTACTTCTCCTATAACCAAGAAAATCCCGATTGGTCTTTCTTTTTTTTAGATGAATTGGATTTCTTTTTTATGTCAGTTAATGATGGTACTGTTATACCTTCAACTTCTTCTAATCTCCTGCGGTAGTCCGATAACTGTTGCTCTCTCTCCAACAATCTACCCGCCTTAGTTCTGTCGGGGTTTATCTTCCGTACTAACGAACCACCCACTATATCTAGGGCTGCGTTGCGGTCAGGATTCTGCGGTAGGAGTGCTTTAGTTTCCTTGCCTTTACCAGTAACATCCTGCACGATGCTTGCTACATTCTTCGGTAACGGGCCTAATTGATTTAACATATATGCTGTCTTAGCAGGGAGTTGGTATCCTGCATAATTAGCGGTTGCACCTTCAAATTTCTCTATTGGTTGCCCTGTAAATAATTGTTTATTCTGTGGCATTTCAATCATTGGCACTTTAACTAGGGGTGACAGCATCCCTGCGAAGGTACGCAATGTATCGCCACCACCAAATAGATTAAGGTTTGACAAAGGTAGGTTGGGGGATAGATATAACTGTGTTCCATCTTCTTTTATCATTATCGGTATAGCTATCTCATTCCTCATCCAATCGGGCATATCTTCTTCTTGCATCCCCGAAGTGTTCTGCATATTCTGGACAAGGTGATTAACGGCATTAGGTTTTCCGGGTTGAGTGATAAGGGATTCCAATTGTAATGGTAGGTTCTTCCGTGTCCATGTATAGAAAGGTACAAGGGTTCTAATCTTCTTCTCAGTATCAGTCAGGTCGGAGTAATCAAAAAGGTATTTCCTAACTGATTCTGCTGCCATCTCAGGGGTATCACCTTTTACCAATCTATCTATATAGTGTGTTAGTTTCGCATTGGTTTCTAATTTATCACCAATAAAACGACTGCCTTTAACTAAGGCAAAGTCTTTACTTAATGGGTTGATGGTGTTTAACCCTGGTTTCTCTAAACCCAAGGTCTTTCGGGTAGTTTCTAACATAGTTTTGGTAGACTCACCATGAAACTGCCCAAATCCTTCAAGTCCTTGCTTACGGAAAGACTCAAATATCTCCTGCCCTGACATACGCATTGCGCCCATTTGAAACATATTGTCAGAACCATTCTGTATAGCGGTTGCCATTGCGTATTCAGTTGGGTTTACAACTCCACCCAAGAAGTTATTATAGAGGTTGCCCATTGCATTACGAAGGTGGAATGGTACAGATGTCGTAACTAAACCCTTCCATATATTCTGCACCGAGTTCATATACTTCATGACATTATGTACACCAACATCTGATTCAAATGTTTTAGCAACTCTCTCTAAATGCCTTGCCACCTCTGGATGTACCGCTTGCCCATTAAATGCTTTGACAGGGAGTTGCACCCAATCTTTAGGTGCAGTTTCTATACTTTGGATTACATTGTCCCCTGCCTTTAATATCCCCTGGTGCATCTTGTGAACTGCTCTCTGTGATATACCTTCCAATTCACGTACAGCAGCAAGTTGGCGCACATCCCTAATTGGTTTCAGCTCTATCCCCTGCTCTTTGGCAAAGGTTTCAAAGTCCTTTAGTGTTTCCCAACTGCGCTTTTTCATAAATCCTTTTTCGGGATTTAATTTAGCACGGTACAAGGCAAAGTCATTCTGTAGTTGCTTTATGGTCATCGGATCATTTTCGTATAGATGACGCACATAGTTTGATAGGGGGTCAAACTCTATCCCTGCATCCATGTCCCGCAATAAAGTTTCCTTGTTTATTTGATTGATTCTTGATAGGGCTTGAACCTCGTCATCGGATACAATTATGCCTTTACTTTTAGCTAATGCCAATATCTCTTTTGTGGTATGTTGCGTCTTACCAAACTTTATTGCTTTGCCCAAGTCTTTAAATATTTCTCGCTTAAGTCCTGCGTCTACTACACCCTCACGCACTCCACGCAAAATGGCATTGGTTATCTGATTAGCAGTACGTTGTGGAACGGATGCAAGTATTTGGCGAATATCATTTATATCTATATCATCCCATGCCCGCTCCTCTATCTTATCAAACACCTTACCTATTTCTTTCGATATGCGCGGGAGTGCATCTTCGTAGTCGAATAATGTTCCCTCTTTATATTTAGGTGTTTTCAGGGATTGTTTATAGGCATTATACTGTTCACGCAGTTGACGCTTTAGTGTTTTTTTTGCTTCTCCACCTAAACTATTTATTTCCTTTATATGTAACTTGGCTTTTTCCTTAGCTAATTTAAATGCATCCTCGTATTGTTTAGCCAACTTAACGTAGTCAGCATTTGGTAGAATAGTTCCTGCTCCAAACCTTTCCCATGCATTGGGGTTTTCGAGGGTATCCCTTGCCATCATCCTTATTTGTGCCTTACTAGGTTTACCACCTATTTTAGATTTAATATTATGTATCTCCCGCTTTGCTAATATAGGTTGACCTTTCTTTGCACCACTCTTATATATCTTCCCTGTGTCATCCCATAAATTCCCCATGCCTATCTTGTTGAGTCCAAAATCAGCGTTCTTAGAATCCCATCCTGTCAACATCTTTGTGTTATCATCGGTCAAGTGTTTGGCAATAGAATCCCATTCATTCGCTATTTTATTGGCACGATCATCAATCATCTGGTCAAGTTGTGCTTTTAACGCGCTAACGTCAGGATCAATCTGTGCGACCATTGAGTCGGTTAGTTTTACGCCATCATTAAAAGAAACTGCAACATTTGGAGTTTTCTCGCCAAATAAGTTTAATTGTTCTGGAAGTCTAGCATTATCAATAGCGGATTGAATCTCGTTAATGTTACCACCACCCATACTTAGGCCGGTAGTTTTACCAAATTTGTTTAAGTGTTCACTCTCTCGATATGGTGGTCTTGGCGGTAAATCTACTCCCTTTACCTTTAGTCTTCTGGTGGTATCAGATTCGTTGAAGTTTCTCCGTAATCCAGGTTTGTCAAGGATACCCTGCTTACTCAACCGTTCTTGTGTAGGTAATTCAATTAAGTCGGGTATCTTCTGTGCGGTTTCATCATCTATTAACTTAAGACCCTTCATACTTTCGCTGTTGAGGAAAACATCACTTTCCCCCGCTATATTTTTGCCTAACCCCTCAATCTCATTAACCGTTGACTGTATCGCCCTGGCAGCGTCATCAGTCATGCTTGCCTTGCCAATAACATAACGATTATTGAACATCGGCCCAAAGGTATCTGCTACGCCTTGCCGAAGTGGTGCAGTTGCCTTACCTACCGCACTATCCCCTAATTTCTTAAAAGCAGGAGTTAAGTCAGCAATGTCCTGTCCTGCAAATTTCAACATCTTCTGTTTGGTTGCTGCCCCTGCACCCTCTTTGAGCGCGTTTTTGGCTACACTTCCTGCACCTATGGTGAGGTAGGTTGTCGGGTCGAGTAATACGTCCCCGACAAAACCCAACCCTGCCCTAGCGTATTTGTTCATATTGGGGTTTAACATATCAGATACTTGCGCGTGTTCCTTGCCTGTAAACCCCTCCCACGCCCCTTGTAACGCACCATTCTCACCCGACCTAGTATCTTGTATGGCGTTGACAACGGCATTGCGTGGACGGTCTATAATGTCCAATGCTTTAAGTAGAAAACTCTTGTTTTCCTTGGGAGGTGGCGGCATCTTATTAATGGCGTCAAAGCGGGTTTCATAGTTATCTACTCTATTTTGTATGGTATCCACATAGTCTTCTTCATCCTTAACACCGCTTGCCAAAAAAGATAAACTAGGAGGTGATTTTTTAGTTTTTTTCTTTTTATTACTTTCGTCATTTAACCAAGTTAATGACATAAGAATTCACCTCCTTATATTGGATTTCCAAATGTGTCTACACGGGGGCCATAGTTAATAGCACTAGTGTTAGTGTTTTGCCCGACTTTATCGGGATACAGATAGTACATCCATTGATTATATTCCTCTGGTGTTAATTGCCCGTAGGTATATCGTAATCTTAGTTCGTTGTCAACATCTGTTAGCGTAGTGTTACCCGCCTTTATCGCCTTAGAAGTTTCTAACCCACGGTCAATATTAAACGCATAAGGGTTGCCTGTATCTGCAACATCTACGCTAACAGTACCACCAGTACCACCGCTACTCCTTGCTGCTAATGC
>CAZUZI010000074.1:0-4243 GCA_964625015.1 uncultured Candidatus Saccharibacteria bacterium | reverse complement strand
TGCCATGTTTATGTGGAGTACCGGGGGTTTGTTTATGACCCTACCAGCACACCCAAAAACAAACCACTATACAAAATAGACAAGGGATTATGGCAACAGCAACTAGTGGAGTGGGGATTCACCGGGCAACCAATAGTAAGAATGGGGCATAGTGGAAAGGTTGATATTGACTATCAGCACTAGTTGATTAAATCATTAAAAGAAGGACTTAAAAATGAAATTGAACATGATTCTTTTAATTATCGTAATTTTGGGGACAATATTTGTTTATTTTTTTTAGATAGGAGGCTGATTTATGACTTATGGAGATCCTGAAATTGTTAAACAAAGACTGGGAAGTTTATATAAATCATCAGCAACCGAGCCAGGACAACTATTAGAGGAAGATATAATTCTATCTGTAAATGATGCTGACACCACCATCAAATCAGAGCTTAGGGATGCTGGATTAACACCACCTGATGACACTGATAGTGATATTGATGATCTGAAACTAGCAGCTAATTTACTGGCCAGGGCTGACTGCCTGGACACTGTTTATGAATCTGTGGAAGGTGAAAGATCAGCAGCTGCCAGGACCTTTGAAACCCAGGCCTATAATTTGATCGAGAAGTACATTAACAAGCCTTCAACAGAGACTGATGAAAGGGCTCCTAGGATGCGATCCTTCATTGCAGGGAATTACACTCCAACAGCCACTGAAGATGAAGATGATTTTGGTGATGATGAATGGTAACTGCAGGTATCGAATTTGATATTGAGAAATATCTGAAAGAAGATATTAAAAATATCAGGGATGAGCTACCTGAGAAAGCTGAAGCTTTCATGAGCGCATCCGATGGGATAGCTGAAATCATCAGGGCTGAAATGGTCTCAGAGGCACCCTTCCTGTGGGGTGATCTTAGGGAGGGCCACACTGTTGAAGATGTTGGTCCCTTGGAGAAATATATCTTCAGTGATGTTCCACACTTTGAGCCACTGGTTAAAGGCCATATTATCACAGGCATTAATAACAGCCCTAGACAGCGTGCATGGTGGTTCTGGTATTTGGCTAATGAATTAGGTGGAAGTTACACACCAAAATATGGTACTGGTAACAAAACACCTGAAAATGATTATCCTTCCAGGGCCTTAGTGAATGCTGATGCTGCCATTGAAAGTAGAGCTCAATTATTCTTAGATGAAGTTTTCAGTAGTTGATACCCATGGTTAAGTTACAACTTTTCGAATATGAGGCAGTTCATAATAGTGTGATCAGTGCTGTTAAACTATTCCAGGATCCAGCTGATCCTGGAAGTCCGATCTATCAGGGTAATGTTGTTAAATCATTGCCAGGTGTGGATAAGTTCGGGTCTTTCATGCCGGTTCTGGGACATGTTAGCTTAGATGATATTCCTTCAGTCATTAGTGGTGGAAGTGGTGATGAAGTGGCCATTATCAGAGGTCAGCTTTTCACCTGGCTGATTGGTAGGGATGATCAGGCAGTGGAAAAATGTGAAAGATACTGTGATATTAGCAGGGCCTACTTCAAAAATGGTGATCTGTTAAGTCTCAGGGATTCTTATATCCAGCCATCAGATAACACTCCTAACCAGTTCACTAAGATTAATTTAAGTGAGAATCCTAGGAAGCCATTATATTACACCCTGGGATCTACTGGTTTTGTTATTGAGAAAGATCTGGATCCTACAGTTTACACTCTTTAAAAAAAATTTATACATAATATAAAGATTTCGGAGGTGCACATATTGCCAAAAAAGGAAATAGATAATGAAAAGGAGCTGGAGAGAATAGTTAAAAGATACGTATCTAATAATGACTATTTCACAGCCAGAAATTACGTTAAATCAATGGGGGCTCTGATTGAGGGTTATCCTATTGATGTTAAGCTAGCAGAAATTGATGAACTAGAAAAAAAAGCAAATAAAAAGAAATCGGAGGACTAGATCATGATAATAGATAAGAATAAGAGATTAAGCCCTGCAGGGATGAAACTAGTTTTAGCTGTTCCTTTTGAACGTGTTGAATGTACTGGGACCATAAATGGAAATAATAAAGATTTCTTACTTCCAAGGAAGTATGTTCCAATTTATCCTGAGAGCCATAAGGACATAATTTGTGTACCTGCTGATGTTACTGCAGAACTATTCAAAGATGCAACTCCTGACACTTACACTGAGGCCACTGTTGATGCAATAAAAACAGCTGAAGACAGTGTTAGTGGTTTAACCGTTGATTCCGGTGTAACTTTACACACAGCTCCAGAGGCTGCAAGCGTGGATAAAGTTCTGCTCAGTGGTTACAGTGCTGTTTGGATGCGGATCGCTCAGGACTTAACACCGGATATTAGCAGGGACTCTGAAGAGATTGCAGAAATTGGAACTGATGATAAGATTGTTGGTTATGGTGCCAGATCCAGGAGTTATAAATTAGAGGTTATTATGGCCCTGGATACTTTGATACTTTTAACTGAGATCCAATCAGAGGAAGCTGCAGATCAAACTGGAGTGGTTGCTGGTAAAACCCTACGTACTGAAAGGGATGTTCCATTAATCCTGAAAGGTTATATCCCTGTGGTTTATGATGGTGATGAAGTCCAGCGCTGGATGCTAACCAGTATCCAGTTTGAGGAAGGACTGCCAGAGATTAAAGCAGGTGAATCAACAGCAAAGACCACTGTCAGCTTTAGTGTTGGTGATGCAATCGAAACACTCACTGATGATGCTATCTTTGCACAAACCGAATAAAGAAGAGGATTAAAAATAATAATCCTCAATTTTTTTTTATTTTTCTTTTTTGAATTTACATAAAAACTGTTTTGGGAGATTAGAATATGGCTATACCAAAGTTTGGAAAACATAAAGAATATTTACTAATTGATGAAGAGGATAATGAACATTTAATTAAGATTAAAGGTTACAGGGCATCAGATCATGAAATGGTGATCAAACTCCAAAAGTTAAGTGCTGAATTACCTGGATTAACAGCAAAGGCTAAAATATTGCATGACCTTCAGGCTAAGTTTTTATCAGAACTCAATGAGGATAATTTCAATCCAGAGGATATTGAACAGAATTTCATCAGCATGATCTCAGGTCTCAATGATGAAGATTATACTGATCAGGAAATAGAGGACCTGATGAAATCAGTACAACAGATCCAGGAATTAGAGGGCCAAGTTGCTAACCTAAGTTTCAAGTTAGGCCAGCGTGGATTGAAAAGATTTTTCTACCTGGAAGATCCTGAGACTAGGGATGAATATCTCCAAGCCCAGAGAGATAATCGTTTAACAGAGTGGATTGATGAACAGGAAGACATAGACGTTGATATGCATCACCTTAACAATGTAGCTAATATAATGATAGAACTAGGCATGCCTACCAGGCCACTCCCTGGAAGTGGTAAGGGAAAGCGGAACAGAAAACAATCCAAGAGTTAATCGATGAATGGGATGAAATCATCACGAGTATAAGCCTGGTTTGGCATCAGCCCAGGGAGTACATCCTGGAGTTAGAAATTTCTAGGATCTGGGAAGTGATCAGGATCCAATATAAAAAGAACCATCCTAAAGAGGAAAGTGCCACTCCAGAGGAAATACTTGATGAAATTGATGAATCCCAAAAGGCCACTTTCAGGGCTCAGGAGAGAGCTAGGAAGAGAAGAGAAGAGGAAAAAAATAAATCGGATTAACTGGTATTGAGTATTATCTGGTTTCGCTGCCACTCTTCAACATTCTTTTTATGACTGTACCATACGATCCCAGATACTATTAATCCAAGTGGTATGAACAGGATGGTTAGGATTACAAGAAATATTATCATCCCAGTCCCTATTTCTGGCTTTTTCTGTGCCATTACACTATCCTCTGGATGTTTTCCCATCAATAACCTTTTTTTATTTTTGTTAAAGTATTCCTGGATGTTTACACCACACTCAGGACAATAAACATCTTTCTTACTTACTACTGTTCCACATTTTAAGCATTTACGTTTGAACATATCTCATTCCCCCACTCACATTTTTTATTATTATTCTTTTGTGTTTGACTATTATTTAATTTTATTTATTGGAGCACAATATCATGGCAGATAAAGAAATGGGTATAACAGCCAAATTAAACATTGATGAAGTCTTATCGGGACTTGATGACCTCATAGATAGGCTATCAACAATCCCTGATAGTGTGGCCACACAGATAAGTGTGGATGGGATTGAAGAGGTTGAAGATGCTGCCAGTGATGCT
>CAZUZI010000073.1:0-4288 GCA_964625015.1 uncultured Candidatus Saccharibacteria bacterium | reverse complement strand
TTTGCTCATAACACCCAATTTGATTTTATGATTGTTGGGGGTAGTTTGGAATTACAAAAGCATAATTTTTATATTGATAATTCATTTATAGATAATGGAAACTTCATAATGAGCATAAGAGAGAAGGATAAATTTAATTCAAAAAATCATTATACTGGAACAACATATTTATTTTTAGATACAATGAATTATGTTAAAAGAAGCTTAAAATCATTGGGAGAAATGATAAATTTAAATAAGTTTGATATTGATTTTGATACTTGCAGTTTTCAAGAATTAAAGGAATATTGTTATAGAGATGTTGAGATAACACAAAAGTTTATTTTAACTTGGATTGATTTTTTAAAATCCAATGATTTAGGCAATTTTAAAAATACTTTAGCTTCTCAATCATTTTCAACATATAGGCATAAATTTATGAAATATGATATAGGAATACATAATATAGCCAATGCTATTAATTTGGAAAGAAACAGTTATAGGGGTGGTAGAAATGAAGTTTTCAAGTTTGGTAAGGATTTTGCATATATTTATGATGTTAATTCAATGTATCCTTTTGTTATGGCTAATAATCTTTATCCTTCAAAAATTATCGGATTTTATAAGAACGGTAATGTAGGTTCTATAATCAGGCCATTGGATAAAAATTTTGGGATAATTGCAGATGTTGATATTAAGACTACCGAAAATGTTATAGGTGTTAAAGACGAAAGACTATTTTTTCCAGTAGGTAGTTTTAGAGTTTCCATAACTGAACCTGAAATAAGATACTTGTTAGATAACGGACATAAGATATTAAAAGTCCATAATTATGCAATTTATGAAATGCAACCTATCTTTAAGGATTTTATAGAGTTCTTTTATACTGAAAGATTAAAAGCAAGAAATGAAAATAACTTAATTAAATCTGAAATGTTTAAGATTTTAATGAACTCTCTTTATGGAAAATTTGGGCAAAAAGTTAATAATTGGGTGGATATTGGAGAGTATAATTTAGATAAAGAAAATGATAGGATTGAACAAATATATAATTTTGAAACTAAAAAATATACAATATTAAAATATTTTGGTGGAAAGATATTTAAAAATGACGGATATATTGAAGGTTTTAATTCTTTTGTAGCTATACCAAGTTATGTTACTTCTTATTCAAGAATTTATCTTTATCAATTAATGAAAGTTGCAGGATTAGAAAATGTCTTATATTGCGATACTGATAGCTTATTCTTAAATTCAGAAGGTCATAAGAATATTAAAGATACCCCTTTTGTAGATGATAAAAAACTTGGGTGTTTGAAGTTGGAGAAAAAAGGAAATGTTAATATTTTTGGGTGTAAAGATTATAATTTTAATAAGGAAAGGAAAACTAAAGGGGTTACTAAAAATGCTAAAGTCTTGGATAAAAACAAGTTTGAATATACCCAATTTATAAAATTAAGAACTGCATTAAGAAAAAATCTTTTAGATGGAGTTTATATTAACAATGTTGAAAAAACTCTTAAGCAAGAATATAAAAAAGCAATAGTAACAGATAATAAAACTACTCCTTTCGAGTTAAATTTATAAAAAACAACATAAAAAATAACAATAGGTGTTATAAATGTTGGAAAATGACGAAAAAAATAACATTGTTCAAGTTGAAGTTAATAAACTTAAAAGAGTTGATAAAGAGAAAAACAGGTGTTCAAGTTGTGGTAGAAAAAGAGTTATAAAAAATAAAGAACTGAATTTATGTTCAATATGCGATATGGCTAAAAGATACTGGAGTAAGGATAATTATGAAGCTAAAACAGAAGATAAAGTTAATGTATTACCTAATGAAAATATTAATAGAGATACAGATATTAAAACTGAAATTGAAGATAAAGAAGATAAAGAAGATATAACGGTATATTTATGCGAAAATTGCGATAGGAAAGTTAAATATGCTCAAAAAAAATGCATTTGTGGAACTATCTTAAATTGGCTAAATACAGATTTAGAAAATGACGATAGATATTTGATTTGTGGTTCTTGTGGTGCAATTTTAGATAAAAATTCAACAAGTTGTTTTAATTGTGGTGGGTAGATGGTTAAGCAAATTAATAATGTTCCTTCAATAATACCTTTAAATCCAGTTAAAGAAGTTGCTCAAAATCCTTTAACTACTGGTAACAATGTAATGAACGAAATTGAAGGATATATTAAGTTAATAGAAAGGGTAATGGATTTAATGACTAAATTTAAGAGTTTTCAAAATCCAGTTCAAGAAGCAAAAGTTATAAATACTTCTTATGTTCCTGATATGCTAACACCAGATTTAAATAAAATGCCAACTCCAAGCAATCCAGAAGGAACACCAGAAACAGAAGTTAAACAAGTTAATGAAGGTGGAACAATGGATATAAATATAGATTTTATATTAACTGTATTGGAACAAATAGATAGTTTAAAGCAGGGTATAACAGTAAGAGAAGTTATAGACTTCATAAAAGCAGATAAAGATACAGTTGACAAGATAATAAAAATGAATATGCCAAAAGGTGTTTAAATGACAGGTTCAAGTAATGCAAGTTATAGAAAAATGATAGTAGGTTTGCAGGGGTCTGGAAAAACTGAACTTGCCAAGAAGATGATAAAAGAAACTACTTCAAAAGGTGGTAAGGCATTAATAGTTGATATTTTAGCAGAATATATTCATAATAAAAAACTTGGAAATATTGATGTTTATGTCCCTACTAATTCAGTTTATCCAGTTGTAGAAGTTGACACCTTAATAAATAATTATATTTTAACTCCTTATTTTGAAACTGGAAAACAACCTTATAATCTTATAGTTTTTGATGAAGCTTCAAGATATTTTCAGAATAAAAATCCCTTACCACAATCAATGGGATATATCAACGATATGGCAAGACATTTAAAATTAGATGTTATAGTTATAGCAAGAAGATTTACCCAAGTTAATACAGATTTAGTTGAATTATCCCATAAGCTTTATATTTTTAATCAAACTGGTATAAATGATATTAAAAGATTAAATGAGTTGTCTATTGGTCTTGGAGATACTATTTTAAATATTCCAAAATATTATTATGTTGAAGTTGACCAATGGAGAAAATATATAATCAAAAATCCTATTAAAATTGTATAATAGTTTTCAGATAAATATATAAATAGATAATTATATAAATTTATTGTAGTTATACCTAATAGGGTAACTACCCAATGAAAAAGGAGAGTATTTTATGGTAGTTTTGAATAAACAAGTTTCAGGAAATGTTGACTATTACGATTTGTTCACAGCAGGTGCAGTTAAGTTTTTTGCAGAAAAAGCACTTCAACCCGTAATAGGAAACGGAACAATCCAATCGGGTGCTATTAAGTTAGCAGGTGGATTTATGGCAAGAAAATTTTTAGGTAGGTCTATTATTGGAGATGGTGTATCTCTTGGTCTTGCCATTGATGGAGTTGAAGATATACTATTCAATGTAATGGGTGGTATTGGTGGAAACAATCAGGGAGATGGATTTTAATGGCAGACACACAGATGGTAGGAAAATTTAGAATAATCCATTTGGATTATAATGATACAGCATTAGGAGTTCTAACAGAAAAACACGCATATGAATTTGCTAAAGGAACAACAGCACCAACAGATAGGCAAACACAACCAACAGTTAATATTAATCAAAGTCCAGTTTTAAGAGAAGATGATAAACTTGCATTGTATATTAATTTAGATACGGCAATTACTGAACACACGACAAGTAGTGGCAGAACTAATTGGATATTCCAGATACCTATAACATTTAAGAATTTGAGAACTGGAAACAAGTTTAAAAAAGTTCTTGTTACTGGAGATTTATCAACTACTGGTGCAGAAGCACCCGCAAACTCTAAAGTTTGGAGTGCAGGTAAGTGGTATCTTTTAGGTTATTACCAAGTCCCTGCTCAATCTGCTATTAAGTTAGGACAAGAAATTCAAGATGTCAGGGTAGATAGTAAAATGATACTACACGCAACTTTAGCAACTTCATAAGGAGTTTTTTATTTTTTAATTTTTAAAATATATGGAGATGGAAAAAATGAATAAAAACTGGTCTTATCTAAGACAATTAAAAAACGATATTTACGAACCATATAGATACCCTATTGCTTATGTTAATCCATCTGAAAGAAGTTATAAATCAGGATTTAAGCAAGTTATAGAAATTCCTTCTTTAACTTCTGGTTCAAGTCATCAATATAATTCAGATAATAATGATATTTTGGAAAGTGGTATTAAAAGATATGGATATTTTAACGG
>CAZUZI010000072.1:0-4297 GCA_964625015.1 uncultured Candidatus Saccharibacteria bacterium | reverse complement strand
TGAAGAAGGAGGTGAACTAACGATGCCTCTCGACATTCGTAAAGAAGCAGAAGAACTCCGCAGTATGTATCATGACTCGAGAAGCAGTAAGTACTTCCGAGCCTTGATATTCGGAGACGTCGGTACGGGTAAGACAAAACTCTTAACAACTTGTCCTCGTCCTATCCACGTTGACAGTTTCGACCCTGGTGGAACTACCACCATTCGTAGACAGATCGAAGAAGGCTGGATATTTGCTGACGTTCGGTTTGAAGATGAAGACCCTAAACTTCCTAAGGCTCTTGAACTGTATGACCAAGTTCTTGACAGAAGGATTCGTGAAGGGTACTTCGAGTACATGGGGACTTATGCTCTTGACAGTCTCACAACATTCGGAGACGCAGGTCTTAACTACATCCTGAAAAAGGCTGGACGTCCAGGTGGTATGCCTCTAACAGGGAAGGGGAGTGATAACGACTATGTCAAACAGCAAGTAACTATCGAACCTATACTTCGTAAGTTGCTTAACCTTCCCTGTCATGTTATATTCCTTGCACATCCTGACTTGAGGGAGAGTGAAGCTACTCATGTTAAGAGCATAGGTCCGAAAGTGTATGGTCAGCTTGCTACAAAACTCCCATTGTTGTTCAGTGAGATATACTGTGCGCAAGCGAAGGAGGTAAGGGAAGGCCTTGAGTATAGTCTATTAACCAGACAGAACGGATACTGGAGATGTAGGTCCAGGCTTGCTTCTGAAGGGAAGATAGATATGTATGAGAAGCAAGACATAAAAGCGTTGTTGGCGAAGGCAGGGTTTGATAACAGCGATAAACCGATGGAGTGGCTTAATGATTAATATAGATGACATTGAGTCAATGAAAGATAACGACGAAGAGAGAAGATTCTTAAAGAAGGCCGCCATGCACGCTCTTTTATATGGTGCTAGCGGTTCGGTAATAAGAAGCTACATAAACCAAGAAAGGAGAATAACTATGAACGAAAATGAAAGGTGTGATGATGAAAGACCAAGAAACGAAGCAGGAGCACTAAGGCCTGGAAGACCTGAACCGCAGCCTATATGTACGGTAGAACCAATGACAAAAGAAGTCAGAATCAGGCCTCTTAACCACGGCTACGTAGTCGAAGTCGGCTGTCAGTCTTTCGCTATTGAAAGTGCTGACAAGCTCACAGCACTTATCAACCAGTACCTCAAGGACCCTGTTGAAGTCGAAAAGGCATGGCTCAAAAAGGACAAGAACAACAAGTTCTATCCTGACCTGTAACATAGCAACAAGCAGTGCAGGCGCACTGCATACTCTAAACATGGAGGCAACTTATGGCTTTGGACGACTTTGTAACAGAAGCAAATGAAACAGAACTTGACCTTGGCGTTGATCTTGAAACGGTTCCCGCTCAGCATGCGGTGCCTGGTGGTGAGTATCAGCTCTGTCTCGTAAACGCTGAGATCAAACAGCAGAAGCCTGAGAAGGGCGACGGCAAGTTTATTCAGGCTCAGCTTGAGGTAGTTGGTGACCCCAACTCAAAACTCATCAACCAGATCATGATGCTCCCCAATGCATCTGACGACGACAGGAAGAAGAACGCTCGCCTGCGTAACATCGGAGACTTCTACAAAGCCTTCGGTATTCCGAGTGTTGGAAAGGTCAACCTCGCATCGTACTTCGGTAACTTCGGCTGGGCTATCCTCACAGTTGAAGACGGCAATGAGTACGGAGAGCAGAACAGGGTGAAGAGATTCATCACTGGTAAGTAGTAACCTGGCGGACACCACGGGTGCTGGCAAACTATCCAAACCCCGAGAAACCCAATATGCCAGCACCCACCGCCCTTATAACATTATAAGGAGACCATCATGGACGAGAGAATTGAAAATGTCAAACCTCTTGAATTGTATTTCTGCTTGTCGAATATAGACAATAGTGAGGAACCACTTATAAAGACTCAAGACATAAAAGAACTTCTTCGATTCTTAGTTGACTATCGTACAAGATACGGTAGCAACTGGAATGAGAATCTTCTCTTTCATGTTGACTCTTTAAGTGGAACTACTATGATGATGGTAGACGTTGCGCGTATCGAACTTCTTGTGTGAGGATCAATATGAGTGAGAGACTAGTTGGAGTGTTCGAACTTGGGTGGGAGCCTGTAGAAGTGTATGTGGACTTCAAAAGTTCTGGTGGGACATTTACATCGCTGGAGGGGACAAATAAACTAGTAAAGATGGTTATAGGCGTAGATGAAGATAATTGGTTTAGGATTGTTGATACTATCATCCATGAATCTACTGAACTCGCAATAACCAGAAAGGGTGCAAGATACTGCGCAAGTGGTACTATAACTAAAGATCACTCTGTTTATTTGTTTAGCTTTAGTCATCCTGTATTCTCTGATATATGCTGTATAGTAGCTGACTTCCTAATTCAGGTATATGACATTATAAAAGACTTATGGTCTAACAGAAACACATTCGCTTAACTGGAGGCACTCAATGGCAGACGGAACTAAATACGTACCTCGTGTTAGCTTCGACATTTCCAAAGAACTATACTCTCAAATCCAAACTCATATCCCTTGGGGGAGTATGCGTCCATTGATGACTTCAATGGTTGAGAGTGTTATTAAGTTCATCGAATCTACTGGAATCGAAAATCGTAACTTGATAATAGGTGCCATAATATCTGGTCGTCTGTCTGTACTTGACATTCTTAAAAAGAACGAAGAGAACAAGTCATGATTCTTGAAGACATAACAACAGAGTTTTCAACTCTGCCTGATGATGAAGCACTAAAACTAATAATGTCTATTCGCGCTAATAGGCGTGTTTCAAAGAAGCCTGTTGTCGCTAAGAATAAAACGAAGCAACCAAAAGAAACAACTGTAAACATGGATGCTATCTCTCCGCAGATGGCGGCGATGTTACTTCAAAGACTAAAGGGGACGAAATGAAACAACTTGAGATTGCACTTACAGACATTGAAGTAGGAGAACGCTTCCGCAAGGACTACGGGAATATAACAGAGCTTGCGATGAGCATAAAGAAAGAAGGCTTAATACAGCCTATTGCTGTAAAGGAACAAAATGGCGGAAGTGAGAAGCCATACTTATTAATGGCAGGAGGTCGTCGCTATGCCGCATCTTTACAGGCAGGGTTACAGACTATACCAACTCTCGTCTTCGATACCTTCATGGATGAACTCGGAGTACGTGAAATTGAACTGGCCGAAAACATCTACCGAAAAGACCTCGAGTGGTTTGAAAAGGTTGCTCTTGAAGCAGAAATCCATAAGCTGCAAATTGCCAAGCATGGAAAGGGCGGGATACCTGGCAAAGCTAATGCGGAGAAGGTAGGGTGGAATCAGAAGGACACGGCTGAGATGCTTGGTATAGATGGTGGGAAACTGTCTAAAGACCTTGCACTTAATACCATGATTGAGAAGATGCCTTTCTTAAAAGACAAGTGTAAAAGTGCTGATGATGCTAGGAAGCTTATTACAAAACTTGCAACTGGTGTTGAGAAGCAAGAACTCGTGAAGCAAGTTACAAGTAGGCAGACAAATACTCCGTTGGATATTCAGCGAAAGGAACTTGTCAACAGATATATAGTTGGTGACTTTCTTAGTCTCATAAAGTCTATTCCTGATGGAAGTATCGACATTGTAGAAATGGACCCTCCTTATGCAATCGACCTTAACAATCAGAAGAAATCTGAAGACAATATGAATCTTCAAATGGGGAGCTATAATGAAATACCAAGAGGAGAGTACCTACCTTTTATTGACAGATGTCTCGCTGAGTGCTACAGAATTATGGCCCCAGATAGTTGGATTATTCTGTGGTTCGGACCTGAGCCGTGGTTCGATGCGATCTTCCAGCTCCTTCGAAAGCATAATTTTGAAGGCTTGCGTATGCCAGGAATATGGGTTAAGGAAGGACAGACAGGTCAGTCTAAGAGACCGGAACTCTATATGGCTAACAACTATGAAATGTTCTTCTACGCCAGAAAAGGTAACGCAAGAATTCAGAAGCAGGGTAGGTCAAATAATTTCAACTATCGCCCAGTCGCATCAAGAGAAAAAGAACATCCAACAGAAAAACCAATCGAACTCTACATCGACATACTCGAAGTATTCGGACTACCCACTCAGCGAATGGTTGTCCCTTTTCTTGGAAGTGGAAATACCTTATTGGCTGCAGAGAATCTTGGAATCCAAGGATTCGGATATGAGAAGAGCCCTGACAGGAAGGATGGCTTCACGTTGAAGGTATACAACAACGAGCCTGGACATTATAAGAGCTA
>CAZUZI010000071.1:0-4340 GCA_964625015.1 uncultured Candidatus Saccharibacteria bacterium | reverse complement strand
AGTTTTTGCGCCTCATTGTCTCAGTCGCCGCGTCATCTGGACATTGGGGCCGTGTGCCAAACGGTTTTAAAGGTACTGTATAAAATGGCGCAATCCCCCCTCTAACTCAACAATTAAAAATTATATCAGGGTTATACTAGTTAGACGAAATTTAGATGCTTGCATTTTTATTGTTTTTCTTGCAAAAATGCCGGTTGTTATGCATAATCCTTTTTATGCAAAAGCTTAACTGGAATGATCATGTTAAAAGACTCTTAAAATCCGAGTTAGTCCGTCGAGGCATAACTTGCGAGGACTTGGTTCATTGTCTCAATAGAATCGGGGTTGTAAGGACAAAAGCAAGTGTTGAAAGCAAAATTAGCCGAGGCACTTTCAGTGGTGCGTTTTTGATTCAATGCCTAAACGCAATTGATTGTAAAAACCTCGATTGTTCAGTCCCAAAACTTATAACTTCTTTAAAATCAGCCCAGGAGCCGAAATTATTAAATTCTATGCTTTATACCCATACAAAAACTAAAACCAAATTTATTGATATAACAAATTTAAAAGAATCCAAATTTGATAGAAAACTACCTGTTGTTAGTTTATTTACTGGCGCTGGCGGTATGGATATCGGTTTAGAGGATAGCGGCTTTCATACGGCAATATGCGTTGAATATGATGCCGATTGTCGCGAAACATTGCGTTTTAACAGACCTAACTGGAAATTATTCGAAGAACCAGTAAAAAAGGTGCGTAATAAAATTACATCCAGAATTCCTGGTGATATACGTGATATTGAGGTTCGTGAATTACTGGATTTTGCAGGGCTCAAAAGGGGTGAGGTTGCTTTGGTTGTTGGTGGGGCACCATGTCAGCCCTTTAGCAATATTGGTAAAAAATTAGGTAAAAATGATGAAAAGAATGGTGATTTATTTTTAGAATTTGTTCGTATGGTTAAGGGCATACAACCCTCAGGTTTTATATTTGAAAATGTTGTTGGTATAACACAGAATAAGCATGCAGATGTAATAGATTATATGATGAACGCCTTTAAAGGTCTCGGTTACGGTATTTCTCATGCAATTTTAAACGCTGCAAACTATGGTGTTCCACAAAGAAGAGAGCGGTTTTTCCTTATAGGCATTAAAGGCGTTGAAAATCCAGCCTTTCCCCTCCCAATGTATTTTAAAGATCAAAAGTCCTTTGCATCTTTTTGTAATGACATAAAGCCAAAGTGCGAAATTCCTTTTAAAAATTGGGTCTCTGTAAAAACTGCTTTTGAAAATATGCCGAAAAATCAAAATTTGCGAATTGATTACGCTTTAATGAATATCTCTCAGCCTGTTCATAAAAGAATGTTAAAGATCAAGCAAGGACAAAATTTTAAAGCTCTCCCCATGTCCATGCGCCCAAAATGTTGGCAAGAAGGGCGGCATCAAGGGAATGATACTTTTGGTAGAATGATCGCTGATCAGCCCTCTTGTACAATCAGAACTGCAGCTTATAACCCAGCGAAAGGCCAGTATATACATCCTTATGAGCACAGAGGCTTAAGTAGCCTTGAAATGGCTGCTTTACAGTCTTTCCCTATAAGTTGGATTTTTAGGTGTAAAAAGCGAGAGAAAGTAACTCTTGTAAGCAGTGGTCGCCAAATAGGTAACGCGGTTCCCCCTCTTCTTGCTAAAGCTGTTGGTGACGCAATAAAGATACAGCTTAATCAATAAGAATCTTACTATAGACTTCTTCTGCTTGTTTTATAGAGTTTACTGCATAAACATCATCTACCGCTGCCTGGGGTATGCTCTGCACCATAGTGATGCTGTGTGTTGCAACGGTTTTTAGTGCTTTTATATCTGCTGGTCCTGGGTTCGTGGTTATAGCGAAGTATTTGATTCCTTTAGGTTTAATAATCCACTCTCGAGTTTGCAAATGCGTGTATATAGCCTTCATAAGGCTTCCTTCGTGTGCTATTTGCAATCTTCGATCTGGTCTTAAGGATGTTTTAACGGAAACATAACCAAGTATGCTTTCAAAGTCGCATTTATGTATAAAAGAGGAGTAAGCATTCTCAATTAGCTTAATACTGTCTTCTGTTATAGTTTTGATTTCATCGAGCTTTCCCAATTGTTTTTCTGCAACTTTTTTGTCTATTATTACAAAGTCTGGGTTGGAAGATATAAGTTGCACATCAGCCGCATTTTGAACTTTTTGTCGCAAATCCTGTATAAGGGCGTAGAGTCTTTCGTTATAAAGCGTACCAACATCGAATTGAGCTATGTTCGGCGTTAATAAGGCTAAGTTCGCTTTTTTATTTCTAATACAATAGTTCCAGGCAGTAATAGCTAGCAACCACTCATACCAGTCCCCATGTACATTGTTCATTGCATCCTTAGTCACGCTTTTGTCATGTTCGTAAACCTTTGAATCTAGTTCCGAGATTAGCTCTGTTATTAGCTTGTCAGGGTTTGGCATCGCCCCTTTAAGCAAAACAGTGAATGCTGTATCCTTAATAACTTGAGATTTACCATCCTGTAACTTCCGAATATATGTCATTTGAACCCTGCTCTCTTGATGTTTTGGTACACTGTCAGCTATGTAGTATGCTTGTGTTTTTTTTAAAACACAAGAGTTGGTGTGCAGTCATGACAAAACAGCTTGTTTTTAATATGCTTGCCAAGTCAGTTCAAATGCTATCTTTAATAGATTATTAGCTAGCGAAATTTTTATCGAGCGGGTTTTAATTTTATTGGCCAATACCCATCAGTTTCATCGCCAAGGCTTGTTGGTGTCCAGTATCCTAGATCTTCCCATCTGTTTACATCTAATTTCTGGAACACACGAAGTTTGTCTGCAGTTTCTACTGCTTTTAAAAGTGATTCTACTTGCCAAAATGGCGTACTAGGACCGAAAACATAAGTAATTTCACTTTTGGTGACTTTATTGGGGTATCTTCCCTTGGTATTACAGTTTACTATTAGTGATAAGGCTTTTCTGTCAACAGTATAAATTCCTGTAACCGTTTTATGTATTTTCTTTACCTGGTTCCACGTTATCACATTTTCTTGCATATCCTAGCTTCTCCTATTTGCAGATTAACAAAGAACTTTCTTTCAATATATCACTGTCTCTTGAGAATATCAGTGGTTCTTTGAACAGGCTTTATTTTTTATTATTATTTTCTTTTTGACAGCACATAGTAACGTATTCTTACATTTGTGCTATCATTGGTAGATGTGTGTTCAGCTTATGTCTTGTAAAGAATTTGTTAGCCTTTTTGCTAGCGAGTCTTCGTTAGCTATTACAGATATTATTGGGATCTATGAGATTTATCTTGAATGGGTTGAAACAGATTGTTTCCTATCTGATTCAGACACCTTTGAAAAAATCTTGATTAAAGACCCCGAAAATTTGCAAACAAAATACTGATAGCCCGTTAATTTTAGTATTATTTGCCTATATGTGTATATAGCTGTTGCTAAAATTTTTGTCGCCAATTTCCTTTTTTTTTGCCGTATTGTATAAGCAAACATCTTACCGCTAGCATAATACATACTAAAATACTTGCTATGCCGACCAGCCAGCTTGTAATTTCTTGAAGAATTTCTGTCATATATTTCTCGTGCTCTATATTTGCTTTTAGCATTCTTGCCTTTTTTGCTCAAGACAACTCGCAGGATTTTCAAAAGCACTAGTTTTGAGCGCTCACTTTTTCTTATGAAGGTTTAATTTAAAATTTGTTTAGAGGTATAAAATGAAGCAAAGCATTATAAATGATAACTATAGTATCTTTCCATATCAAAAAGACTTTTCCGGTGGCAAAACAAATAATGGCGGGTTTGATCTGTCTAAGGAACCATGGCGGATAGTTGAAATATCTGAGGCTGCTAACTTTCCTGCCTTATATAAATTAATAGAAGACCTTAACAAACCAGAGTCTTCTTTTCTGTCACTAGGTTGTGATGCGGGTTATTTTGATGGCAGTTTTTTTGGTTATATTGAGTTTACCTGGAAGGATGGGCAGTTCGCTAACAATCTTGAATTTATTTCAAATTTAGATTCCGAATTTTATAATTGGGCTGGTCGCAATAGCCTTGATTTGGAAAAAGCTTTGCGAAGAACTTTAACTTGGGAATACTCATACTTTTGCTACAGCGACTCTTCTCAACGCATAAAAGTTTGTGTGGCTTTTCAATCTCCTGATCAGGATTATGCAGGTAAAATCCTTGATGTTTTAAGAAAATACTTTTTGGAATATTGCCAACTTCCTTAGTTTATTAAAGAAGCAGCATATTCAAATACAGCCTTTCCCAGAAATAGCGTTTTAAAACGTTGCCCGACGCCTCTGGTATGATTCTGAT
>CAZUZI010000070.1:0-4357 GCA_964625015.1 uncultured Candidatus Saccharibacteria bacterium | reverse complement strand
GGAGCAGGAAGAATAGTTGCAAGAAGAAATGTTACTGGAAGCGCAGAGACAGAAGTTGAAGAGACTCCTTCAAAGATTGAAGCTCCTCCAACTGAAGAGCCTGTACAGAGTGTAACACAGGAAGGTCCGACTGTTGGTGAGTCTACAACTCCTGACGTTAAGGACGTGAAGGTTAGGAATATAAGGAAAGAAGTTGAAGAGATAATAAAGAAAGATAAGGAGACAGCTGATGCCGAAGCTCTACAACGAACTGAAACAGGAACAGCTGAAGAAGGGAAAGTCGGAGAAACAAGCGAAAACGTCAGCAGCGAAGATATACAACAGCTTGAAGGCGAAGGGAGTCAAGGGAACGAAGGGGAACTTGCATCACAAGTAACTATGACTCCTGTTGAGGAGCCTGGTTCTGGTGTACAGAAAGAACCAGTCACTTTCATAGGTATGCAGGAAATCGGTAAAGGTAGACCTGCACTTATTCTTGTTAATAATAAGGAGAACTCTACAGTAGTCTTCAAACCTGAGAGTATGGAGATTACTAATCCTGAAGCGTTACCGAAGACAGAAGAAGAAACAAGTGAATTGAAAATTTCAAATGAGTTGCCAGTCAACCTTCAGAACATTGTAGACTTCTACGAATCCACTGGTCTTAATCGAGAAGAAGCTCTTAGCCTTGCTTCTATCGACATGGACACTATCAACGACAATCCAGACACTGCTCCGAAGAACATGGAGGAGTTTAAGAAGTTTGCAGCTGACATGATGGAAGATACTGATATTCCTACAGAGGAAATAGGAGAAGATATAGAGTCTCCTGTTGTGGATAGGATAGCTCAGATAAAAGAGATAGTTTCCAAGAACACAAAGATGGTGCCTGCAGAAGAAGCAGTTGCACAGGCTGATAAGGAGATAGCGTCTGAATCAATACCAAAGCCTTCAGCCCGAGAACAGAAACTTGCAAAGGTTAAAGCTTCCAAAGCTGAGAAGAAACCTAAAACTGTAACACGTAAGAAACTATCAGTTCAGGAAAGTGATACTACAAAACAGAAACTCTCTGACACAGATATAGATATCATAATAGAGTCTGTATATCCAACTCTTGAACTCGCTGAAGCTGCACATGATATGCTTGGTGTTGATAGGAACAAATACCAGGTTACAAGTCTTGATAGTGGTTACGTTGTAGAAATCAGAGATGCTGGTGGTGAATCATCTACTGATGTATCATCTAAAGAAGTACAAACTAATCCCCTATTTCAAACTCTCGAAGAAGCCTCATCAACACCTAGAGACACCACAACACTTCTTGGAGCTAGCAAGACGATGCTTGCAGACGTAAACGTGTATCTTCACACTGGACAAGGAGATATAGTCTCCATTGCGAAACAGCTCATTAACTTGATTCAAAATGTAGAAGAAAATCCAAGACGTTTCCTGAAAGAGTTCAACGAAGACCTTGCAACATATAACGAGTGGGTTGATAACTTAAATCGTCTCGCTGGTTATATAACAAAAGTTCAACGTGCTCAGTCCGGTTCTACACTTGACTTCATGGGCTTTCAGAACGCATGGAACACTCTTGTTCGTATATACAATAAGTGGAAAGCTGCTCGCATTGCTCACAAGATGAAAGAGATTGAAGCTCGTGTAGATGGAAGCGATAACTTTGTTAATATAGAAAACAAGATACCCAAAGATGTTCCTATCATTAGTAGACTTTGGCATAGCTCTCGCTTGCCTGGTCTTAGTGAGATGCCAGAAGCAGCTAGAAATATTATAAATAGGATAATCCAGTCTGAGCTCTGGTTTCGCTATAATGCTGAAAGAGAGTCCTATATTATAAAAAAGATGGCTTCGAAGTATAGCAACGAACAAAGAAAAGAAATAACCGAACTTGGTTATCATATACAAGAATACTCTACAAACATGAGGCGGTATCTGAAGAAGCAGAACGTGTCTGCAAGTAAGATAGATGCAACCATCAGAGCAAATGTTGAAGAGTATCTTGCTGAACAGAATCCAAAAGTTGTAGAGGGGTATAAGGAGATTCGTCAGGCTTACGACGCCTGGAAGAATAGGTATAGAGACCATCTTATTCGAGAACTTAATACTAAGACTTCTGATGCAGTTAAGAACGCTGTATTAGAATTCACGTCTCATGGTAATCTTGAGAAGGCTCTTACTGACAACGGAATAATTAAGAACTGGGACAGAAGAAAGTTTGTGAAGTATATAGAAGAAATCAGAGAAATAAATAGCTGGGGCGATGCTGATTATATGACTCACATGATGATAGGTAATATCACTGTGAGTGAGATGGCTCCAGTTTATGATAAGAACGGAAATCCTAAGCTTGATAAAAACAAGAATGTTGTTCTGTCTCGTAGGGTTATAACAAAAGCTAAGGATGTTGATGACGCTATTGAAAAGGCTAAGATGTATGCGAAGGAAAAATACGAATCAGGACAGAGTCCTGGGAAGATAGTCCTAGACCATAGCTTTGCATACGATGGAGACGTACCATCAGTACTTAGCAGAAGACAGTACGATGCTTTGTTGAATAAGATTAACAGAGCTATTAGCAAAGGCGTGAAGGATATAAATGATAAGAAGAAAATAAGTGTTGATCTTAGTGGTGTTGTAAGTCAGAGACCTAGTCAAGTCTTCGCAATACCTACTCTCGAAAGTAAGAATATACTTCCTGGTGAAAATGACGCCTTTGATATTATGCAGAGGTATAGTCGTATAATGTGGAAGAAGGTATCCTATGACCCAGTTATTAATACTATGAAACGTGAGATAGGAAACTTTAACCCAAGAGTCAAAGAACATCTTGAGAAAGTTCTGGAAGCGAGTAAGGGAAAGTATACAAAGATGAATGAGTTTCTTGATGATACAATAAGAAACCTTCTTAAGCTTGAAACATCTATGTCTTATACAAGAGGCATTGTTAATCCTATTGTGAAGGCTATTGTTGTGGCAAAGCTTGGATATCGCCCAGCTGCAGCCGCATTCAACCTTGCTGATGGTATGGCTAAGGTTTGGATGGAGTTCAGAGAACACTATATAAAAGAAGGGTGGAAGTTCCTCAATACACCTGAAGGTCGTGCACTTGTTGAGAGTCAAGGCTGGTCTTTCGGTACGAGGTTTGAAGAAGTAGGTGGACATCTGAAAGCAAGGGAACTTGCAAGTTTCAGGGAAGGTATAAAACCTCTTGGACTGTTTACTATGCCTGAGCTTCCAATACGAGAGTTGAACTACGCAACTGCATATCTGTATTATCGAGATCAGAAGATTGCTGAACTTGCGAAGCAAGGTAAAGACGTAAACATGAAGGATGTACTGGAAGAAGCAGCTAGCTTCGCAAAAGACTCTGCAATGGTTTCTGTGTGGAAGCTGCAGGGAAGCAATACAACTGCTGAACGTTCTGAGCTACTTCGTAGTCCTACTGGTCGTTTGTTTGGAGTATTCATGCCTTACTTTGTAAGGAATCTTGAGTTCCTCATGTCTCATAAAAATAGTCCTGGCTTCTGGGCTAGATACATAGGGTATCAGCTTACAATGTCTGGACCTAGAGGCTTTGTAGCCATGATGAAAAGCATACCACTACTTGAAGTTGGAATGGCTATATTTGGTGCTGATTACTGGTGGGATAGGCTTGAACTTTGGATGGTGAATAATCTTCCTATGAGTGGGGGAGCTGCAAGTCTTGCTGGTGCTGATATAGTTGCTCCTGCAACTGCACAGTTTCCTTCTTCATCTTCAACTATCGACACTGCGTACAAAGTATGGAAGTATGGGTTGTCACAGATAGGAAAACCTGACTTTCGTTATCAGACGAAAGAAGGTATAAAGCAGACAGTTATCTTCGCCAAGAACTGGTGGGATATTATAGATGCAAACATAGACGAGAACGGTTTCGTTCTTGATGCAGACGGGAATCAGAAGTATAGCATAACTAGTTGGTGGGATAGCACAATGCTTGCTAACAGCGTAACACCAGAGAGTAAAACAGTACAGCAGCTTACACATAGGATAGTTGCAAGGCAAGAAGAGATAATGAATGAGCAGGCAAGGAAGATAGTTTCAAAGTTCAGAAACCAACTCCAAGGTGCGTTTAGTAAAGCCCAAGACCCTGACGTTGCTATAGAGGATGCGGTTGAGACAGCACAGAATGCTATTCTTGAATATCATGTAAGTCCTGAAAGGCTTTCGAAGGCAATAGAGCAGCTGCGTATGTCTAAAGGTATGAGAGATATAGCAAATGCAAGACTCATAAATAAGGGTCAAGCGCTGCAGATGAATATAGATATGGAAGAAGAGTATCCAGGGACTCTCATACCAGAATAAGAGATTTGAAATT
>CAZUZI010000069.1:0-4401 GCA_964625015.1 uncultured Candidatus Saccharibacteria bacterium | reverse complement strand
TAGGATGGGGTGTAACGGGGTTTACTTTAATTGAGCTTATTGCGGTTGTCGTTATCATAGGTATACTTGCGGCTATCGCTTATCCGCAGTATCAGAAGACCAAAGAGACTGCCTTAGGGAGAGAAGCAGTAGCTAACTTGAAGCTGATATTTGCTGCTCAAAAAGTATTTCACATGACGCACGGTACCTATTATCCCGATCCCGTAGCATATATTGACGATATAAATACAATAAATTCCGGCTTGAAGTTATCTATCAGTGATCTTAATTGGTCGTATGTAGTTAGGAATGAAGCTTTTGCTGTTTATCCGTTTATGATAACTGCCAGTAGGAACGGTGGCGGAGGATATCTAGATTGTAGTTATTCTGTCTACTGGAATAATGCAAGCAGTAGGTTTGAGCTTGCTCCAGCTGTTTCATGTGCCTACCAACCCGGTATTGTTAATTTGGGGCAATAAATAATATGAAGAATAGAGGATTGACTTTAGCCGAGATTATTATATCCACAGTGATACTTTCTATAGTTATGCTTGGGCTTACTAATCTTTTTGTAAGCTCTAAGCGCTACATCGCTCTTGCGCGTGCAAGAATGACTGGAGGGGAGTTGGGCAGGGTGTTTATTGATCCGCTTCAGATGCATGTAAGACAGGACACTTGGGCTGATGCAGGGAATGCCTTGTATGATGGCGGGGCTGGGGTAATTACTTATTGTGACAGCGATCCGGCAACTGATGAAAATGCGGTTTGTAGTTCTATGACGGTATCAGACAGAACTTTTGACCGCAGGGAATATAGTGCGAATTATAATATAACCAGCACAGATTTTAGCGGCAATACCGATACTATGCGCAAAGTCAGGACTACTATAAACTGGAATGAGCCGAACCAATAGGAGCCATCTTTTAAATAAAGGTGTTACTTTAGCAGAGCTTATTATCGCTGTGGTATTGCTCTCTGTGGTTGTTTTGACTGTTTCTAGCATTGACCGCTTCAGTAGGTTTCATTTGGCGACTTCGCAGCATAGAGCTGAACTGCAGAATAAAGTTTCTTATATTATGGAGCATATGTCTAAGAATATACTGGGAGCCATTGGTAATGAAAAAAATACTGGTGAAAATTCTGTAGTTGGTATAGTCCCAGATTATCCTTCTCCAGGATTTTCTATGCTACATGTACGTATTGATCTTAACCAAAATGGTAAACACGATTCTGCAGATGAACGTGCATTTTGGTGGTATCATTCAAACTATAGTATTTACTATTGGCCAGCTGGTGGGTCGGCATGGGAATGGTTAGATCCATCCATGAAGATCGCAGCTGTAACTTTTTTAAAGCCCGTAGATGCTTTTGGAATATTGGATAGAAACTATATAGATGTATCTGTAACTGCCTGTTGGGATCCTACCAGTATAGATTTGGCTGTTTACCCTGATGGCACACCGGATAATCCTTGTGTCACTATGTCCCAGAGAATGAGGATGCCGTCTGTATCTACAAATTAACTCCGCTGGTATTGACATCGGGTCTTTGTTGTGATATATTATTAACAAAAATAAGGGGAAATGCCACGGTTCTCCTAGGTTAGGAAATGGTGATGATACCATTTACGCAGGAAGAAAAAAGGCTTTTTCCTCGCATCAGACTGCAAACACCCTTGTGTTTTCAGCTAAGAGGTTTCCCTAAGAGCTGTAATGCCTTGACTGATGATTTAAGCTCCGGGGGTTTGAGTTTTACTAATGATAAGTTTGTAGCGCGCTCTACCACGATAATGTTAGAAGTTAATCTATTATCGCGCGTTTTAAGTATAATAGGGAAGGTTGTCTGGGCAAGCCCGTTACCTCATTCAGACAGGTATCGTTTAGGAGTACAATTTGATGAGGTAAGCCAGCAAGATAAGAACTTTCTTGATGATTATGTAGCAATGCAGTTGGGCAGAGTATAACATAAAAAATAAAGATATAAGGGAGGTAGGTAAGAGTAAAATGGCAGAACAACAGGTTGCCGCAGCAGAAGCTAAACCGCAGGTAGAGAAACAGACTAATTGTTTGTCTTGCTCTAAGCCAATAAAGAAGTTAAAACGTTATTATCGCGATGGTAAATTCTATTGCTCTAAGAATTGCTGGAGAGCTTTCTTGGAGAAGGCAAAACAGGAAAATAAATAAAAATGAGAAAGATAAATTTCAATAACGAAAAAAGGCTTTATCCGCGCATAGATACAAACTTGCCTCTGAAGGTTATTGCCAACGGCTATGATTTTTCAACCAGCACCGAGAACTTAAGTTGCTTAGGCGCGTATTGCCATATAGATAAATATGTCCCGCCATTTACTAAGCTCTCAATCAAGCTTGACCTTCCGAATATCGGCTTTGTTGAGTGCAAGGGAGTAATTGTGCGTACCGAAGATAATACTAATACAGGCGGCTTTAACATTGCTATATTCTTTAACCGGATAGACAATCAGCAACGCCAGAAAATATCGGAATACTTAAAACAATTCTTGCCTGTAGAGGCAAACGCATCCCTGTAACTTATACCTGCCATAAATGGGGCAAATCAATTCTCGCGCTAAAGCCAAGCTAATAGTCGGTTTCATATTTAAAGACGACGCTAACTTTCATTTTGTTTTGCGTTTATTAACCAGGCGTTTTGGCAAGATTGACTTTGATAGCTCTGATATTGTTTTTATCCATACCGATTATTATAGAGATGAGCTTGGAGACGGCCTTAAGCGAAGGTTCGTTAGTTTTAAACGCCTGATCTTGCCTGAAAAACTGCCCCAGATAAAGCTAATTACTAATTCTATCGAAAAGAAATTATCTAAAGCAGGTAAGCGCTGTATTAATATTGACCCGGGCTATCTTAGTGCGGCAAAACTGGTTTTGGCAACTACTAAAGACTTTGTGCATAGGCTGTATCTTTCTAGAGGCATATATGCCGAAGTAACGCTTTTTTACAAGGATAAAACCTTTAACAGCTGGCCATGGACTTATCCGGATTACCGTACTCCAGAATATATAGGCATATTCAATAAAATTCGCTCGCTTTATCTATCCCAACTTTAGCACTATCTGTCCCGACATTCGCTTGCGCTTAGTCGGGATCCCGACCGCCAGATCAGAATCAGCGCCTCGGGACAAAACTAATCTCGCACTTCCCTGATATATGATGAAAATAGAAGATAAGAGAAAAAAAATAAAATATGCAATAGAGAAGTCTTTTGATTTGCTTAAAAGCTGTTCTATATGCCCGCGCCAGTGCAGAGTAGACCGTTTTAAGGGGGGCATAGGTTTTTGTAGAACAGCTATTTCCCCAATGGTCTTTAGTTATATGCCTCATCATGGGGAAGAGCCTCCCATATCAGGGGAGAAGGGTTCAGGTACCATATTTTTCTCTAATTGCAATATGGCCTGTGTTTATTGTCAGAATTATAAGTTTAGCCAGGATAATAACCCAAGCTCTCTGGAAAAGGCTAGCGGCAGGGGAGGGACTTATTCTAAAGATAAAGGCAGGGGGGAGGCTAGTTTTGAAGATTTGGCTGGGATTATGCTTGGTCTTCAGCAGGAAGGTTGCTACAATATCAACCTGGTTACCCCAACCCATATAATGCCACAGATCTTAAAGGCGCTGGATATCGCTTTGGAGCGCGGGCTAGATTTGCCTATAGTTTATAATACCTCTGGATATGAGCTTGCAGAGATGATTAATTTACTTAGCGGTATAGTTGATATATATCTGGTTGATATGCGTTATTCAAGCAGTGATTTATCTGTTAAATATTCAAATGCTCCCGGTTACCCAAAATATAACAAACTGGCAGTAAAAGAAATGTTTAGGCAGCTTCCTGAAGCTTATTTTGACAAGGATGGCATTATGCAAAAAGGCTTAATTATCCGGCATCTTGTTTTGCCCAATGGTATATCCGGCACATGTGAAATTATGTCATTTATTGCACAGGAGTTATCAGCTGATGTGCATATAAGCCTTATGAGTCAATATACGCCTTATTATAAGGCCAGCTCTTTTGAGGAGCTATCAAGGCATGTAACGCAAGCCGAGTATAGCCAAGCCAAGAACATTATGGATTCTTATGGTCTTTATAATGGTTGGGTTCAGGAAGGCGGCGGTTTAGAGAGCTTGGCTGGGGTCAACATAAAGCCGGTTTGACCGCATAAAAGAGCCTTGGAGTAGGCGCGGTTTAAACCGCGCCTACAAATAAAGAAAGAAAAATGGCTAATAAAAAAGGTAACCGGATTGAAAGGTTTTTACGGCTTATTTACTTAAAGCTATTCCGTATTAATGACACACCTCAGAAGATAGGCTTGGGTTTAGGCTTAGGTATAGCCTCTGGAATAATACCGGGTTCAGGGCCGCTGGCAGCGCTGTTTTTAGCCCTGATTTTTA
>CAZUZI010000068.1:0-4464 GCA_964625015.1 uncultured Candidatus Saccharibacteria bacterium | reverse complement strand
CTTACTAAAACACATTCCAGAGGGTTTTTCAATTCCCTATATCTATTTCAGGGGAAAATGTTTTCATACTAAAGTTGACCGGCATGTAGAAATTACTGGTATAGGCCGTTCTCTGATGACAAAATGCAATAGAGCAGCAAAATCACATGCATTTTCCCTGTATAAAAAAATATTCTCCGGTTTTCAAGGCAAGTTTATCGGATTGATTCTCTGATACTGTTAATAATTCTGCAGCAGGGGTAATCTTGCGTTTGTTTTCGTTTTGTCTTATATTGTGAAAAATAGCGCGAAATAAAGTTAAAACGCCTGAATTGTTTGAGAGATCGACACCCACACATGAGCAAAAATAACAGCCAGTTTGCTGGTAAATTCTGCAGGCATGAATTGTCGCAGATGATTTCCGCATAGAAAAATCACCTTGCCGTTTGGGTACCGGAGTTTTCAGTGGCCGCAGGGCCACATTATAGATAAGGAAAAAGAGAAATTCCGATTCATAAGGTTCGAGGAGGTTTAGAGATGAGAAGGTCGATTTCAGGTACGTGTCTACACGGGAGTCAGCAGTTCTTCTGTTCGTGTCTGCCTATGGCTGGAGGATGCTGCAAATGAGTGAGCAGAATTCATCACATGGATTTTTTTCAAACGTCAGAATCTGGAAACTGGTTGTTGTTTCGTCCATTGCTCTGGCGGCCGTTCCTTTACTTTTCCTGGGTATCTTCGCCTATTCAAAATCATCTTATGCGATCAGCAGCGAGATAGAAAAAGAATTTGACCAGCTGGCTCTTCAGCTCCAGCAGAAACTGGAGATTACCTTTGAAAATGCCGTCGCCAAAAGCCGGAGCGATATCGCTGTTATGCGCGAAATGGCCTATGCAATCGGGAATCCGGAAGTTGTCGATGGCAAGCTGGCGCTTGTTAATATTGCAGAGAACCGAAAACGGGTTCTGAACCATGAATTCTCTCTTGTCGACAGGGTTAAAGCGACGGTCGGAGCGGCTGCAACCGTATTCCAGATTATTGATAACCAGGCGATAAGGGTTTCCACAAACATCGTCGGCGAAGACGGCAAAAGGATAATCGGAACCCCTCTGGCACAGAATGTTTACGACCATGTTGTCGGTAAAAATACGGCCTATTATGGAAAAGCCAGCATTCTCGGAGTTAATTACGCAACAGTTTATGAGCCGATACACGATTCTGCCGGTAAAATTGTGGGTATCTGGTTTGTCGGAACGCCTCTCGATGCGGTTATGGGTAAAAATATAGAGCAGTTGCGTCAGCTGGCGGTCGGAAAAACCGGCTATCCCTATATTTTTGACAGCAAGGGCACTCTTTTTCTTCACCCAAAGCTTGAAGGACAAAGCATCGGTCAGCATTCATTCTGCCAGGAAATGATCGCCGCCCGAGGTGGCGTTAAACGCTACATGTGGGAAGGCCAGGAAAAAATCGTATCTTTCAGATACTTTGAGCCACTTGACTGGTTTATTGCGGTTGGAGCGAACTGGTCTGATTTTACCGGCCCCATCACTGATATTCGCAATCTTCTGGCCGCCGTTCTTGTAGCTGCGGTTTTAATCGCGGGCGCAATCTCTCTCGGCATTGGCAGAAAGGTTAATTTAAGCATCTCGATGATGATCGACGACATGATAAGCCTCATCGAAGCGGCTAAAAATGGCAAACTCTCGGCGCGCGGCAACCCCGCTCAGCTTCACTTTGAATTCAGGCCGGTAATGGAAGGGGTAAATGAAATGCTCGATGCGGTAATCGGCCCGTTGAACGTTTCTGCCGAATATATCGACCGCATCTCAAAGGGTGACATGCCCAGGAAAATTACTGATGACTATAAAGGTGACTTTAACGAAATCAAGGTAAATCTCAACAACTGCATAGATAATATCAACGCTTTGATTGCAGATGCCAACATGTTGTCAGAGGCAGTCGTTGCCGGAAAACTGGCCACCCGTGCTGATGCTGCAAGACACCACGGCGATTTCAGGCGTATCATTGAAGGGGTCAACGCGACTCTTGATGCGGTAATCGGCCCGTTGAACGTTTCTGCCGAGTATATCGACCGCATTTCCAAGGGCGATATGCCTAAAAAGATTACCGATCACTACAACGGTGATTTTAATGAAATCAAGGTTAACCTGAATTGCTGCATCGATAATATCAATGCACTGATTACTGATGCCAATACGCTTGCCAAAGCTGCGGTTGATGGGAAATTGGCTACGCGGGCCGATGCGAAAAAGCATATGGGTGATTTCAGGCGAATCATTGACGGAGTCAACAATACTCTTGATGCGGTAATTGGCCCGCTTAACGTTTCTGCCGAATATATCGATCGCATTTCGAAAGGTGACATGCCCAAAAAAATCACCGACAGCTATAATGGTGATTTCAATGAGATCAAGATCAACCTTAACAACTGTATCGACAATATCAATGCCCTGATTGCCGATACTGATATGCTGGCAGAAGCGGCAGTTGCTGGTCAACTGGCCACGCGCGCCGATGCGACAAGGCACCAGGGTGATTTCCGCCGCATAGTTGAAGGGGTGAATAACACTCTTGAGGCGGTTATCGCGCCATTGATCGTTTCGGCAGAATACGTCGACCGCATATCAAAAGGTGATATTCCCGAAAAGATCACAAGTGAATACCATGGAGATTTCAGCGAAGTTAAGATTAACCTTAATAACTGTATCGGTAATCTCAACGGCCTCATTGAACAGATGAACCGCATGTCTTCTGAACACGATCGTGGAGACATCGATGTGAAGATTGACGAGTCGATGTTCATGGGTGCCTATCAGAAAATGGCCCGGGGCGTCAACGAAATGGTATTCGGTCATATTGCAGTAAAGAAAAAAGCGATGGTCTGTATCAAAGAGTTTGGCGAAGGCAATATGGATGCGCCTCTTGAAACTTTCCCCGGCAAGAAGAGGTTTATCAACGACACCGTTGAGCAGGTTCGTGAAAATATCAAGGCTCTGATAGCTGATGCAAACCTGCTTGCCAGAGCGGCAGTCGATGGCAGACTTGCTACCCGTGCCGATGCAACTCGCCACCGTGGGGATTTCAGAAAAATTGTAGAAGGTGTAAATGCCACTCTGGATGCGGTCATCAGCCCCTTGAACGTTGCTGCCGAATATATTGACCGCATTTCAAGAGGAGAAATTCCCCAGGAAATTACCAGTGACTACAAGGGCGACTTCAATGAAATCAAAAATAATCTGAACAATTGTGTCAGAAATCTCACCAATATTGCCGGCGAAATGCGTTCTGCAGCAGATAATGTTGCCAGCGGCAGTAATGAGTTGTCTTCCAGCGCTGAGCAGCTTTCTACCGGCTCAAATGAACAGGCGTCTGCAGCCGAAGAAGTTTCTTCTTCAATGGAGCAGATGAGTTCCAACATTCAACAGAATGCCGATAATGCCGCCCAGACCGAGCGTATAGCGAAAAAAGCTGCCGATGATGCCATTGCTGGCGGCAAAGCCGTTGCAGAAACGGTTGTGGCAATGAATGAGATCGCTTCAAAGATCGCTATCATTGAAGAAATAGCGCGTCAGACTAACCTGCTTGCCCTGAACGCAGCAATAGAAGCAGCTCGCGCTGGCGAGCACGGAAAGGGCTTTGCTGTTGTTGCTTCTGAGGTTAGAAAACTGGCAGAACGCAGTCAGCTTGCTGCCGGCGAAATTCGCGGCCTTTCGGCTTCAAGTGTTCAGGTCGCCGGGCGTGCCGGCGAAATGCTTGCGCAGATTGTTCCCGACATTCAGAAAACCGCTGAATTGATTCAGGAAATCAGCCATGCATGCAAAGAGCAGAATTCTGGTGCAGATCAGATCAATAAAGCAATTCAGCAGCTTGACAATATTATTCAACAGAATGCTGAGTCTTCTGCCAGGCTTGCAGCGACCTCGGAAGAGATGACTTCACAGGCTGAACAGATGAGATCAACGATTTCCTTCTTTAAAATAAAGGGCCAGGAAAAGGCAAGGATAATGAAGATCGAAGCCCAGAAGCCTGACTTATACAAACATCAGGAACTGCTGAGCCGGGCCGCCGCAATATGACCTGCGCCATGCTGCAATGCTCTGCTTAAGAAAGGTTTTGCGGCAGTGCAGGTCCTGATTTTGTTGATGATGGGGTTGGTTCACACAAGCTTGTGGACCAACCCCATTTTTCATATTCCGGCAAATGTTTTTCTTCCATTCGAATCGCGCATTTCTTGAGGCGTCGGCGCCTGCTAAAAGGCGGGCGGGAATCTTTGTGAATAAGCGCCCAGAATAACAGCTGTACACAAGTGGATGGCGTAGAAAGGCGTTGGTCTCAATGTTTATGTTTTGCCTGGCAAAAAGAAAACCCCCGGTGCCTTGTGGGCTACCGGGGGCTCTTTTTAACGGTTTTATTTGCTGGAAACTGAATCTTTGAGGGCTTCGAACAGGCTTTCGAATTCGCCTTCGA
>CAZUZI010000067.1:0-4736 GCA_964625015.1 uncultured Candidatus Saccharibacteria bacterium | reverse complement strand
CTAGAACCAACGCCTTAGAAGATACTCTGGATGAAGCTGATGTGATTGAAATCACCTTTGAACAAGGGGTACCAACTAAGTTGGATGGTGAAGAATTACCGCTAGCTCAATTAATCATGAAACTAGATAAAATTGCCGGTAAGCATGGAATTGGGCGGATTGACCACGTTGAAAACCGGTTAGTCGGGATTAAGTCACGGGAAGTGTATGAATGTCCAGCGGCAACGGTCTTAATGAAGGCCCACAAGGATATTGAAGACATTACCTTGGAAAGAGAAATGGCTCACTTCAAGCCATTAATCGAAAAGCAAATTGCAGATATGATTTATAACGCCCTATGGTTCTCACCATTGATGAAGGCCTTGCAAGCATTCTTAAAGGAAAGCCAAAAGGATGTTAACGGGGTCGTTAGGGTGAAATTATTTAAGGGGAACGTGATTTGTGAAGGAAGAAAGTCACCTAATTCACTTTACGATGAAAAATTAGCAACCTATACTTCTGCCGATGAATTTGACCAAGAAGCAGCTGCTGGTTTTATCAAACTCTACGGCTTGCCACAACAAGTTTATGCACAAGTCCACCAAAAGATTGCGGGGAAAGACTAATGGCGATTAAAAAAATGTGGGGTGGTCGCTTTGAGGCGGCTGGCGCGCAGTGGGTCGATGAATTCGGGGCCTCGATTGGCTTTGACCAGCTGATGGCCTATGAAGATTTAGAAGGATCTTTAGCCCACGTCAAGATGTTAAAGCATACCCAAATTTTAAGTGCTAAAGAGGCGGATCAAATCATTGCCGGCCTAGAAACGCTCCAACAAAAGTTAGCCGCCGGGGAGCTTGAATTTAGTGTGGCTAACGAAGATATTCATATGAACATGGAAGTCTTGTTGACCGAAGAAATTGGACCGATAGCCGGTAAATTACACACGGCCCGGAGCAGAAACGATCAGGTCGCAACCGACTTACACCTCTATTTGAAGTACCGGTTAGAAACCGTCATCAGCGAATTGAAGCATTTACAGGAAGTAATTGTGGCCAAGGCGAGCGCAAACGTGGAGACAATTATGCCGGGTTATACCCACCTCCAACACGCCCAACCGATTTCTTACGGGCACTACTTAATGGCCTATTACCAAATGTTTAAGCGGGACTTAGAACGTTTCGAGTTCAATAAGTTACACACCGATATTTCCCCTTTAGGGGCGGCTGCTTTGGCGGGGACAACTTTTCCCATCGACCGGCACTTTAGCGCCAAGGAACTAGGTTTTAGCGCCGTCTATGAAAATTCTTTGGACGCCGTCTCCGACCGGGACTTCGTCTTAGAATTCTTAAGCAACGCCTCAATCTTGATGATGCACCTCTCTCGTTTTTGTGAAGAGATTATTTCCTGGTGCTCTTACGAATTCGGCTACTTGGAACTAGCTGACCAATACGCAACGGGCTCATCAATCATGCCCCAAAAGAAAAATCCCGATATGGCTGAATTGATTCGGGGCAAATCTGGCCGGGTCTTTGGAGATTTAATGGGATTATTGACAACCATGAAGGGTTTGCCTCTGGCTTACAATAAGGATATGCAAGAAGATAAGGAAGGGGTCTTTGACGCGGTCAAGACGATTATTCCGAGTCTAAAGGTCTTTAGTGGGATGTTAGCAACGGCCAAGGTAAATAAGGAAAAGATGCTGGCTGCTACGGAAAATGATTTTTCTAATGCAACTGAGCTAGCAGATTACTTGGCCACTAAGGGGATTCCCTTTAGACAGGCGCATGCAATCGTTGGTCAGTTAGTCTTAGAGGGGCTCAAGACAAATACGAGCTTGCAGGCCATTCCCCTAGCCCGCTACCAAGAAATCGACCCTAAGATTGGGGCTGATGTTTACGAGGATTTAAAGGCTTATGTGGCCGTAAAACGCCGTCACTCCTATGGCGGGACTGGCTTTGACCAGATTAAACGCCAAATTGACTTGGCCAAGCAGGATTTAGCCAAGTGCTTTTTTGCTTAGGCCTAGGTAAAATAGCTGTGAGGTGAACAGCTTGGAAATCAAAAATGCAGTCATTAACGTAATGAACCGTGAAATCAATAGTGCAGTTTTTTCGCAAAAGGAACTAGATGGGCGTGACCAAATCGTTCAAGAATACATTGAAAAGTTAGTCAAAAAATTTCTAAACAGTGAGTGTCTGACCTTAGATTTGGCAGCCAGTGAGCCAGCCCAGTATTTGGTAGGTCAAAGCGAGGACTTTATCGAAGTAGCCGAAAAGTTAACCCAATTTTACTTTGAGGCTATCAAAACCTGGGAAGAGATTCCGGAAGGGGACTTACTCTTCTTCCGGGTTGAAGATGGCTACGGCAAAACCTACACGGGGATGGTCAAGCTCGATTTTAGTGCTAAGTATATTCACTTGATTGATTATGACGATGACGACTTAGTTACTAACAAGATTAGTCAAAATAAAACCATCCTCCCTAACCCGGGCCAGGGCGTTTCTTGCGGGATTATTGTTAAAGACCAAACCTGCTTTATCCATAACAAGGTTTACCAAGGAATACAGGGAAAGTGGTCGTTTTTAGAACGCATCTTAGAAGTGAGCGAAAAGAAGCCCAAAATTTCCGAAGAGGTTGCCCAGGTCAAAAAGGCTCTCAAGACGGTAAGTAAAAAGTACGATATTGAGCAGTACGAGGCGGTAATGGGGGCGCAAAAGGCTTTATATGATTCAATTGATGAAGAGGCCAGTCTAAGTAGTGAACGGGTGGCCGAGCAAGTTTTTGGTGATAACCACCAGGCTAAGCAGGAATTTCTAGAGGAGCTTGATCAAAAAGGGATCCAACGGGAGATTGCTTTAGAGACGAACACACCGGTCTTTGAGCGTAAGTACCAGAAGCAAAAGTTAAAGTTGGATAACGGCATCGAAATTGTGGTGCCAGCTGAGCTTTTGAAAAATAAGGACTACATTGAATTTGTCACCAACGATGATGGTTCGCTATCTGTTATCTTAAAAAAGATTGAAAGCATCAAGAATAACTTCTAAGTAAAAAGCCCTGGGTCAGGGCACTATGTCCTGTCAAGTATACAGTTTAAATATATAAAATAGACTATGCGGTCTGATTGCGGAATTTTTCCGCAGTCAGACCGTTTTTTGATGCATAAGCTCTCTTTGTATTGAAATATTTTACACCTTCGTCAATCAGTCTCTTTAATTCTTCAAATGATTGTGGCTGTGGGTGTCGTTCCAGCCAAAGTAGTTTAAAATCATTCCACCATCTCTCCATAGGGGAATTTTCCCATGGATGTCCAGGATGAGACATGCTATGGACGCAGTTCATCTTTTCTAAATAGTGATTAAAGGCAAGTGAACAGTATGCAGCACCTCGATCTGTATGAACCATAGGTCTTACTCCTGGCTCCTTAGAGAACGCTTTCTTAAATGTATCAATTACTGCCGATGTAGTTTCCGTTTTTGAAAGGTTATAGCTAATCACGTAACGTCCGTATAAATCTAATACCGCATGTAATCGTACTTTTTGTGCTTTGTTATCTTCAAAATATACAACTTCAGTTGTATCGGTCGCCCATACTTCATTCTTGCTTGCACGATCAAAATGGCCAGATAATAGGTTTTCACTAATATATTCATGCTTTAATTTAATTCGGTTTCTCTTTTTCTTTCTGATATTTACACGAATATTATTATTACGCATACAAGATCTTACACGTTTTAAACCAACCGTAAAATCTAATTTCCCTTCTGCTTTCAACTGAGTGGTCATACTTAAATAACCTAAAGTAAAATTATGTTCTTTCTCCAATTCTAAAATGGCAGAGTAGAGTTGGTCTTGTTGTTTTCGATACGTACTATTACATCGTTTAAACCATTTATAATACGCATCTCTTGTCACTTTGGCAATCTTACTAAGCTTACTAATCGACCAGTGATATTCTTGATGTAATTCTTTAATCGCTATGTACTTTAATTCTTTTTCACCCCTCGATTGCGTATTTCTACTAATTTTTTTGCGAAGGCAATCTCCATTTTTTGTTGTTCTAATTGTGCTTTAAGTAGTCGATTTTCAACTTGTAAGCGTTCAAGATCATTCATTGTTGCTATAGATTTTCTTTTACCACGGTTATCACGAAGTGATTCTGGATCATTATTACTCTTAGTATATTTTTTATACCAGTTATATACTTGTGCATAACTCACATCATATTTTTCGGCTGTTCTATAGTAATTAATATCATGTTTAATCAAGAATTCAATGATTTCTAGGCGTTCTTCAAAGGTAGTTTTTCTGGTTGAATTTCTTTTTTTAGTCAAATTTAGGTCTCTCTTTCTAGGCTGATAAGCCTTTAAGGTACCTTCATTATACCGCTTTATCCAGTTATATAGTTGTGTATGAGATTTTAATCCATTTTTTATTGCGAAGTTTAGTAAAGAATCTCCTGATTCCATAAATGCTGTAACTAAAGAAATTTTAAAGTTAAGAGTATAACTTTGGTTAGTACGTTTACTTTTAAGTCCTTCAATTCCTTGATATTTGTATAATAGACACCATTGTTGGATAGTTTTATTATTAATTGAATACTTTTTAGAAATTTCATATATACCTTTTTCCTTAGCCTCTTTTAAAATTGATAGTTTTTGTGCTGAATTAAATTTTGGTTTTCTTGCCATAAAAAATACCCTCCAAGTATCTAGATGATTTTGTATATTTCATCTGTATACTTAGAAGGTATTATAGCC
>CAZUZI010000066.1:0-4746 GCA_964625015.1 uncultured Candidatus Saccharibacteria bacterium | reverse complement strand
ATATTGCGCAGTTACAGGCAACAAAAAGAAATTGCAGCCAGCGCATACGCCCGGCAGCTCTACGGCGACGGCAACAGCGGCGCTCTTATCCTTCAGAGCCTTAACAAAGAATGAGCGCAATCGGCAACAAAGTTAAATCGTTTTTTGCTGGCCGGGAGTTTCTTAAAAACGCTGCAACTCTTGTTTCGGCAACGGTTCTGGCACAGTTTATTACAATTGCGGTCAGCCCGGTTCTCACACGCATCTACAATGCCGAAGATTTTGGTCTTTTAGCGGTTTTTATGAGTATTGTTTCGGTTTTGTCTATTATTGCAACCGGGCGTTATGAGATGGCAATAATGCTGCCGGAAAATGAAGAAGATGCCGCTGATCTTCTGGTTTTATCTCTTGCCATAGCATTTTTATTCAGCCTGACAATTTTGTTTTTCGTTCATTTTTTTAACGAGCAGATTGCACTGGCATCTGGTGTTGAAGAGATAAAAAACTGGTTGTATCTGGTGCCGCTTTCTGTTTTTCTACTGGGGTGCTTTCAGGCATTCAACTACTGGAATAATCGCCAGAAACTTTTTGCACCGATTGCCAAGGCCAAAGTTATCAGAACCTCTGCCACTTCAGTTTCTGCTACAGCAATCTGGCTTGCCGGTCTGGTAAAAACGGGTGGCATGGTTTGGGGCCAGATCGTTGGGGAATTTCTCGGTAGCTTTTATTTTGTGAAACAATTTCTGGCAAAAGATTTCAGCGTCATATCGAAGGTTTCGTTTGCCGGCATGACCAGAAGATGCTTAGCGAAAAGACATCAATAATGAATTTAAATGGGTTTATTCCGAATTCCATTTTTGTAAAACAAGTCTCGCGCCTGTTTGGTGGGAATCTTATTGCTCAAACAATTCCAATTGTTTTTACACCAGTATTATCAAGATATTATCAACCAACATCTTTCGGGGAATGGGGTATTTTTGTTGCGAGTACTAGCATAGCTCTAATCTTTGCAACAGGGCGATTTGATTTAGCAATAATTGTTTCAAAGGGAAGACTAGAGTCGTTAAATCTTGGATTTGCCCTTGTTTTTCTTTCATTTTTTATTTCTTTCATAGTTGCGCCACTGATAGGGTTGCTTTTTCCAGAATTATTAAGCTCTTATTCAAAAATGGATGGTTTAGCTTCAATAGTTGTTTTTGCCTTTGCAGTTTTTTTTGGCAGTTTAAGATTAGGCGGCAATAGTTGGTTTATTAAAAAGCATTTATTTAAAAAGGTTTATACAACAGGGATTATTCGTTCTATAGGATATGTTGGTTCCGCCCTTTTGATTGGGTACTTCACAAATCGAATCTGTTGTGTTAATGGGCTTATTGTCTCAACTCTTGCCGGGGAATTTTTTGCATGTTTTTACATCTTCACTTCATCGAGTGAATTAAAGAAAGTGTACTGGCCTGGTTTATCAAAAGTCTATGGCACGGTGGTTCAGTATAAGAAGTTCTTCGTGTGGGGTGCTCCGGGTGATCTTCTTAACACTTTTTCCAACCAACTTCCGCTAATTTTTTTAGGTTACTATGTGGACTCTGCCATTGTTGGTCAATTTGTAATGGCTCGCCGGGTTTTGTCTACTCCAACCGCCCTAATCTCTAAATCTACAGGTGATGTGTTTGTTGCTTTCGCAAGCAGTAAAATCCAAAAAGGAAACGATTTCTCTGCGTTATTCAAAAGAACTTTCGGTTTGCTTGTTCTTGTATCGGTCCCAATCTTTGCACTTTTTGGTTTTTTCTCATCAAGTATATTTACTTTTATTTTGGGCTCAGATTGGGCTTTGGCGGGCGAACTTGCGCGGCCTCTTTCAATTTTGTGCGGGTTGAGCTTCGTTTCAAGCACGTTGGGTCGTATTTTGCAAGTTACCGGCCGGCAAAAGCTGGATTTTTTTTGGCAGGTTATTTTATGTTGTTCTGTTCTTTTTTCGCTTAGGTGGGGTTTGGAAATAACCACTTTTACGTGGATTTTTGTCGCATCCTATTCTATGTGTTACATTTTATATCTTTATTTGAGCTATTGGGTGACCAAAAATCCCCAAAGACCATTTTTAGGAGGATTCTAATGCTTCATAAGTTTGGAAAGAGGCTGCTAAAATCATTGGGTAGCTACAGGGACTTCGAATATAGAGTTTCTAAAACTTGGCTTGAAGGATGCCTCCAAGTTCTAGATGCAGGTTGTGGAACAGGTACTTTTTTGGAACATTTTGGGAATAACATACAGGGCATAGATCTTAACCCGGAAAACGTAGAATATTGTATTTCGAAAGGGCTTAGGGCAAGCGTGGGGTCGGTTTTGGAAATTCCTTTTGAGAATGAATCATTTGATGGTGTCCATTTAGTGTAATGTTCTCACGTTATGCAGGTTTTTGCTCCGAATGAAGCCGCAAAAATGATTCAGGAGTTAGGGCGGGTAACCAAACCAAATGGAATAATTGTCATTTCAACTTTAAACTGGTTTTCAAGATTTTTTCGCCATCCTGAAAACGTAAGACCCTATCCGCCTGATTCTTTGATGCGTTACTTTTCAAAAGCAGAAGGCTCAAGCTCGCCAATGTACCCAAATATGCCCAAGCTTATACCAGAATCTATTTGGTTACGCCGACCACCTCTTATAGAATTTTTTTGCAGTGTCAACAAGAATCTTGCTGGTTTTTCTGAAATTCTTAATATGTTACAGTACCGTTTATTTCTTCGAAAATTCTGGACCTACAATTCTTATATCATTAAACTCAGAAAGACAAGTTGATAATAGTGTAAATCAACGCCATGTGAAAGCTAACTTTATTATGGACATGCTATGAAATTGTTGATTCGAGCCTTTTTTAATACCTATGGGTTGAACTCTTCTGCCGGGAAGATCGCTCATGGTTTTCAACTAGGTTTATGTGCGCTTCACCTGCTTTATTATTTGCTGCTGCAATTTTCATATTGTAAAGTAATAGTGGTTGTTTATGGCTACATGGGTTTTGTAGACTCTTTTAGTGTTACAAAAGCTTTTTTTTCATTCGCACTTATCTTCATTACATTTACGCTCATACCAAAGACTAAGCTGCCATCCAATTTTTTTCTAAATATGATTTTAGCAATGACTATTATTCCTTCTCTTGTAATTTTCGCAGGTTCCGACGGCCCATACTCTTTTGCACTAATAAATCTGGTTGCCTTTCATACTCTGTTGCTTGTCATTAAATGCTTTTCAATAAAAGATTTAAACATTAAAGGGTTATATCAGCAGCAGCTGCTTAACTTTTTCGCAGTTTATGGTATTTTGATTTTCGCTGTAATACTTGCTCTAGGTGGGAGTAGATATTTCAATATCGATATTTCAAAAGTCTACGAGTTCAGGCGTGAGGCTGCTGCAAATCTTCCTGGTATTTTTGGCTACCTGATGCCAATCTTTGGGAAAGTGGTTATTCCGTTAGGGATAACCATGTCGCTGTCATGTCGGAAATACCATTTGACATTGGTTTTTATTTTGTTTGGTTTTTTAACCTTTGCATTAACTGCCCACAAATTACCGCTTTTTGTGCCATTTTTTGTAATTATAATCTGGTGGATAAGCCTACAAAAAAATGTATCACATCTGTTAGTAATCTTCCTTATTTCCATAATCCTGTTTGGGTTCCTGGAAATTTTTATTCTCAATAACCTAAATTTTTATACGGAGGGCCTGATAATGAATTTGGGAGTCCGGCGAACATTACTCGTCCCTTCATGGCTGGATCGTGCATATTTTGATTTTTTCTCTCAAAACCCTTATGTTTACTGGAGCCAGTCGAAGATAAGCATGGGCTTGCTCGATAACCCATATGATGTAACCACACCTATTTTAATAGGCAGAGAAGTTATTGGAAACCCAGCAACACATGCCGACACTGCTTGGATTGGGTTTGGTTATTCAAATGCAGGTGTTTTCGGCGTACTCATTTATTCTTTGTTAATAGGTGCTGTTATAAAGTTTATTGATCAATGCTCCCTTCGGCTTGGAACTCCTTTCATGATCACAGTATTTTCTATTCCAATTTTTGCAATGGGCGAACTTCCGGCTGCATTCTTAACTCACGGTCTTGGGTTACTAATTATCCTGGTAGCAATACTAAAACCTGTGTGTCTAAAAAAAGCATACTCAATATTTATCAAGAACTTAGAAGAGCGGTTCAAAATACCATATAAGGTTGCCCCCAATTATTGCGAAAGAAGGCAAGTCTGTTCTTTAGCAAATCCAAGAACTGTTTTTAAGTTAGTTAACATAATGATCCAAAAGTGAGAAAGATATTGATAACAATTCTTGACTATGGCATGGGAAATGTTGGTTCAATTTTTAAAATGGTTTTAAAAGTTGGCGGATCAGCTATTGTTACTGATAAGCTATCTGACATTTCAAAGTCTTCGGCAATCATTCTCCCTGGCGTTGGGTCATTTGATAATGGCATGTTAAAACTACAAACAAGCGGTATCGCAGATTTGTTAAAAGAAAAAATACTGCTTGATAAAGTACCATTTCTAGGCATTTGCCTTGGTATGCAGTTATTAATGGAGCATAGCGAAGAGGGAAGTCAACCAGGTCTGGGTTTGATTTCAGGAATCGTTAAGCGCTTTGACTTTTCTGAAATTTTGAATAGTCGATCTCTTAAAATTCCGCATATGGGCTGGAATGAAGTTCAGGTAGAAAAAAAGAGCAATCTTTTCTCAGGCCTGGAAGATGAAGCAAGATTTTATTTTG
>CAZUZI010000065.1:0-4748 GCA_964625015.1 uncultured Candidatus Saccharibacteria bacterium | reverse complement strand
CACTTATACTACTAAAGGTTACTCCGGCTGGTCTGGCTCCCTGACTAACTAAGACTGGGACATTACTATTTGTTCCTGCACCACTAGTACCATTACCTAATTCACCAAATCCGTTATTCCCCCAACAGTAACCATTACCATCACTACCTAGCCCACACGTATGTTGATACCTTGCACTTATACTACTAAAGGTTACTCCGACTGGTCTGGCTCCCTGACTAACTAAGACGGGAACATTACTATCCGTATTATTACCATTACCTAATTCACCACTACTGTTAGATCCCCAACAGTAACCATTACTATCACTACCCACTCCACAGGTATGAGATTCCCCTGCACTTATACTACTAAAGGTAACTCCGGCTGGCCTGGCTCCCTGACTGACTAAGACTGGAACATTACTATCTGTTCCTGTATTACCATTACCTAATTGACCAAAATAGTTATATCCCCAACAGTAACCATTACCATTACTACCTAGCCCACAGGTATGAGAAGACCCTACACTTATGCTACTTAACTGCAAATTAGCTGAATCCACCTCCTTCACCAAATACCTTCTACCTACATATAACAAAAGTGGTACAAATAAAACAAAAAAGAATACAACTTGTATTATTCTATTAGACTTTTTATTCCTATTCATTAAGCAGTAAAGGCTAAGCAGTTCGTACTATAAAATGTACAATATTTATACTGTAATATCAAGTATTTTTTTCTATTTCCCACCAATTAAAAACAGAGGCACTATAGGATCTCCTATATACCTCTGTTAAATATTTAGATGGTGTAAAATTTTATAGTTCAATCACCTCCGGCTGAACCTCTATCTCACTAGGTTGCACAACTGTTCTTTGATAACTATCATTCAAGTTCTTTTTCATCTTCTCAATATTATCCTCACTGGAATATATCTTTGTCTCAAAACCTGTCAATCTAGCATAATTAGCAATACTCTTATTCTTTAAATCATCCAAAAATATCTTATAAATACTGCCCAATCGCATCTGTCTAGCACTGTTGTACACATTTATTTCCCTATCACCATCTAACTCAGAAATAGAGATTATCGGATTTGTAAAAGCACTGTAATACTTAACTTCTACCTTAACACTATCGGTAAGTGTATTGTCTACAACATATGAATCTCTGTAAAAACCAGTACCAAGTATAAAAGGAATTAGGTTATCACTCATCTGGATAACTTCTGTTTTTGTATCTACAACAACCCTACTTGGTACATCCTCTATTGTCATTTTACTAAAATCCAAAGCAGTAATACCAACTCCAATACCAAACCCTATTATTGACACAACAAAAGCAATGAAAAGTTTCTGCCAGTTAGTTCTGTGATTTACTATGAAGTTATAAATTGCTTGCAAAAGTGCAACTGCAAAAAGGATAAAGGAGAGAAGAAAGATTACTACTCCAATATAGAAGACTCCACTAAACATCCAAACAATACCTACCAATACACCGGCTGATGCGCAGAGTAAAAGGAAAATCAGAGGCAAAGAGAGAAAAAATGCAAAGCACTTAGTAAAAAATAGAGCAATCTTCCCTATTAATGCAAATACACCAAAATCATATTTTTTCACCTCTATTCTCTTCAAAACTCTCTCCTCTTCCACTATTTCTTTCACTACTATATCTGCTTTTGTTTCACCTACCGTTTTTTTCATCTCCCTAAACTTATCTAAAAATCTAATCTTGTAGATATATACAAAGGAAACAACTGCAACTACAAGATACACTATTTCAATTATAAATTCCCAAAAACCTGCAAGTACATTTCCGGCCCTCAGACCAAAGCTATGAAAAAAGGAAAGACCTATTCTATTTATATATTCAAAAGGTACTCGAAGAAGAATAATAAGTAGAAAAAGAAACGCTAGTTCAAAAAGAAAACGAACTATTGACTTCGCACTCATAGAAGTCAACATCTCTATTGTTCCCTTTATAACATCAGTAACCTCGGCGAGCAGATCGTTAAAGCTGTACTTCTTTGCCTCACTCTTCTCTGCCTCTGCAATGTCATCATTCATTAACTGATCTAATGAGCAGTCAAAGATTTTGCACATTGTAAGCATCTTCTCTGTTTCTGGGTATGCAGCACCTGACTCCCACTTAGAAACAGATTGCCTTGAGACTCCTAGCTTATCCGCCAGTTCCTCTTGAGAAAGTTTTTTACCCTTTCTAAGATATTCTAAGTTCTTTCTAAAACTCATATTAAATATATACTAAATTTATATGGCCGATTTTACCTTTAAACCAACAGTTGCAACCACCAACTTACAGTTGTTTCCTGTAAACTTTCGGTTGCATTTTGCCTATTTTACAACTTTTCAATCGGTTTTCCCACAAAAAGATTAGAATCGTGGGAAATATGGAAAGACAGGGGGCATATATGGTTAAATTAGGTGAAAAATGGTATAATTCTGCTTGTAAATCTGCTATATATAAATATATCTAAGTTTTTAACTTTGCATTAATGGATTACTCTCCTTTTACCACATGGATAATTGAACACGGTGTCCCCGAAAAGACTCTAGAGCTTTTTGTAGCAATTACAATTGTTGCTACAATCGTAAGTCTTTTTAGGTATATATTTGGAACAAAATCATACGGTATATATGCACCTATCATTCTTGCAATAGCATACTCATATACTGGATTAAAATACGGAATAGCTGTAACTCTTGTTGTAATACTTGTATCCCTACTCTCTCACTTTGTCACAAAGAGGATAAGAATGCACTACATTACAAGAATAGCTATCAACTACTGCTTGCTAAGTATTGGGTTAATAGCTTTCATGATTCTAATAGACAGAGTTGGATTAGGGCTAGAAAATATGGCAACAGTACCCCCACTTGCACTTATCTCTATTGTTGTACTATCAGACTTCTTTATAAAACAATTCGTCCAAAAATCCTACAAAGCATCCTTAGCAACACTTCTTGGCACTGTTGTAGTAGCTACAGTGGGATGGTTTGTAATTACAAGACAATATGTATCAGGATATGTGATAAATAATCTCTGGATTGTTCCTCTACTCATCTTGATAAACTTACTTGTTGGTCAATTTAAGGGGTTAAGATTGAAAGATTACTTTAGATTTAAGTCCGTATTGAAAGAGAAGAACGATGATACAAAGAAGTAAATACAAAGACATTTTAGGATTAAACAGAAGAAATCAGGAATATGTAAGACCATACAATCCCCCCTCTTCAAAAAGAATTGCAGACAACAAGATTCTTACCAAAAGAGTCCTAGCTAAAGAAGGAATCAAAACTCCGGAGGTATACAAATTGATTAGATCCAAGCAACAGTTGAAGTTCTTGGATTGGGATTCTTTGCCAAAAAGTTTTGTAATTAAACCTAATCAAGGCACTGGTGGAAATGGAATAATTGTTTTCTACGGCAAAAAGAAAGGACAGCTAGCTTGGATTAGACCTAGTGGTGAGATTATGACAAAAAACGACATAATCCTTCATATTGAGAATATTCTTGATGGTAGATTCTCAATGGGTAACAGAAAAGACATTGCAATACTAGAAGAGAGAGTAAAAACAGACCCTCTTTTGAAACAGTATTCATACAAGGGGGTCCCTGATATTAGGGTAATATGTTTTAACGGTGTCCCTATCATGGCGATGACAAGGATTCCTACAAAAAGATCCAACGGTACTGCAAACCTTCACTCGGGAGCAATATGTACAGGTATTGATATTGCAACAGGAATAACCACCTACTCTATGCAGATGGATACAAATTCTCTCTTCAGTGATACCTATGAAGATATTGAAATGACACAGGATCTGCTTGAAAACAAAGTCCTAAGTGGAATACATATTCCTGATTGGGACAAAATATTAGAAATTGCACTTAAATGTCAAAGAGTGTCGAAATTAGGATATATCGGTGTAGATATTGCACTTGATGCAGATCATGGACCAATTGTTTTTGAACTAAATGCAAGACCTGGTCTTGGTATACAGGTTGCAAATAAAGCTGGTCTAAGATGGAGATTAGAGAAAGTAAGAGATGTAGAAGTGAAAGGTATTAAGCATGGAATTAGACTTGCCAAGAGTCTCTTTGGAGGAGAGGTTGAAGAGAGTATAGAGACAATTAGTGGAAGAAGGGTAGTAACAATCAGTGAAAAAGTTTTAGTTTTTCATAAAGAAGAAACAAAAAAAGAGCCCAAAAAAGAAGTTGGAAGGGCTTTCATGGATACTGGTGTCCTTACATCTAGAATGTCTGAGGCATTTGCAAACAGAGTTGGATTTTTAAGTACAACAAAGTACTTTAACTCACTAAATGTACCTAAAAAATTCAACTCCCTAAAAGATGCACAGGAGTATATTGACAACAATGTTAAGACACTAACTATGGAGGAAAATATCAAAAGGGTTGCAAAAATTGTAGATGGAGAGGATGTTAAGGTAAGGCCAGTTATAGATGTTAAGATAAAGATATCAGGCGAGATAAAGGATATTGATGTCGTGATTATTGAGGATTCTGAATATCACTTGATTATTGGAAGAGAAGAACTCAAGGGGTACTTAATTGATACGACAAAGACATTCAAAAATTAGATAATTTGTCATATACCACATATGGGAGAGGAGAAGAAAGAGAAAAATTATCTCAAGGAGGCTGGCAATATCCACCTATCCTACTACATAGAAGCAGCAGATAAGCTGGGGATTGGGTATAAGATACTTGTACACGGACTACTTGCC
>CAZUZI010000064.1:0-4875 GCA_964625015.1 uncultured Candidatus Saccharibacteria bacterium | reverse complement strand
TCCGGCGAAATCCCGCTCCACTCCTTCGATCCCGGTTCGAGGAGCCTGTTCCAGAAGAACTCCCATTTGCAGTCGAGTTTTACGGTTCCGTCGGACTGAAAATTGTGGGACCTCAGGTCGAGAACGCCGTCAACGCTCCCGATGTCAGCCTGCGAAGCGGCGCTCAGAACCGTGGGAGCGGGCATGACGAGTGCGAAGCACGGCAAAAGGACGAAAAGAGCAAGAATTACGGAAAATCCCGTTTTCTGTCTGGTCCCTCGATGCCTCATCTCCGCTCCCCTCCGCCGGATTCCATTTCCATCCCGGCACGGCCGTCTCCGGATGATCGGGTCCTGCAGATCATCGATCTTCACCGTTTTTCAAACGATGCGATCTTTTTCATCATGCCCGGCACGCATCACGGACCCTCGCCGATCAGCGGCAGAACCTGCTCCACTTTGAAATAGATGAGAAATTTGGATTCTGTTTTGTCTCCGTCTTCCCCATCCCGATGTTTCCTCCGCCGCAGCGCCTCGATCCTCGGCGAGTCTTTTTCTTCCCTGATTTTTGTGAGGTAAAGCCGTTTGCCCCGATAGGAGCCCTCTTCCTTGAAAAGATAAACGGCGGAAGAATTGGTCTGCAAGTTTGCGTGAGTCAGACGGTCGGCCGCGATGAACGCCACCGTTTCTTGATCCACGAAATGGGGACGTCCGTAAACGGCCGCATTGACCTTTCCTCCCGGACCGGAGGTGGAAAGGACACCGAATCCTCTGGTTTCTTCAAAGTATGCTTCGAGTTGCATGATTTCTCCTCCAGTTTTGGGATGTCCTTTCCGGTACCCGCGGTGAGGATTCGCCATGGACAGCCGGTAATCATGGCATGTTTTAGAGAGCAGGCCTTGCCTGTATTTGTCAAGCAAATGCACAAACCGGCCCCGGGTTTCAACCTGGGGCCGGTTTGACACTGCGGTTGGCGATTTCCGCCATCTTGCGTCGCAGGCATCACGAAAGGCCGGCAACCATACAGTGGATGTCATTGATATGTCTTATCTTTAACAACAGCACCCACGATCATGCCAATCATGCAAAACTCGATCGTTCCAAAAAATGCCCAACCGGCAACAAGCGAGAATGGCAATGGATAGAGAACATATTGATTGATATCAACGATTATTGCAATCAATAGCCCAAAGCAGAAACCGAATGATAATCCTGTTTTCGGACTTTTCTTCGAAACGAAAAACGAATAGATTGCTGTAAAAAGGAAGGATGTTGCGAGCGTTACCAAGATCGATATCCATGCTTTTGATGAGAAATCCGCTCGTCTCAAAACTTCAGCCTGCTTGTTGGCTGTGCTCAGAATGACGAGATGAACAAGTCCATTATAAAAAATTGAAAAGATAAATGAGAGTCCTGTTGCAGCGAGGAATTTCATCTTGTCCGTTTTCATATTAATTTCAATTTCCTCTCCAAGAATGAAGAAACGGTCCTGAAAAAGACCGAAGCCAGGACGCAAAAGGGGTTGGCAAGCCTTCGCCAACCCCTCTCATTTTTCTGGTGGGCCCTAGCGGGATCGAACCGCTGACCTTTTGGTTATGAGTTCGCTGCACCATCAATAATATCTGGAATTCCGAAAGTGTGAGGCGTAATGAATTTGGTGTCACTTGGGACTGTGCGAGATAATCTGGGATATGTCGACCAAGTGGCGAACTAATTTGTCGTTATTGAGAATGGATAACGATGTTTTACTATCAAATAAGAAAGATAAAGTGCGCTGCAATTTGTTCTAAAGGCTGGCGACACTGTTTAGCATCGACGGTAGTTTCAAAGAAATATAAACGGCGACAGACTTATTCATTTCATATCCTTTGATACCTGTCCTACTTTTGGAAACAACTTCACAAGGAATATCGTCAATATACTAACATTCTTATTTTATCCATCAAATATATAAATTTCGCCACTTAATATTTTAGTCCATCAAATAATCAATATAATGCAAATGAATGTAATGATGTAAATAGCTTATTTTTTCCGACATCAAGGTAATATGAGTGTTTGATACTCATCGATTTTTTTTGTTCCAATCATATCACCATATAGATATCTGACCGTAAGTTTTTTTATCTCTTTTTCCTCAGGGTCTCCTTTGATATCGTTTGTAACCGATATACTAATCTTATTGTCTACAATCATCTGTCGGAGTTCTTCGGTAACATCGTAATAATGTCGTGGTGTCCAATAAATTGCCCTCACAATTCTTAATTCGGATGCATTGCTCGGCATCTTAATCGGAACATTATCATTTCGTACTATTTCCTCACTCTTGTTATGAAGCGACGTGTCAAGAAAAATGTCCGTCACTAACAACTTGAACTCCTTTATAGACTCTGGGCCGTTTTGTGGATATACAGTTACCTTCAAAAGGTATTCTCCCGGCTCTAACTTGTAATGCGGCGGCCTTAAATCATCAAATGCATATGACTCATTAGACCATGAATAGGCACAATCATCACCTATAAATTGTACCACTCCATCTAATAATTCTTCTTTACCGCTTCTTATATTTACAGTGTATGGAACTGCAATTCTTTCGATTCTACTAACTGAACTTATCTGTGATAATTGAGGAGTATTAACCCATCTTCCTTTGACTGTAAAGATTTCTTCACCGGTAATTTTTTTAAAAGTAATGTATCCTGTGCAATTTGTCGCTGTTTCGCGATACACAAATCGGCTCAAGAATCCATTTAGTGTTCTATTTTTTACGATAAATCGCCAACTCTTAAAAGTGTATTTCAGCATTCCATCAACATTCCAATAGGCAATTATGCCATTAGCATTCTCAAGTTGTATGTCTAATCGTGGCAGTCTAAATTTTGTTATATATTGGGCAATTACAGCTCCAAGAAAGCCTGAAAATAATAGCGCTATTAATTTGTATAAATTATCGATTAAATAATTATAATAAGACGTTAATTCTTGTTCCATAAATTCACCATATAAACACTTATTTCCAATTGTAATGCCGGCAATTACACCTATTGAAATGGATATTATTGAATTTATGATTGCATTGAATGCGAGTGTTCTTCGCCATACTTCTTCTCCTAAAAGTCTATTCCATCCAGCCACCAACTTAAGAGTAATCCACATAATTATAGGTAAAAATAAATATCCCAAACTGTCAGAGTAAAGATATGCGGTCATTACGGCAAACGCACAACGTTCTATGTTACCCACAATTACAGGTTGCCACGGAATCTTTTCTAATATTTGTTCATCTATTATCCAACCCCTTTCCAATTTTGTTTTTTCGAAAATTAAAGATAGCAGACAACCGGTTACACGTGTGACCAGCGAGCCCAAAAGTATTGCAACTAGGAAAATAATTATGGCTCCATAAAGGAATGTGTTAGAATCCATTTACAGCCCTAAATTGTATAAAATAGAAAAGGATATTTAACTTATCAGCCTCCGAACGTAGAAGGTATGCTTGCATCATTGCGTATGTTAACCCTTTCTTATATTAATATTGGTAAACAGTCCGATCGTTTCCTCTCATTATTTTAAATCTTCTTTCATGGATTTAAAATATGTGTCGAAATAATCCATATCTCTTCAGGTTCTGTCGAATTTCTTTGATTGTTATGATCTGGATTAAAAACTGACATTTTATTCCTAATGAAAGTCTCCAATCTTTTCTCCGCAATTTTAAAAGCATTTGGGTTATCGCATTCTAATAAATCATCTATAGCTTCCTCTTCAATAATTAACTTAATTCTCTTAGATCTCTTGTGTGGCCTTTCTGGATCATTTCCAAGCTTCCAATTAATAAGTGATATTTGGTCACCGCTTTCTCCGAGTTGATTTTGATAACTAGCGTGGGTTGGTAATATTTTTTTGACTATTTCGAGTAACGAAATGAATGTTTTGATATTATTACTATTTATCGGAGTGTTATTGTGTTGCATATATGCTCCTTTCATTTTTCTGGTGGGCTCTAGCGAGACTGAACCGCTGACCTTTTGATTAAGAGTTCGCTGCACCATCAATAAAATCCGGAATTCCGAAATGTTACAAACACTTTTTTTGACACGTGTGAAGCGTAAGATATCTGGTTACACTGGGACTTATCTAGATATTGTGGGACTATCTGAAAAGGGTCATAAAGTAAGCATATATTCTGATTAATGTTTCTACGGTACTGATCCTCGTCTTTACCTTTACGATCTTCAGCTACTCTGTATTACTATTTCATAATTAAACAGCCATTTATAGGTAACTTAATCGGTGACAACTGCTCATGCACAATCAATCATGTTTATTGATCTCGGACAAGACGAAAGCCTAACCGATTGTTCTTTCCACTTGGTTCATCGTAACTGCGAACAGCTGATCGGCATTCTTTGGCACGGTGATCCCAACTGCCGCCACGATTCACTCTGTAAAGCCCTTCTGATGACGAAGATACCAATGGATCAACGGTCCTGTGTGCCGAATAGGTTCCCTTCCAATCTTGAACCCACTCCGCGACATTGCCGTGCATGTCGTACAGACCCCATTCATTAGGCGACTTCGTAGCTACCTGATGAACTCTATTACCCGAATTTCCACAATACCATGCAACCTGCTCTAGAACGGGATCAGCATTACAGTCTGCATTCGTAATATCACCTCTGGCAAATGCTTTGTTAGAGCCAGCTCGTGCTGCATACTCCCACTCAGCTTCGGTTGGTAGTCGATAGTTATTGGTTTCATCTTGCTGATTTAGTTTTTCGATGAATTCCTGTACTTCTTTCCAAGATACTTGTTCAACAGGGCAATCTGCTCCACAGCTAGTGAAATGTGACGGATTCTTTCCCATGACTTTAACCCATTGTTCTTGCGTAACCTC
>CAZUZI010000063.1:0-5009 GCA_964625015.1 uncultured Candidatus Saccharibacteria bacterium | reverse complement strand
GATGCTTTCTGTAGACACAAACCCTGTGCGTATTGCTTTTAGCACTGCACCTACGCAAGGTACAAGTGGTACTGGTCATACATTACAGAAAGATCAAGACCCTGTTATCCTTCACGGTGCAGACCTCTGTGAAGATCTTCAGTTTATATCTGCAACTGCTTCTACTCATGGCGGGCTGCAGATAACACCTCTATACTCAACATAAGTGATTTGAAATTTTCAATTCACTATCGGAGGAAATATGCTTGATGATGTAAGGGAAGAACTACAATCCATACTGACTGACTGCTATCTGTCTACTCGTATAACAGCTCGAACTCTATTCCCAGACAGATTCAATCTTCCCTTCTATACTATCCACGACCCACTGTTTGCAGTTCTTGACGACCCTACAATTCGTATGTTTGCTATAACTGCTCCTCGTGGATTTGGGAAAACTTCTATAATAAATCTTGCATATCCTTCAAAGAAGATTCTCTTCAATGAGAAGAAGTTCATAGTCCCAATCAGTAACTCTGCAACACAGGCTCTTATTCAGTCTGAGAACTTAAAACGTGAACTAATGACTAACAACATTATTCGAAAGATCTTCGGTCCTATGAAATCTGAGATGCCATTCGATGCTTTTACAAAGGATATGTGGGTTACTAGTGGTGGGACTATGATATTCCCTCGAGGTTCTGGTCAGCAGGTTCGTGGTATCTTATATGGAGATAACCGACCAGACCTTATTCTCGGTGATGATCTTGAAGATTCCCAAGGTGTGAAGTCTGAAGACCAGCGGAAGAAGATGAAAGAGTGGTGGTATGGTGATGTTATGGGTGCTGTTGCTCGTAACCGTACTGATTGGACTATAGGCGTAATGGGAACTATTCTTCATGAAGATTCTCTTCTTGCAAACCTTATGGAGGACCCAAACTGGGTACACCTGAACATAGAACTTTGTAATGACAACTATGAATCCTTATGGCCAGATTTCATAACAACTGAAGAAATTCAGCGTCAGGCAGCTACGTACCGTTCCCAAGGTATGCTTGACGTCTTCTTCCGTGAATTCAGGAACCTTCCGATATCTACTGAGGACGCTACATTCACTCAACGATATTTTAAGTATTACGATGAATCTCGAGACATGAATAAGTCTGAATCTATCGAGAATGTAGTTATCGTTGACCCTGCAAAGACTGTTAAGAAACATAGTAACTATTCTTCAATAGTCGGAGTTGGGATAAACCTTGCAGCAAATCGTATCTATTTCCGAGACTGTGTTGCAGAAATGATGCACCCAGACCGTATATATGCTGAAGCATTTCGTATGCTTGACAGAATCAATGCTAAGGTTCTTGCTGTAAAGACTAACTCTCTTAATGAGTTCATAACCTATCCATTAAAAAATGAGATGATTCGGCAGAACATAAATGCTGAACTTGTTGAAGTTCCTGAACGATCTAAGAAGGAAGATCGTATTGCTGCGTTAGTTCCTTTCTATCGCAAAGGTCTTATCTTCCATAACAGAGCAATAAGTGGTGGGCTTGAGGCACAGCTGTTAAGTTTCCCTCGAAGCAAACGTGACGACATAATGGATGCTTTTGCTGATATAGTCTATCTACTTGAACAAGGAGAACGTTACTTCCATGCTCAGTCTATGAATATATCTGATAATGAAAAGGCTAAACTAAAAGAAATGGCAGCTGAAGACGGCATAGACATAGACGATATGTATGTTGAAGATGAGCCCTTCGACCCAGGCGACAGCGCTGTCTCAGCATGGAATAGGGTTGCATAAATGTGTAATTGTGTCTTGCATCCTACAACATATAATGATATTCTTTCTACAAAGGACGGACGTGTATGATAACTGTCAGAGGCGACTCAAGACGAAGATCAACTCAAGCTCTTCAGGATGTTAAGTATGACTACAAATATCCTGAAGGCCTTGATCTCCGTCCTGGTAGTACTCTTCATGAATCTATCGTAGATAATGTTCTTGAGTACGCTCAGGCATCTTACGACATTATGAAACTTCGACATCCTTACTGGAAGGAGATAGACCATAAGCTCACTGCTTACATTACTCTCGATGATGCAGAAGAGATAGTAAAAGAGAAAGACCCTCGTAAGCCTGTTTCTGTTGTAGTTCCATATTCATACGCTACACTAGAAACAATCCTTACTTATTTTGTAAGTGTCTTTCTTGAAGACCCTATCTTCCGTTACGATGGCTTTACGTCTGAAGACAAGATTGGAGCTATTCTTCTTGAGAAGGTTGTTGAGCTTCAATGCATAAGAAACAAAGTTGGTCTTGCTTTACACACTCAGCTTCGTGATGCGCTCATCTACGGTTTTGGAGTTTCAACTCCGTACTGGGATGAAGACTGGGGAAAGGTTACTAGAACCGACGAAAGCGGGGCAAAGACTAGAGAAATACAGATGCTCTTTGAAGGTAACGTCTTAGGCAACATAAATCCCTATATGTATCTTCCAGACCCATCTGTACCTATACATAATCCTCAGCGTGGTTCTTTCGTTGGCTGGATAAATGAGACCAACTATACAGAAATTCTCGCAGATGAACAGTACGATAAGAACCTCTTCAATGGTCGCTATGTAAAGCACATAGACGGTCGTACATCTATAACTAGTAGTGACGCTGAAGGTAGAGAAACTAAATTCGGTGGGAAGCTTCGTGATAAGGACTATACCGAACTCACAGCTCCTGTTGATGATATAGTCATGATGGTCAACATCATTCCGAAAGAGTGGAAGCTTGGAAAAGGTGAGTATCCTGAGAAATGGCTTTTTATAGTCTCAGGCGATCTCATTCTTCGTTGTGCTATGCCTATGGACCTTGACCATAACAAGTACAACATATCCATCTGCGCTCCTGAATACGACGGCTACTCTTCAAGCCCTATTAGTTCTCTTGAACTTATATATGGCCTGCAAGAGATTCTCGACTTCCTCTTCACCAGTCACGTCGCCAATATTCGTAAGGCGATAAATGATATGCTCATTGTTGACCCTTACCTCATCAACATGGCTGACTTAGCTAAGCCAGGTCCAGGCAAGCTTATTCGTACAAGACGTGCAGTGTGGGGCCGAGGAGTCGAGAACGCCGTCAAACAGCTCCAAGTCGTTGACGTTACTAAAAACCATATGCAGGATGCTGGCATAGTAATGGATGTTATGCAACGTGCATCTGGAGCTGTTGACTCTCTCATGGGAATTATGCGGGGAGGTTCTGAGCGTCGGTCTGCTACAGAAAGTCGTGAGACTCGTGCAGGTGCAGTCTCTCGTCTTGCGAAAGCTGCAAAGATTGCAAGTCTTATGATGATGCAAGACCTTGCATATATGTTTGCTTCCCATACTCAGCAGTTCATGACTATGAATACTTACGTGAAGATTAAGGGACGTTATGAAGAAGAACTTGTTGAAGAGTTTGGAGCTGCTGGCGGAATACCAGTTTCTCCATTTCAGTTATCAGTTAACTACGACATAATCTCCAACGATGGAACTACTATAAATGGAGACTTTGCTGACAACTGGGTGCAACTGTATCAGATAATGTCTAACAATCCTACAGTCGGACAAGCATTTGACATGGTTCGTATCTTCAAACATATAGCCCGTATGATGGGTGCTAAGAACGTAAACGACTTTGTTATGCGCGGTGGAGCGGTTCGAACTCGTCAACTTCAGGATGCACAGGTAGAAAGTGAAGTTCAAGCTGGAAACCTTGTTCCTGTATCGGAGGCAGCTAATGCAGTATCCTAAGTGGTTTGATAGACTAATAAAGAAAGATGTTGATAGTCTTTCTGAGTCTGTGACAATAGGAAGTGACCTTCCTCCTTTGTCAGAAGTTGAAGCTTTCATGAGAAACACTGTATGGAAGTATATATCTGATACTATAGACTTCCGTATAAAGAGTGCTCGTGATGATATAGAAGACCAGAATATGGACTTAGAAACTATTCGAGTTAATCAGGGAAGAATCGAAGAGCTTCGGTTCATAGGTAGTCTTCCTAAGTTTGTAATAGATAGTTACACTCAGCTGAAAGATGAAATTGATGCTAAGAAAGCAGCTGAGAATACAGACGAGCCTAAGAAGGAGGAGAAGTCATGGGTACGGAGTTAGAAAGTAAAGAAACGCAGGAAATGAAAACTCAGGAACAGAGTCCTCAGGAAGAACAGCAGACTGACGATTTTGCTGACCAAATGTCTCAGATGGCAGATATGATGTCTGCTTTCGAACCTGAGAAGACAGAAGAAACTTCTGAGGAAAAGGAAGAACAGAAGGAAACTCAGGAAGAACAGCAGGAAGAAGAGCAGACTGAGGAAAAAGTAGAACTAACCCCTCAGGAAAAAGAAATAGCTGAGCTTAAGGCTCAGGTTGCCGCTCTCACAGAGAAACTCTCAAATCCTGAAAAGGCTCCTGAGAAGAAAGAAGAACAGCAGACTGAGGAAGGATACTTCAAAGAGAGACTTGAGGAAGTTCAGAAAGATCTTGTTTCTGAATATGTCTCTGATGAGGAATACGATGTAGTCTTCGAGAAGCGTGAGAAGCTGAACGAAGTCTTGAAACGTGTTCAGAGCGATACTCTTCAGGGAGTCTTTCGTAGCATTCCTAAGATCATCGCTAGCATCATTCCTCAGCAGGTTATGCTTTATTCCAAGACTGCTGAATTCTACAAGGAGAATCCTGACCTTCTTGAACACAGAACGAAGGTTGGAGAACTCATAGATAAAGTGTCTGCAGAAAATCCAGGATGGGACCTTAACAAAGTCCTTGAATACGTAGGTGGAAAGTACGGAGACGAGAACGATGTTGGAGCACTCAGAAAAAATCTCGGTCTCAAGAAAAAAGCAGAGAAGAGAGCTGAGCAGTCTAACATCAGACGGCCTAGCTTTGCAAAGCCTTCTCACATGAAGCAGCCTGGAAAAGAAGTAAAGCTTACAGGCATCAATAAAGAAATAGCAGACATGATGGATGCCACTACTTAGCAGGAGGA
>CAZUZI010000062.1:0-5039 GCA_964625015.1 uncultured Candidatus Saccharibacteria bacterium | reverse complement strand
GGTCCCGAGGATACCATAGAATATGCCAACGATGTCAAAGGACAGAAAGCAGGGATATGTTTCCCTGCTATATATTCCGTAGCTTTTAATCCGCATATCCCTGATTCATACATAGAGCAAACGGTTGCTCATGAAGTATGTCATATTTGGGCCTATGCCAAAGGAGAAAAAGGACACGGACCTACATGGAAAAAGATAATGACAAAGATCGGGTATGCTCCGAATCGTTGTCATACCTTGGATCTTCCAAGTGCAAGAAACGAAAAACGATTTGTGTATACCTGTTCCTGTAAAGAGCATCTTGTAACAACGAGAATTCATAACAGGATAAGAAAAAATCAGATGTTTTACAATTGTGTTAAATGTGGCGAACGTATAAAGGAGAAGGTTCATGTATAGAATTCTATGGAATCACGAAAAGAATGTGTATGTTTTGTATCGGGACAATATCGAATGTGGTACCGTTACCTCAGAAGTAGTATCTAAGGAACTTGCTATTCTTTTTGACGAACACGAAAGTCCAAATGTATTTTTGGAACGATTCGCTGAGCTAGAAGAAACGATAGCTAACCTAGAAAGTGATTTGGAAGAAAAACAAGAGGAGAAGGAAGAACAATATGAAGAGTTGAATGAAGAAATTCTCAGGTTGGAAGGAGAGGTCGATGATGGGTTGGACACAATTGGAGATCTAGAGGGAAAGATCGCTGAGCTAGAATCTGATTTGGAAGAGAAACAAGAGGAGATCAAAGAATTAGGTGAAACCATTGACAAATTGAAGGAGGAAATAGAGGACTTCAAAGATTACATAAAAACATTGGAACCATAGGAGGAATCGACAAATGATAGATAGATTTATGGATAGAGCAGGTCCGTTTACATTTTTCGTGATCTTTTCTGCGGTCCTTTTTGGTATCATATTGCTCGATCAGTATTCTATGGATCGTGATAGAAAAGAAAGGGAAGCGATGACAAGAAATCACACTTCGGAAATATCTCTACTTCAGGCACAGATAAATACATTGAAAGAAATAGGAATTGAAGTGCATATTGTTGTATCAGAAGGAAAACCTATCTTTGTACAAGAGAAGGGAGAATGGAAATGAGGGTCCAAATTAAAACGGTGGCGAAATATTATCCTTATGAGGAAAGAACTCGATTAGAAAAATTGGGTTTTCATTTTGATGACAATGATCGTTTTGAGCAAAAAGGAGAGACCTATTGGAAACTTAAAAAAAGTGAACCGGTATTTTTGAACATATCCTATCTAAAAGAGCTCTGGTGTCTTGTCGATACCTTTGGAGAAGTCGTCATTGGTCTCGAGGAAGAGGGTATTTATGGGATAACCATATATGACGATTGGATGGAGTAACAAAACATGGATTACAATGAGACCATTGCTAATTTAGAGGACGATATTCGTTCTCTTTTAGAACGAAATAAAGAGTTGGAGAAAGAAATTGAAGAATTGAAAAAAGGTACAGGACAGATAGAATTGATATCAGAACCTGGTCCTTCTTGTACAGAGCTCTTAGCTCGTATCGAAGAGTATAAGGCAGAGGTAAAATATTATCGTGAATTTTTTACCTACTTTATCGCTATGAAAGGAAAAAACGAATGAGACGAGATGAAGCGTTAGACAGAGCAAGAGAAATCATATGCAAAGAACGACAAAATCAATACGGTGCTCCTGAGCAAAGTTTTGATAAGATCGCTAGATATTGGTCTGAGTATCTTCAATCAGATGTAGATCGAATGGATGTAGCTTGCATGATGATATTATTGAAGATAGCAAGAGGAACCACGAAGCTTGACAATTTCTTGGATATTATTGGATACGGTGCTTGTGCCGCTTCTTTTATTCCAGATCTTGATTTAACTGAAGATATCGATTTTAATGAAATACAAGGAACAAAACAATGAGTGAATACACCATGTTAGAATATGAAAAGGTCATGCTCAAGTTTTTAAATCGTGGCCATCAGATCATGATAGATTGTGATCAGACAGATTGGAATCAAGGTTTTGATCATGCTGTTAATTGGATGGGAAAAGCATTAGAACGCCTTAACCCGGCCTTTGATTTCGTTGCGTTTAAAAAAACGGTGTATAAACGTAGGGAAGCCTAGTTATTATTACGATAGAGGCTATTCTCAATCCTAGATAAAAAGGCAAAAAACATGGGAATCCCTGCGTTAACACCAAAAGAAAAAGAAGCGTTCCTTAGAAAACGCGGAGTGCTTCCATGGAAGAATGAAATCGAACTCAAGATCAGAGGAAGATCATGGAAAGGTGAAAAAGTTACATCACGATATGCATTAGGATATGCCATTGTGAACGGTGTCCAATTTCTAGGCATAGAAGGATCTTTATCCTGGTACAAAGGATGGAAAGAAAAAGGAGGACAAGAACCAGAAAAATTTATCTGGGTCTTAGATCTGAAAAAGAAGTCTATTAAACAATTTCATACGAAAAAACAAGCAAGGAAATACATTGATGCTAAATCGAATAAAACGAGAACAGACGGTTGATCCAATGGATGTTTACGATGCTCCGCCCGTCCCGATTGCATATGAACGATACAAACAACATCTGGCAGATATCATCAAAGATCATTTAGGAAAACAATATCTCTCCGTAGAAGGAGAAAGAAGGATAAAATGGGCAAGGGAAGCATTAAAACGAGTAGGACCGAAAGGAAGTGCCTATGCATATGAAAACGTGGTGTTATCCAAAGTATTTGAATCCTGGAAAAGAAAAGGAATGTAGTATGATTCAAGCATGTATGATAGGATACCCATTAGAAGACAAAGAGAGTTCTAAGTTAATAGAATCAGCAGAAATGTACAACATGTTCTGGCTGCATCGAGACGAAGGCTCAAATTGGTTCCTATGGAGGGGAAGGGAATGTTTAGGAGTAGGAACAGAAAGAGGAATGCGGATGCTATGTTATGAAACAATAGCAAAAGAGGTAGACGAAGAAGCACGAGCACATCATGAACATGCCGGGTTTTCTACCCAAGGATGGGATCCAGGTTACGCAATCTTACCTAATGAGATATTGCGTGTGGACGGAGATGAATTCGATTTGAATCCATTGACTGAGCTTGAACTTTACTTTTTGTTTCGTAGGTGCTATCCAACTTTTTGTATAGATTAAGGAGAAAAATCATGAAAACGATCTATGTTTTAACAGATCCGGAACACGAAGCCTGGTATGCAAAACATATTCAAATTTCTGAGTGGGCTCGAATGATAATTCGTAAAATTGCATTCGACGAACAAGGATGTACAGAAATCTGGGATAAAAACGGAGTTACAGTAGATACTGAACTTATACAAGGATATTAATCATAGAAACGATCTATATCATGACAGAAATAGAATATGAGGATTGGTATTTCGATGATGTTCAAATTTCTGAGTGGGCAGGAAAAAAGATTCGGCAGAACGCTCACGATAAAGGATGTACAGAAATCTGGGATGCAGATGGAATCGTGGTATATGTTAACCCTAATTAAGGAGAGTACACAATGAGTACTAAACAAGATCAGTTTTACGGTATTTCTGGTTCCCCAAAGTATCAATCTGACAAGAAAGGATTGCTCAAGAATTTCATTGTTTGTTGTGAATTGAAACCCGGTCAATATTTTGACATTGATGTTTACAAAAGGGTCACAGCATCGTTATCATATGTAGATGCATTGGCGGCCGTTATAGACATATTAGACAAGAAATACAGCACCACGGGCCGCAATAAAATTACTAATAGGATGATCGAGGCTGCAGAATGCTTTGTCTCGTATATACTCGAGGAGTATGTCCCTTACGATGTGTGTTTATCGCATGTAGAACGGGTGTTTGTCACGGAAGAACTTCTTAAAGAGTTAGGAATCAAAGAATGAATTGGACACATTATAGGAGTAGAAAACAATGGCAATAGAACCATCATTTGAAGAGAGAAATAATGAGGAAATCCATGTTCATTCTAATTTTCCTGAATGTAATATTCAACCAGAGGAGGTATGGATAGATTGCGGGTATTCTCCTGATCATAGGCATACTCATATTTGGTTGAAGACAACAGATGTTCGTTCTTATATAGACGAACTTTGCGATAAGATCAAAATTCAAGAAGCGAAGATAGACATATTAGAGAAGACAATCCAGAAGTCGCTATCTACTAAAGATAGGGAGTAAACGATATGGATTATACATGTCTAGAAAAACAGGCGTGCCGTATGATGTTGGAGGAATAATATGAACGGCTTATATTTGGTCATGTCCTCCCTCCTATTTTAAAATGGAATACATGGATGCAGTCGATTAGATCTCCTGTTGGTCCAATGTGGATGCGGTTGTATTTTCTTCCATATTGGTTGAAGGATGAGGGAGTCGAGTTGGAAATGTATCTTAATTGGGAAACATGGTTGAAAGGATTGGTAAAATGAGTTTAGAAGATTATTGTGTCGATAATGATGAATTTGTGTTAGATGAAAGTCATTCGATTCATGTATTTCCTTGTAATGTTTGTCAATGGGACAATCTAAGAGGTGATGAGATCCCGTGTTTATATTGCGGACATAACCCAGATAATGAAATTGAAAAGAGGATTTACTAATGGAACTCAGTACATTTGTGAAGAATTATAGAGTAGAACACGGACTTACTCAAAAAGAATTGGCGACCAGGCTTCGGGTTCATTATCGGACGATCGAGAACATCGAATCTGGTATGTATGTGAAGTTTAAAACTGCCAGAAAGTTGGCTAAAGTACTTGGATTGAATCCGGAGGATTGTATACGGGCTCTTCCTAAGACTAAGATGCAGAAAGCCCGGTATGCTTTAGGATTATCCCAAGAAGAGTTTGCGGAGAGTATCGGAGTCGCGGAACACACTGTCGGAAGATGGGAAAGAGGTAGGACGTTTCCGAGGGCAGCGGTTCGACCTTTGGTGGAGAAAGCATTAGGAATTCAATTATCATGAACACACTATCCTCAAAATCTAGAAACCCCACCATCCTAAGGCCTAACACCGAGAGC
>CAZUZI010000061.1:0-5072 GCA_964625015.1 uncultured Candidatus Saccharibacteria bacterium | reverse complement strand
CTTATTCGACGAATAATCTGCGCCGCGCTTAACCCGAGCTAATTTGGCGGATACGTTTGATTTTCATGTTGGAAAAAGTTCTTTCATGCAATTCGTTCTTTGCGCAATACTCCTTATGCTTCAATCCAGACTTTCTAAGCCGTTCTAAATGCTCCCGCCAGTATTTTATCGTCTCTTCTCTCATTTTTATACCCCCCAAATAATTTATGGAAGTATAAAATATTATTCCTATCTTGACTAGTATGGAGCTAATTTGGCGGATACCGACTTTCTGCTTTCTGAGGTTCTTGTCGTAATAATTGCTGGCAGTTGGTGAATGTTTCGTGTAATTGTTCATCTAAATCATTTCTATCGGTCAGAATTACCAAAGTCGGGTTTTCCATTCTAGGATCAATAATGAGTTTGCCTGAAAAGAATACCATGCTCAAACTTTTGCCACTCCCCTGAGTGTGCCATATTACACCGCCTCGCTGATCGCCTGTTTCTGAACTGGCTATAACTGTGCTTTCTACGGCTTTGTTCACGGCGTAATATTGATGATAGGCAGCTACTTTCTTGAATGTCTTGCTGTCGCTTTTCTCAAAGACGATAAATTGGCGGATTAAATCCAACAAGGTTTGTTTGTTTAGCATTCCGTTAAACATCACCTGCATTCCCATATCCAGATGACTGGCTTCTGTTTTCCCATCTTTGGTTTTCCAGGTCATAAAACGGCCATAATCACTGGTAAGAGTGCCACAAAGGGCATCCCATCCATCACTTACAACCACCAACTCGTTGTAAGTGAACAGAGAAGGAATGGTTTGTTTGTAAGTCTGGATTTGATTGTAAGCAGATTTGATGGTTGCGTTTTCGTCCACCGCGTTTTTGAGTTCTATAACCACTAAAGGTAATCCGTTAATAAAGAGAATGATATCAGGGCGTTTGTTTTGATTTCCTTCTATAACTGTAAATTGGTTAATAGCCAGAAATTCATTGTTTTCAGGATTGCTAAAGTCAATGATATGGATTTTTTCGCCTCTTATACCACTTTCAGTTCTAACCTCTACATCTACACCATCGGTTAAATAGCGATGAAAGGTTTCGTTGTTGATTAACAAGTTAGGACTGTCGGTACGTAATACTTTTTTTAGGGCATCTTCTTTTGCATCTTGTGAAATGGTAGGATTTTGTTTGTCAATCGCATCACGCAAACGAGTTATAAGTACTATTTCGTTGTACTGTCTTTCAGGGTGTTCTCCATCAGGGGAGATGTCAGTTCCAAGCTGATAGGAATAGCCCAAATTTTGCAAATAGGATAGCGCAATATCTTCTATTTCGTTTTCGGTAATTAAATTCATTTTTTGCTCATTAAATAATCGATAATGGATTCATTTTCAAGGATTCCTGTTAAATTATTATAATCAATACGGCATTGCGGTTTTTTAAAATAACTATTATATGAAAAGTTTTTTCCAGCCTTGTCATATTTTCCTTTCTCAGTTTTTAAAATTGATTCTATGTTTTTCAATGCTTTATTGTAAGCATTTGAAAGCGTTTCTACAGAATAAAGAGAAGATGTGGAATCAATTTCTTTATAAATAGAATAGCAAAGCAATTCGTCGGTATAGTTAATAAAATCGTATATGCCTGCAAAATTTTGCTTTTTCGACTGAATATACTTATATATCTTATACGCGATCAATAATTGATTATATACTGGTGAATTTTTATCTCCACTGAATAATTTTTCAAGAGGATGGTTTTCAATGAATGTTGAATCAAAAATTCGTTGCAATACTGTAGATACACTATTTTTTGCTGTTTCAGGTTCCTCATAAAAAGACGCATACCAGAATTTTAAAACCATTTCACTTTCAATTGATTCAGCGTAAACAGTATTATCTCTGTTGAAAAATTCGCCGCGCTTGATGATATAATTAATACCATTATTGGCAAAGACTTCTTTTGTATATCTATTAAAATCACGATTACTTATTTTATCCCTATAGTTGATAGGTGTCTGTGTGTTGGTCGCATCTGTAATTTTTTCAATTAATTCTCTGTCTCTGGATTCATATATTCTCACATTTACAAACACATCTTCTAACAAAGATGGATTTTTTTTGTAATTTTCATAAAGCACCCAAGATGTTTGGAGACCATTAACAATTTGCGGATTTACAACAGGAAGCAGGTACATATTATTCTGCGGTTGTTTAGGTATCTGAAGTTCATCACATATCAATGTTACTCCATTGTTTAAAAAAGGAAAATATACAGAATCTTCTTTTTTGTTGATAGTTTCATTCATTCGTTTATTTGCACGAACTTTTACTCCTAAATAAGAACGGATGTTTTCTTCAAAAAGCATGTCAACAGAAGCATTTGTCTTTTCTTCGTGAACCATGAGTTCACATAATTCCTTTGCTTTAATTCTAAAATTCGCTGCTTTTACATTTAAAATTGCGTATGAATAGAGCCCTTGTGTATCCATTGGAGAGATATTTGACTTTTCCGGATGAAAGGTAAACTTTATTTCATTTCTTTTCTTTTTAGCCAGATTGGAAATGTTATTATAAAGGTCATCAGAATCTTTTATATAGAAATTACTATCCGGATGATGGTAAGTTGCATAAGTACTTTCATTATTTGCGTATTGTGAATCTTTCTTTAATCCGTTAAAAACAAAATAAAGTTTAGTCTCTATTATTATTCCTTGTTCAGTAATTTGCTTGTATTCATCAATTTTGGGAAGCAGATTTTCAATATTTTTTTTCCCGACCTTATTACCATCGGTGAACAGTTCTTTAAAATCATTTCGGAATTTATCAATTTCATTTGGTTTCAAACTTTGCTGGTTTTTGCATTGAAAAACATGCATATCATAGTATTCGCCCTGATCCTGAAACCAGATACCGTCTATCCCGCCATCTTTTGAGCCTTTGACGATAATATTGTCATAAACCTCTTGAAAGGGTTTGTCGAGGAGCGCAGAAATAGAAAATATTTCAAAAGCAAGATTTTTATTTTTTACTTCATCTTCGGTTTGTTTAAACTGCTTGCTGATTCGGTCAAGATAACCGCTAATGAATAAATCTTTATTTGACATATCCTGCTCCTTCAAATTTTATTATCGGTAAAACGATGTAAATAATAGACATTCTGCTCATGATTTTATCTCCAATTGCCCGCTCATTAGTTTTGGTAAAAGGGTGTCACGGGTTTGTGTTAGGGACTGAATATTTTGACTGTTTAATTCAATTTTACTGTAAATAGATTCTGCAATATCACTGAACAATTTAAGTGTTTCATCATCGGGAAAAACAATTGGGGTCTGTCTTAATGTGTCTAATGTTAAATATTGTTGTGTTGAACCAGCTAATCTCTTAATAAAATAATCTGTAATTTCTTTTGAAGAAATTGAGAAATAAAGAAAGTAAGCCAAATCGGGCTTTTCAGAAGTCTTGAATAAACCAATATTTTTAATTGCAAAGTTCATCACTTCGTCGTGGACAAAATATAAATTACCAACAGTTCCAATCATAGTAATTAATACATCTAATTTATCTACCTTACTTCGTTTGTTTATTTTTTCGAAATCATCTTCCGAAATTCTATATGCACTTTCAAAATCAATAAAATGATTTTTTAAATGTTTTGAGGTGATTAAATATTTCCCATTTTCTGTTTGTTTTGGTGAATCATGAGTACCATCTTTTACGGAAATTAACTTTGATATTTCAACTTTTTGCCAACCCTTCGGTAACCCATCCACCAACTCGCCATCAAAGCCGGGAAAGTTGAAATTCACAAACCACTCCTTGAAAATGGCTTGCGCCATTGCTTCCAAAGTTTGGTTCATTTGCAGGTTGAGTTCAATTTTGTCGTCAAGGGAAGAAAGGATTTGGGCGATTTGTTGTTGTTCAGTTTTGGCTTCTGGTGCTTGTATTTCAAATTCAGAGAATTGGGATTTATTTACAATTGGAACAGCAGTACTTGATTTTCCAATACTTCTTAATTTATCTGAAACGATCAGACTTGAATAATATATAAAATCGGAATCAAATTTATCTGAACATATAATTGCATTTAGTTGCTGATTGGTAAAAGAATCTTCAGTAGTCATTACTACTTTCCCCAAATCAGAGCCTATACAGGAGACACAAATCGAACGTTTTGGAAGTAAATTGTTTTTTAGATGTAATTTTCCATTTTCTGATAAATATCTTTCAGTATTACGAATGTATTTTTGAGTATTCATATCTCTCGGGGTAATAAATGGATATTTTTCACCAAAATACTCAGGATTTATAGTCGGTGGGGTTTTACCAGTTATTATCTTACCCGTTTCACCTAATTTATATGTTTTCCAATCGCTCATATTAACTCCGGTTCAAATCTGGTTTCGGTTATTTCTCTTGAAGTTTCATCCGCAAGAGTGGTTTTGGCAGTTACCACCTGTTGTTTTTTCTGTCCTGCTTCAGTGTAGTGAATTTTGATTTCAGAATTGATAATGACACACTCATCTTCATCATCTGTTGGCGGTATCCGCTCAACCAAGATACAGGGATTTTCAATAACAAAATTTTCTATCTTTGAGTTTGCGCTATTCATGACTATCTCGGATTTTACTTTCAGTTGGTCAAACAAGTAATTTCTGAAATATTCTTTGTAGGCAAAATCGTGAATGACTCTTTCTTCAATGTAGTTTCCATAATCTTTTTTGAGTTCGGCAATAACGTTGTTTCTGTCCTTCTCAATTTTGATGTGCCTGTTCCATTTCTGAGTGAAGTCGTCTAAACAGTTTTCCTTGTAGTCACCATCTTTTGAAAGAAAAATTATTTTGTCGTATTCCAACACCATATCAAAGTGCATCAAGGTTTCCCAAATGATGCCGTCTTTGAAACCTGCATCTTTGTAAGGTCCTGAAATAGCAAAAGGCGACTGTGGTTTGTCGGTAGTTACTACTTTCTTAACCATATTTTTCAAAATAGAAGAAGCGTGTTCTTCTTTGTAAACCAAAGTATTGATATTATTTGTATCCGCCAAATTAGCTCGGGTTGAGCGCGGCGCAGATTATTCGTCGAATA
>CAZUZI010000060.1:0-5183 GCA_964625015.1 uncultured Candidatus Saccharibacteria bacterium | reverse complement strand
CCGTCAAAAGTGGCGTTGTCGAAGTTGGTGAATAGTCTCAAGGGGGCTTCGTCGCGTATTATGCGGCGCAAGTTTGAGGGTTTAAGGAAGCGGTATTGGAAAGGGGTATTATGGAGTCCAAGTTATTTTGCTGCTTCATGTGGGGGCGCTCCTCTTGCTGTTATTAAGCAATACATTGAGCAACAAAGGACGCCCGCTTAAAACAAAGATGGCCTTTCATCCCCCACCTAAAAGGAGGGGGCCTTCTCGGCCGGAGCTGGTAATATCTACCATAAAAATAGGCAAATTGTCTTGCTTTTTCATCTGTGAGATTCTTTCCTTGGGGATGTCTTATTAAGCAATCGCGCTTAACTGGTTGTATAAACATACAAATTTCAACCTATTTTTTTGTCAAATATTTTTCGTTTACGAAAACCAGAAGGCTGGCATGTCTGGAATACGAATAGACGTTGACGCTTCGGGTGCAATCAAAAGCCTTTCTGATTTCCGTAAGGCTCTGAATGATTCTGGTGTCGTAGCCAAATCTTCAGACCGTGAACTTGCCGCCTTGGCAGACCGATTCCGGGACAAACTTGCTGCTGATAAGGCGGCAGCAAGTCTTGATGCTGCCAGAAAAAGAATTGAGCAGATTGGAATAGCGGCTGATCTTTCGAGGAAAGCGATTGATCGTCTTCATCAAAAGATGGGTACATCAAGTTCTTCTGGAAACATATTTTCTGGAATCTCTAATTCCTTTTCGTCAATTTCGTCTGGTGTACAGTCTTCTATTCAGTCTTTTTCTGGTCTTGGAGGGGTTTTAACCGGACTTGCTTCAAAACTTCTTGTTTTTCTTGGGGTATATAAAACAGTAAAAGAGGCAATTTCATTTTCTTCTGAATCGATTCAAACCGCTGCTCGATATCAAACTCTTGGTGTTGCAATCGAAACTCTTGGCGTGAACATGGGATATACAACGTCCCAGATGCACGCGTTCGATGCTGGAATGCAAAGAACAGGCATTTCGATGCTTGAATCCCGTGAAGCATTGGCAAAAATGACGCTTGCTGGAATTGATTTATCAAAATCAATGCAGCTCGCGAACATAGCTCAAGGAGCAGCAATAATAACAGGGAGGTCAACAGGGGAAGCGCTTGAACGGATTGTTCAAGGTATCGTTACTGGACAAACGAGGTTGCTTCGCAATCAAGGTTTGTTGGTAAGCGTTGAGCAGTCTTATAAAAAATTTGCAGATACTCTTGGGGTAGACAAAGACGCATTAACAGAAACAGAAAAAGCTCAAGCTGTACTTAATGCTGTCCTTGAGCAAGGTTCGAGGACAAACAGTATCTATTCAGCGTCCATGCAAACTGCTGGTAAGCAGCTTACATCTTTTAAGCGGTATATTTCCGATCTAAAAGTCGTAGTGGGAGATTCTTTTTTAGAGTCTTTCACAACAACTGTCTTTGATTCAGCCGATGCAATAAAAAAATTAAAAGATATAATGGAGACACCAGAGGCGAAGGCCGCTATTGAGGCATTGAGTTCGTCTGTATTCGGCCTTGCAAGTACAATAATAAAGGTCATACCAGGTGCAGTTGAAGAAATTGTAAAACTTGTAAGCGCGCTGCGCGATTTGAGGAATTTTTTGCCAGGTAACTTCGGAGACCTGGGGAAATGGGCTGTGGCTGCTTATGACAAAACAATGGAAGGAGTAAACTGGGCAAAAAAGACTCTTGTGCAAGCAAAAATAGATACGAATATAAAACTTAGGGATTCAACTGACGATCCTAACTTAATAAACATGTATCAAGAGAGGGTCGATAAATACACAAAAGAGCTTGAAAACATGAGCAAGGCAGCTGACCTTGCAAGCGCTCACAATCAAAAGACTGTTCTTCCAGATTCTGCGATAGAACATATTAAGGCAGAGTCTGACGCGCGTGCAGCGGCTAACAAGGTACTTCGTGAACAAAATGATATACTTGCGGCCGCTGACAATGTTCGCGAGAAGAACAAGGCGAACCTCGCGCCAGACGTGCAAAGAGAAAATGCCTTCAAGACCTATCAATCTGACAACGCAAAGATTGATAGAGCTATTGAAGTCGCCCAAACAAGAAATGACTCAGATGAAGTAAAAAAGTTGTACGAGGCTCGTACAGCCGTTGCTAACACCTACAAAAAGACGCTAGACTTAATAGATAAGGCGCAAAACAAAGGTAAGTCCGGTGCCGCCGCTGGTCAACGATTTGAAAGTCGGGCCGACTCTGCTTTAACACAAGCTCAAGATCAATACGACCAACTCATAGCTCAATACAAAGGGGATGCGCTCGGTGCGCAAATAGAGGGAATTAATAAAAAATACGATAAGATGGCCGATAGCATAAGGAATGCAACTATCGGAGCAAAAGGAAGCACTGAAGACTACAATAAAACACTGGCGCAATTAAACAAAAATAAAGCGCTAGAAATAAAGATTGCCGAGATGAACGCATGGAAAAAATCCATGCAAGACGCGGCATCGCTCCAATCGAAACTCGGGCAATTGTCAGGCAATCCGCAGGCTATTTATAATAGCCAGATGATATCAGCTCAATTGTGGAAGTTTGAGCAGGAACAAAAGTTGTCATCTGTTCCAGACGATTCAGAACGCGCTAAACGTCAGGTTGAGATAGATAAAGTCTACCAACTTGAAAAAGTGAACGCAACACGTCAGGCGTATCAAGAGCTTGCCGGCGTTAGTAATAAATACTGGAACGCGCAACAAGAGTATATCCAGAACCACCTTGATGCAGTCAAAAGTGAAGCGTCAAGTGAGTTGGCCTATAAGGTTTACGCTGCACAACAATGGGACGATTTCAACAAGGCGAAAATGGAATCGCAGGTCCAGTATGCACAAACATACTCCCAGATGTTTGCTGCAAAGTGGGCACTCGCGTTTGGGACCTACAAATCAGAGCTTGGGCAGGCAAAGGACTCTTGGGCCGCGCAAGCTGATAACATCATCGAGCTAAACAAGGGACTTATTTCCAGTGTTTCTGGTGGATTCTCTGATTACTTCCGCAAAGTCGCCAAAGGGACTGCTACAGCTGGTGATTTATGGGAGTCCATGTGCAATCGTATGCTCGATGCGGTTGCTAATTTTGTTGATAAGGCAATAAACGATCAGCTTTCTCGGCTTTTATCATCCCTTGGAACATCGTCTTTTGGTGGTCTGTTTAGCGGGCTGTTCGGCGGGTTTACAGCGTCCTCATCTGCATCAGTAAATACCGCGTACAATTGGTCGTCTGCGATCACAACCCCCTTTGCCAAAGGTGGCGCGTTCACGCGTTCGTCTCTCCCGGTGAACACTATTGCGGACACGCCGACTTATTTCCCTCTTTCCACGGCTGGATACCACGCGTTCGCGGCTGGCACTGGCGTCTATGGTGAGGCTGGCCCGGAAGCCATCATGCCACTCAAGCGATCCAGTAACGGTGTTTTGGGTGTTCAGGTAACCGATTCTAAGCAAAGTAAAACTCCGAACATTACTTTCAACGTCCAGAATCGCACTGGCCAAGAGATTAAACTGAGCACAGCTAAGACAGAGCAGAAGCAAAATGAACTCGTTGTGACTTTGTTGTTGGACGCTATTGGCCGCAATGTTGGCGGGTCACGTACTGCATTACAGTCAGTTTTGGGGTTGAAGTAAATGAGTATTCCTTCCTTTCCTACCTCTCTTCCTCCTCCAAAGCCAGATTTTAGCGGGAGTATATATCTTCCGCAAATACGGGATGAGTTCGACAACGGGTATGTGTCAACGCGAAAAAGGTTTACGAAGGCCCGGGAGAAACTGTCTGGCTTTGGCTGGAACTATCTTACTGAGGCGCAGTATCAAATTCTTGAAGCCTTTTTTTTAAGTGTTCAGGGCGGGGTGTTCTACTGGACTTCGAGAGTTACAGGTAAGACCTATCTTGTTGGCAGCGCGACTGATGAACTGAAGTACACATTTATTCCCGGAGGCGGTCGGTCGGTAGAGTGGCCGCTTGAGGAGCGCGCGTAATGCCGCAAGATCTATCTGTCAAAGTAGTACAGGAAAAGAACACACTGTTTAATAGCGTAAGTGTGTTCCTTTGTGCTTTAGAGATAACAATTCCTGGGTCAGATGAACCAGCGCGCGTTGTGCTTAACACCGAAGATATAACTTGGCGCGGATATATCTGGCAAGCTGTCATCTTTCAGATTGACGGGCTTAAACAAACCTCTGTTGATGAAGTTCCCCAGGTCACGGTTAAGGTTTCGAACGTAAATCGTGTTATGGAGAAATACGTTCAAGACTATGACACGTACTGCAAATTAAATGGCTATTCCCCAATAGAAGTAACAATCTACGAATTAAACACTGCCGATTTGGATAATGATGCGCCTTGTTGTGAGCATGTTTTCACTCTTAAGCAGCCAGAAATGGACCAGAACTGGTGTACTTTCACCCTGTCTGCGTCCAATCCATCAAATAGACGCGCTCCTTTTAACCTTGTGCGCAAAAACTTCTGTTCTTTTCGTTTTAAGGATGCTCGATGTGGGTATAGCGGGGTTGCAACTACATGCAAAAAAACACTGACTGCATGTCGGGCACTCGGAAATTCAAAGCGCTTTGGCGGAGCGCCAGGGGCTGGTAAAACCGGCTTAACGTTGAGTGCGGCATCATGAAAATTCCAGATATTTCTGATCTCATCGGTATTCCTTTTCTCGATTCAGGGCGAGACCCAAAAGTTGGCCTCGACTGCTGGGGGCTCGTCATGGAGGTTTATCGGCGTTCTGGGGTTCTGCTCCCAGATTATGGGAAATCCGTCCCAAGCGCCTATGATAGCGGCTCATCCGACATTGCAGCGCGAGATGCCGAGTCTGTTGGTGACTGGACCAAAGTCGAGCAGCCCGAAGTGTGCTGCCTTGTGGCCATGCACACGGACAGACGTATGCCGAGGGCGATAAACCATTTTGGGGTCTGTATAGGGCGAGGTAAGTTTCTTCATACCATTAAGCCGAGAAATGTCCATATAGCCCGTCTGGACGCTATCGAATGGGAGCACCGGATTGTGGGGTTCTACAGATGGCAGAAGTAGTTCGCTACCGCTGCATGGAAGAGGCTTTAGATTCTTGCAAACAGGAGCCGATTCTCGTTTGCAGTGTTGGAAATGTTCTTGACCCTCTGTCCTCACGTACCTGCG
>CAZUZI010000059.1:0-5354 GCA_964625015.1 uncultured Candidatus Saccharibacteria bacterium | reverse complement strand
TGCAGCCATTCTAATCGTATTACCCTACATCCCGGTCATTCCGGGATTTTTTTTATTTTTTTAGCAATCTCCTCTTCAGCTGTTTGGCGAACAACCTCCTACCCCGAAGGGGACCCCTTCCTCCTGTCAGAGGACAGCGTCAACGAGTAATCGCGCTCCTCTCTGTCAGGAGAGGTGGGGTGAGGTTGTTTGCTCGTCGACTATTTCTTCCCCATTTTCACGAGGAGTTCTTTCTCTGGTTTACTCATCTGTTTGATTGCGTATTCTGCCTTAGCTGCCGTCGATTTATCTTTGGCTTTTTTGCTCCGTACGAGTTTCACCGGTCTCCTCCCCTTCGTGTATTTCGCTCACGCTTTGGAGGTGTTGTGGTCGATGAGGCGTTGCTCGAGGTTATTGGTTATTCCAGTATATAAGGTGTTGTCGTTGCAGCGGAGTATGTATACGTATCGCATGATGATCGAAAAAACTAAAATTATATATTCTGATTTTTTTCTTCGATCAACTTCTTGATATTTTCGGGCATCTCCCTGCACTTGCAGTGCTTGCTATGCTCGATGTGCCGTTGGACTCTCTGCTCTTCGGTCGGCTTCGCGGGCATCTTGTGGGCGAGGTGTCGCTCACGGTTTAACTTAGTGGTTGGTTTGGTGGGCATGGGGATGTGAAAGATAAATTATTTTTTATTTTTCTTGGCTCCATTCGTCAGCTAAAACTTTCGTTTGCAACAAAATAAGTTCAGTAGCTATTTTTGCTTGATCAGGTGGATAGCCATATTCACTGAGAATTCTTTTGACAACAACACGAAGTTTCGCTTGTGCAGATTCTTTTATCTGTCGATCAATAGACGTATTTGCTTTTACTTTTTCTACGAGAATTCTTGAGATATCTCTGAGTTGTTTATCTCCCAAAACCTCTTGAGCGCTCGCATTGGAAGCCAGAGCGTCATAGAAAGCTACTTCGTCTTCATTGAGTCAGAGCTCTTTTCCTCTCTTATCCATCGTCCTCATCTCTTTGGCGATATTGATGAGTTCTTCTATAATCTGTGCGGTTGTAAGCAAGTTGTTGTGATATTTATTGATGACCTGCTGAAGCATTTCTGAAAGTCTTTTACTTTGAACTAAGTTCTTTTTTCCTCTTCTTGTTACTTCATCTTTCAATATTTTTTTCAAGACTTCTAAAGCAACATTTTTATGTTCCATATCTTTTACCTCTTGCAAGAACTCATCAGAAAGCACAGAAATATTTGGCTTTTCAAGTCCAGCTACAGCGAAGACATCCATTACTCCTTCTACTTGCACCGCACTATCAATCATTTGTTTGATTGTCGTTTCGATCAGCTTATTTTTTTCATCTGTGGTGGAACTCGTGAATTTGGTAATGCGAGCTTTGATGGCCTGAAAGAATGCAACATCTTCTTTGATTTCCATAGCTGGAAGACTTGGTACAGAAAGTGCAAATGCTTGTGAAAGTAACGTTACTTGATCAACAAATCTCTTGTCACCATTTTCCAGTCCTAAGATATAATCTTGCGCCGCCAAAATAATTCACATCTTAGCTCTGGTATCTGCAGTGAAGTATGATGTATAATCAAATTTTGCGAACATTCATTGAATGACTTCGTATTTTTCTCTCATTTGCGCGATAGCGTCAGATTGGTCAAAGGTCGGTTTTCCTTCTCCACCGCTTTCCGTATAGACCGATAATGCTTCTTTGAGGTCAGAACCGATACCGATATAATCGACGATCAATCCTCCTGGTTTATCTTTATAGACACGATTTACACGAGCGATTGCTTGCATAAGCGTATGTCCGCGCATGAGTTTGTCGACATACATCGTATGAAGACATGGAACGTCAAATCCTGTCAATCGCATATCACGAACAATCACGAGTTTCAATGGATCATTTGGATCTTTTAATCTCAATGCTAATTCTTTTCTTTGTTGTTTAGTCGTATGATGTTCTTGTCGATTGAGCGGATCACTAGAAGCTGATGTCATTACCACTTTGATAACTCATTTTTGCAAATCCTTATCTTCTCGTTCCGGATGAATTTTTATAATTTGATCAAACAAATCTACAGCTATTCTGCGGCTCATGGTTACGATCATTCCTTTTCCCGCCATAGCTTCACATCTGGTTTCAAAATGCTCGATAATATCTTTTGCGATAGCAGCAAGACGTTCGGGGTTGCCGACAATCGCTTCCAATTTAGTCCATTGGATTTTCTTTTCTTGGGTCATACTCATTTCTTCGCCTTCAGTCAGTTCTAGCATCTTCTCATCCAAAAGTTTCATCTCTGCTTCTTTCAGTTTGAGCTTGATAAGTCTAGATTCATAGTAGATAGGCACGGTTGCGCCATCCGTCACTGCTTGCTGGATGTCGTACACGTCGATATAATTTCCAAACACCGCTGGAGTGGATGCATCCTCTTTTTCTATCGGCGTACCGGTAAAGCCGATGAAGCTTGCATTTGGTAATGCGTCCCTGAGATATTTTGCGAAGCCGTATTTGGTGAAGGCTTCATCATTTCTGATCAAAGTCTTGGCGGCGAAGCCGTACTGACTGCGGTGCGCTTCATCCGCAATTACCACAATATTTTTTCTCTCGCTGAGGCAGTCGAACGTTTCGGAGCCGTCGGACGGAGAAAATTTCTGGATGGTCGTGAAGATGATTCAGCCTCCATTTGTTTTGAGAAGTTTTTGGATATGCGTTCTGCTTTCTGCTTGTACGGGCGTCTGTCTGAGGAGTTGCTGGCATCACGCGAAAGTAGAAAAAAGCTGATCATCAAGGTCGTTTCTATCGGTGATCACGACGACGGTCGGGTTGTCCAAGGACTGTACAATCTTGCCGGTATAAAAGACCATAGAGAGCGATTTCCCGCTTCCCTGCGTATGTCGCACGACACCGATTTTACGATCACCTTCTGCCTGCGTCGCGCGCAAACTTTGGTCTATCGCCTTGTTGACGGCATAGTATTGATGGTAGGCAGCAATCTTTTTGATGGTAATCGTACTGATCTGACCTGCTTCATTTTTACTTTCTTCTTTTTCAAACACCGTGAAATATCTGATCAGATCAAGCAAAGTCGATCTGGTAAGCATGCCATGCACGAGCGTTTCAATCTGCGGAACGAGATGACTTGCATCCTTGCTACCGTCCTTGGATTTTCGCTCCATGAAGCGTGACCACGGTGCAGTCAAAGAACCTGCCTTCGCATCCAAGCCGTCTGACACGATCAGCAAAGCATTGTAGATCATCAGATTGGGAATTGTATGTTTGTAGGTTTGCAATTGTTGATATGCTTTCTGGAGCGTCGCTTCTTCATCTTCAGGATTTTTGAGTTCTATCACGACGAGCGGAAGACCATTAACAAACAAGATAACATCTGGTCTTTTGACGACGTTATTGTGCATCATCGTGTATTGATTGACGACGACACATTCGTTGTTTTCCGGATGAGCGAAGTCAACGAGCTTCACCTTATCGCCCACGGTATCGGTGCCTTTCTGGAACTCCACCGCGATCCCTTCAGTCATCCGTTTGTGGAAGAGTTCATTGGCGTCACTAAGATTGCGAGTATCGAGATTGAGCAGCTGTCTGTAGGCGTCTTGTCTGGCGATTTCAGGGACTTGGGGATTGAGACGAGCGATCGCTTCCTGCACTTTGGGCAAAAGAAGAGCCTGACAGTAGTCTTGCCCTCTGAGCTGTTCTCGGTCTTCTACTTCCATGAAGCTTCGGCCTTGGGACTGGAAGAGTTCAATCATAAACTTTTCGATATCGGATTCGTAGATGGTGGACATGGGTTAATTTAACTTATTATATAAATCAATATTTATGACATCATTTTGTTATAATGATTAATATAATTTGATTCTTCAAATATTTTTTTAAACGCTTCTTGAAAAATTTGTGTATCAATTTCTTTCATATCAGAAATGTTGACAGCCTCAGAATGAGATTCCCTATTCATATATCTTATAAAAAATTGATATTTATTTTCTTGATCTATTCTTTGCATAGCATTATTTAAGCTTTCTCCTCACATAAATCCAAAAAAGTGTTCTAAAACATTTCTCATAGAATTAGCTAATAATGCTTGAGGTATGACAGAGTCACCATCAATACTATAGTTCTTTATAACTTGCCAATAAGATTGATAGTCGTTTTGTATTTCACTTTGTTTTAATGGGCTTATTACGGTATAATCATTCTTTGATATGCGAAACAATTTACCATCTAGCTTAAATTTATCATCTTGTTCTCTTGGTCAAATATTTATCATTTCATGAAAGAAATATAAATTATGAGTCAAAACAAATATTTGTTTATACTTTTCATTAAAAAAAGTTTTTTTGATAAGCTGTGCAACATTAAAAACATACATATGAGATAGACTGGAAATGGGATCATCGATTACAACTATTTTCTCTGTTGCTACGTCATCATCACCTTCCTTGCCTTTACATAATTCTAAAAAATACAAAAAACTAATAACAGTTTTTTCTCCCTCGCTTAATGTCTCAAATCTAGCTACATCTTCATTAGGTCTTTTTAGTTTATATGATTCTTCACCAGCTGGGACAATAGAAAATCAACCCAATCCAAAAAAAACCAACTCTCTATTTATATTATCGATTGCATCTTGAATATTTTTCATTTCTTTTTGAGCTTCTCTTATTGCTATTTTTTGTATTTCAATACTTTTCCTTAAATCTGAAATTGTTTTTTCAATACTTAATCTTTCTTTTTCGAGCTTATCTTTTTGTTTTATATAATTTTCTATCGTTTGATCATAATCCCGTCTAACAATTTCCCGAAATTCTTTAATTATTTGATCTTTTGTCTTTTGTTTGTTATCTATTTTGCTATTGTGCACCTTGATTTCATTAATAACTGTACCTAAAAAATCGTTTAAATTATTTTGATCTGAGATACTTGATTCTAAATCAACAGTAATATTTGGACTTTTTATTTTATCATTAATTTTTGACCAGTTAGTGCTTAATTTATCAGTCAAATTTTTAAATAAAAGCTTAAACTCTGTTTCTTTATTTCTTATAAAATCTATTTTCAGAAGTTCATTTTCTAAACTTTTCACGTTTTGATATTCTCTAAAATATTCCCTATCTAAAAGACTTAATTCTGCAATTCTTTTCTGATAGGTTTCATCAAAGTAATCTTCAATTTCTTGGTATAATTTTTGAGTAATAGTTTGTTGCTGACAAAAAGGGCAAATTTCATTTTCTTTTTCCGGTTTACTTATAAACTCCTTTCATTTCTTGATCCAATCAGAGTTATTTAATTTATTTATAAGTTCTGCTACTTGAGAGTTTCCATTTCCAACAATAACTTCT
>CAZUZI010000058.1:3029-5495 GCA_964625015.1 uncultured Candidatus Saccharibacteria bacterium | reverse complement strand
GATGTTCTATTCTCTTCCATATAGTGGTGAAGAAGGATTTGCAGAACACTTTAAGAATGCAAAAAGAAAAGATTATCATAAAGAAGATTGGGATTATATCAAGAATGTTATCAGGCAAAAGAATTAACTTGACTTTCATATATCAATATATTATATTTACAAATCAAAAGGAACAAATTATGAGAATAAGGAATATGGTAAGCAATAGTTCTGGAAGAGAGATTGCTAATCAGTTTATTGTTGAAGATGACAATGGAGATATATTCTTCCAATCCTACCACACCGTAATAGCTAAGAAATCAAAAGGTAAAATATATCTTGACAAGAACAGTTGGGATTACAGTACAACTACTGGTAAATACAGAAATATCTTCTTAGGTGAAACTAAGAAAGAAACTGAAAAGAAGATTAAAAGTGGTGAATATACGTTAGTAGTATTGAGTTAAGATATTTGAATTATAAAGAAAGGATATAAAATGAGAAGAGAAGAAGTTAAAGATTTATTACCTATTATCAAAGCATTTGGAGAAGGGAAAACTATTCAAATGAAATGGGAAGATAAGTGGGAAGATATGGATCTGAAAAATCCTTCATTTGATTCTGGTCCCTCAGAGTATCGTATCAAACCAGAAACTGAATACCGTCCATATGACCCAGAAGGATTGGATTTAAGTAGTTTCTTAGGAAAGAAGATAAAACATAAGGTTACTGGGAATCTACATATGATTGTGGATTTAACAACAGAAGGTATATTTCTACATCACAATCATTATGTAAGCTGGGAAATATTATTCAAAGAATATGTTTATTTAGATGGAACACCATGTGGAACTAAATATTAAAAGAAAGGAATAAATGATAACTAAGAAAACAGAATCAAGTCAGAATCCAGTAAAGCTATTGATATTCTCACCTCCAAAGATAGGGAAGACTACGCTTGCAGCTGCATTACCAAACAGTCTTATAGTTGATACGGAAGATGGTAGTAACTATATTGAGGGTGATGTATATAACGTTATTAGAGAAGCAGTTAAACAGAATGTAACACAAGGTACTGCTATCTATAACCTTGCTACACATCTTAGAACTCTTAAAACAAGGTATGATTATATAGTGCTTGATACTATAACTGGATTAGAGAATATAGCAAGACAGGGAGCTACTGCATTGTATAAATCTACTAATATAGGTAAAGACTTTAAGGGTAGAGATGTAGTAATGGAACTTCCACAAGGTGGTGGTTACGAATGGCTCAGACAAGCATTCCAAATGTTAATGGATCAGTTTGATGGTTTGTATAACAAGAGTCTAATACTCTTTGGTCATTTCAAGAATTCTTCTATTATGAAGGATGGTAAAGATATGACAGCTAAGGATGTAGCTCTTACTGGTAAGCTTAAACTTATTGTATCTTCCAATATGGATGCAGTAGGGTTTATGTATCGTGATAAAGCTACTAATCAGAATATACTATCATTCAAGTCTACTGAAACAGACTTAGTAACTGGTGCAAGACCATTACATCTGCGTGGTCAGGAGTTTATTATAAGTGAGTTAGTGGATGATAAGATAGTAACGCATTGGGATAAAGTATTTATATCATAAAGAAAGAAAGAGAGTAATATATGTCGTTAGGATTCTCAAAAGAGAACGTAGGAAGTAAACCATACTTTGTGGATAAGGGCGTGGTAAAGAGTGTGGCAGTAGATAAGGGTAGGTTCAATGATATACAGTTGACTATCGTGGTAGAGAAGGAAAAGAGGGATGGAACAACCTTTGATAAGACCATATGGATAAATGGTGACTTTGAGAAGGAAGGGGATGTAGTTATTGGATGGGGAAAGACTGCTTGGAAGGTAGAGAATGCTATGAAGACTTTGGGTTGTGAACCAAATGAGAATGGTGATTTAGTGGATGATAAAGGAAACTTTGTAGGGAAATCTAAGAGTATGGTTGGTAAGGAGTTCTATTATATCAATTACATATCAAAGAGTGCTAATGGGAAGATAGTATATAACTCTTGGGATACTATTGATAAAGACGGTGCTAATCTTGAGAAAAGATGGATTAACAGGAAGAATCCACAGTTTCCTAAGAACTATGATCCTGAGTTAGTGTATGTTAAAGATAGTCCTCCAGCTGAAGTAAAGAATGATGTAAGCGAAGAAGCTCCATTCTAATTAATTAATGGGGACTGCGAAGTATTTATTACTTTGATAATTTGGTAAGTTATCAGTCAGTCCCCTAATTTTAATAAAAAGGAAGTGAGTAAGCAATGGATAATAATATTACAGAAGGTATAACTCACCCATTAACACTATGGAAAGATGGAGTTGATGGAGTAGTGCAGGGTGGATTCTTTATAAGAAATGACTTGTTTAAGTTCCTTAGAATGTTACGTGAGAGTGGATATGAACCAGTTGGTATAAAGATAGAAGATGATTGGAACTTAGAAGTAATTGTTAA
>CAZUZI010000058.1:0-2929 GCA_964625015.1 uncultured Candidatus Saccharibacteria bacterium | reverse complement strand
GGAAGCTGCACCAACAGAGGCAGGATTATTCCTGTAGAAGACCTTAGTAAAATACTGAAAGAGAACCAGGGGATTGAGTTATACCGTTCTTACTATAGCTTTGACAAAGAGATACTGGAACACTTCCAAAAGTATAAATCAGTAAGGTCATTCAAAGGAACTACATACCTTGAGAAGATTATCTTTGATATTGACAAGGATAAGAATACTGATACTCATACTTTGCAGAGTGCAAGAGCATTCTATAACAGACTGAAAGATGACTTTGAGTTGGATAGTGGATACATTCGCATATATTTCTCTGGCAGAGGCTATCATATAGTCATACCAGATATATTCGGGTTTAAGCCATCCAATGTGTTGCATTACCATGTAAAAGAGACTTTAGAGAAGTATTTCCCTGAAGCTGACAGTATATATGATGCAACCAGACTGCTTAGAGTAGTCAATTCAAAGAATCTTAAGACTGGACTCTATAAGATACCTTTAACACCTGAAGAGTTATTCTCTAATGATGCTGAGGGTATAAAGAAACTTGCAGAAGCTCCAAGGACTATCAATGGTTACTATAAAGGACTTGAGTTAAGACCTTTGCCTAAGTTAGAACATTTAGTAGAGTATAAGAAGATAGCGTTAGAAGTGAAGGAAGATAAAGTAGCACAGGAAACTAACTATGTAACTTGTGTACAGAATATGATAACAGATGGTCCTACAGAAGGTACCAGGCATCATAAGCTACTTAGAATATCAGACGCATGGAGGAAGAGTGGTATACCACGTAAGACTGCATTTATTGCTTTGAAGGAATGGGCTAACAACTTAGAGCCTGAAGAAGTGAGACATGTAATTGAAAGTGTGTATGACAGCACTACTATCAACTATGGATGTAATGATAAAGTAAGACTGAAGTATTGTGATCCTAAGTGTATCTTTTATCGTACAAGGAATAACTCAGTAGAGGTAGTATCAACTGAAGATGCAGAAGCTCATTATCACAGGAAGATGCAGAACCCTAATAGTGGCTTCTCATTAAAGGATATATATGATACTGACTACTGGTTTAATAATGGTGAATTGACTATCCTGATTGGTGATACCAAGTTAGGTAAGAGCTGTATCATGCAGAATATAGTAGTAAAGATACCGCATAAGAAAGTGTTATACTTTAGCTTTGAAATGAGTCTTGACTTAACGTTCAGAAGATTTCTTCAGATAGCTAATAATATGACTAAGGAACAGGTTAACGTCCATTATAAGAAGTCTAAAACAGGACTTGCCTATAACATTAACCATATTAAGATCATCCATACAGCACCTAATCTGATAGACTTACGGAAGATTATAGCTGATAACTCACCTGATGTAGTAGTGATTGATACTTTAGATTGTTTGCAAGTAACTAACTTTAACGACTCTAATACCAAGACTGAGATAATAGCTAATGGGTTAAGAATGCTTGCTCAGTCTATGAATATAGGCATTATAGCTATACAGCATATATCCAAGTCAGCTGCACAAGATGAGAAAGGGTATAGTAAAGCTATGACAGTGCATAGTGGTAAAGGCAGTAGTTCAGTTGAACAGAAAGCAGACAGAGTATTATCTTTTGAAGGTAACAAAGAGATGTCTACAAGAGTATTCAAGACACTTGCAGACAGAGATCAGATGCCTATGAAGATGTTAATTAACTTTAATAAGGAAACGTTAGTAATGGAGAGGATATATGAGTAGTTTATATGAGATAGTCAAGCAGAAGAAAGACTTAGAGGAACAGTTAGAAGACTTTGATACTTATTCGGAAGAGTTGGAAAGAGTGTGGAAAGACAACGAGATAACACTTGCAGAGAAGGTAGATGCTTATGGTTATGTAATAGACGATATAGCTAATAAGAAGAACTTCCTTAAAGCTAAGTATAAACGTATCAAAGAAGCTATAGACAAGTTCGAGAAGAATGAAGAGACAATAAAGACAAGACTACACCAGGTTATGGATGTTATGCGTATGGATGTTATTAAAGGTAATGAATATAACTTTAAGAAATGGAATAGTGTTACTCATTCTGTTAATCCTGATGAAGTAGAGATAGAATTAAAGAAATGTCCTGTTATAATGAATATATCTCTCTTTAATAAATTCTGTGATTGGGTAAAAGAAGAGGGTATTTCTACAGATGAATACACAGCACAATTTCATAAGTTAATTGTTCCTACTGTAACACAACTACCTGAGAATCATCCAGCTATCGTAACGAAGATAACACCTTCAGTTAAGAGAGTTAAATGATTAAACTAAAGAGATATACGGAAGATAACTTAGAAATATTCTCACTTGAGATTGCTCGCTTGATAAAGGTGAGCATCTTAGGTTCTAATATTAAAGGACAGCATGTATCACTGGATATAACAGTCTGGAGGATAGGCGTGTCTATTGGATTAAACTTTTGGAAATTGGAGATAAAATGACAGATATATTAGTTATTATAGTTAGTATTGTATTAGGGATAATCTTTGCTGCTATGTCATTTGTACGCAAAGAACGTAGAGAAGTTAATAAACTATTCAAGGAGGATTAGATGTGCTGGTGGATGTTGTTAATAGGATTATTTACAGGTGCTGCTATGGGTTTGTTTATTACTTGCATAGTAGTGGCTGGTAGAAGAGCAGATGATGCTATGAATGAAATATACAGAAAGGAAGATAAAGACAATGGAATATGAAGAATATTATTTAGAACAACAACCTAATAAACCAGTATTCCCTTCAGGAGATACAAATGGTGATGGATTCTTAGGCATTAACTTCAGAGAAGCTTTGATTTTAGCTCTAGCAGGGAATTCAGAAGTAACAGCTCGAAATTATATAATAGAAAATCCACGATATATTATAGAGCAAGCAGATTTGATTATAGCAGAATTAGTTAAAGAAAGGA
>CAZUZI010000057.1:4218-5513 GCA_964625015.1 uncultured Candidatus Saccharibacteria bacterium | reverse complement strand
TAAGGTAGCGGAGAAAATAGGGCTGATAAAGGCAGACGAGAAGCTGCCAGAAGAGCTGAAGAATTTGCCATACGAGACACTGAATGCGATATCGCAGTTGGAAGCCAAATACGAAATGACTACATTGCTTGCTCACCCTAAATCAATGGCAGCAAACCTCTTTGGTGGTGAAACGATGAACGCCATCTCGGCTGGCTTAGGCAACCTGATGAAGGCTCGCAATATCAACTACCTGCGTGAGCATATCAATCCCAAGTGGAATACGATGGAAGATGCAGGTAAGGATGTTATTGCAACTGGAGTTACAGAGGAATATCTGATTGCAGAAGCAGGGCTTAGCGCAAGAGACACCAAGACCAAAGGTTTCTTTGACGAAGCTCTTAAGCTAATCAGCAAAGACCCTGAAGTTGCAGATGCTACGCTGTTATCATTGGCAAAGAAGCATGAGATGTCTGAGTTGGTGTTCGATAAGGCTGCATGGTTTATGCGCAGGGCAGAGCGCACCCTGCGCAGAGACGCATTCCTTGCTCACTATATTCACTTTGATAATCTGACAGGGCATACGCTCAAAGGCTACTACGATGCGGATGGCGTATGGCGCTTCAATCCCATTCTTGCAAAGATGGCAAAGGATGGAGTGAGGGCAACGCAGTTTCTCTACACTGCTGCCTATCGTCCCGCCATTGCAAGAACTGCACTTGGTAAGGTACTGACCCGCTTCCAGCTATGGTCTTACAACTCTGTGGCAACGAGGGCGCAGATACTTGAGCAAGCCAAGATATACGGCTTTGAAGGCTCAGAGGCAACTGAACGCTTTGAGCGGATGATGGCGATGGACTTGGTTACGATGGGACTGGCACAAGCATTCATGTTTTCGCTATTCGATTCCACGCTTCCTGCTCCGTGGAGTTGGCTAACTGACCTTGCCAATTGGCTGTTCGGCACGAAGAAGGAAAGAGACTCTGCCTTCTTTGGCGCATATCCTCACGCCATCGCCCCGCTACAGATGATAACTCCACCTATCGCCAGAGCGTTTCCGCAGATGATAACCTCAATGGTGAGTGGAGACTGGCAACGATTTACTGATTATACTACTTGGACGCTTTTCCCATTTGGAAGGCTTGTAAGGGACTTGCATAAGAGTTACCTTAACCCAAGAAGCACAATAGATAGACTCACTGGCATTCCATTCTCACGAATGGAAGGATTTGGCAAAGACGACGAATTAGAAGAAGGAAACAATGAGACTACAGACTGAAATGGCCGTATCAGCAAACGGCAAACCATTCCCTGTT
>CAZUZI010000057.1:0-4118 GCA_964625015.1 uncultured Candidatus Saccharibacteria bacterium | reverse complement strand
CGTGGATGGGACGCAGGGCAACTTGGCACTGGAGTGCGTTGCTATAACGATGGCGACCACGTCTGCTTCGTTGGCACGTTCCCCGAAAGCCATTTGCCTACTCCCACTGCTTCCATGCCTATTCCTTCGAAGGGGTTCTACGATATCATGGTAGGCCCTGGCGAAAAGATCGTAGCTCGTGGCACTGCAACTGAACACCTCTACCTAACCCCGATGCGTAAATTTTAGGAGCATAAATGATACTTAACAGATACTACATCGAAGTCTACGAACAGCGTGGAGGCTGCCTCCCCCGCTTGGTACCGCTTGAGGAACTGAATACGCTGATCTCGGCCGAAGAGAATGCACTGATTGGCAGTTGGAAAGCAGTTAAGGATGAAGATGGCAATTCTCACGCTACCATTACCAGTGCAATCAAACACATTTTTGATGTTCTCATCGCACAGATTGCCGCAGCTTACACCGCAACTACCACGCAGGGATTCGCAAAGAAGCTTGAGGCTATTGCTACGAGAGCGGACACGATTAACGAAGCATTATCTAATAAGCGGCTTGTTCTCCCTATTATCAACGATAACACAGGCGCGCAAGCTTACTATGACATTGGCTTGGCTGACACCACTGGCAACTTGCGTCTTACTTATATAGATCCTGGCACTGCGGGCAATGCAATTCAAGTCTTAATTGGCGCAGCATCTGGCATAAATCAGCCCACAACTATCACTTGGGACACTCCCAATCTTGGGATTGCATTGTCAACTGATGGTGATGGTGTGGAAAATGCCACTTGCTATGAACTGGCAAGATCATTACTTGCGGTAACTGGGTTCTCTGATACGTTTATCATTACCTATAACACTGCTGATGCAAACAAGCTTGTAAAAAGGAGCAGTGGCTCTTTTGCACATGGCGCTGAGCCTATTGCAGCGCTAACGTCCAACTCTGCCGAGATTGATGCTGTGGTAGCAAATGCGCCGGAGGTGGCAAGTGTGCCGACAATGGCGCAGACCTATGCCACTGGCAGACTAACCTTTGCGGGGGCAACGAATCCTACGGATGGTGATACGATTACGGTTGGTAGCAAGACCTACACCTTCCGTGATGCTCTTGCGGGAGGCGGGCAGGCAAACGAGATACTCATCTGCGCAACCAATGTTCCTGATGATACCTGCCTTGCCATTCAATATGCCATTAACGCATCGACTGGCGAAGGTCATACCGCTTTCTATGGCACTGGCACAACAGCCAATCAAGACGTGGTGGCTACTGCTGGCGATAACATCGTTGACCTTACCTGCGAAGGCAGCGCTAATGCTGCAACGTTATTGGGAACAGCTGGCAATGCTGTTGTTACCACTGTATCGGCTGGTTTGACTGAAGCAGCGTTTGGATCTGCTCATCTGACCGGTGGTCTCGATATTACAGCTGCTGATGCGGGCAAGATAATCGTAGGAAGCAGTGGTATCTATGTTGCAAAAGCACAATGCACTGCTTCGTCCAGCAACTGGGAAACCATCAGTTACGATGTGTAGAGGGGATAGTGGACGTTAGCTGGGTATCAATCGTAATCTCCACTGCTATGTCGCTATTGGGCGGAGCCTATGGCTATGGCAAGATAACGCAGCGTGTGAGTGGAACAGAAAGTAACATTATTCGCGTGGAAAAGAACTGTAGCAACTACATTACATCAGATAGATTCAATGAGTGCATAGAAGATGTGAAGCGCAGACTGGATAGTCTCGACGCTATGGAAATAAGTGCGCAACTGGCAGAGATTAAAACCCTGCTAATGGCCCTGAAAGAGCAAATAGCAACGAAATAAGGAAAGACTAATGGATATACCATACCTCTCAAGAAAGTTCATTTTAAGCACCTCTCTGGCGCTTGTAGGCACTGTCTTTATGTGGCTCAGATATATTCAGCCTGAGCAGTGGATGTGGGTGATGATGTCAACTGTGGTTTCGTATGTAACTGCTAACGCCATTCAGAAAAAGACTGCTGGCGAGGCAAGCAATATCCACACCAACTATAACGATAAGCGGGTGTCGATTGTAACGATATGGGATAGGCTACAGGCGTTGTTTGGCAGAACCTTTCTGCTCTGCATGACAACTATCGCAATCACCAGCTTGTTCCTTTACAAGGGCATCGTTCCCGCTAACGTATGGTTCTCTATTTGCAGCGCCCTGGCGGCTGCGTATAACATAGGCAACTCCATTGGCAAGATTGACTAACATTGTAATCCACTGCTCTGATTCAGAGTTTGGGTCTGCAGCTGAGATACGACGCTGGCATATGGCACAAAAATGGGCTGATATCGGTTACCATTTCGTTATCTGTAATGGCTTACTGATGCCCGACACTGCATATCAGTCAGCGTTGTATCTCGATGTGATGGACGGCTCTGTGGAAACTGGCAGAAGAATAGATGGCGATAGCTTCGTTTCTGACAACGAGAAGGGTGCGCATACGCTTGGTTACAATGGAACAAGCATTGGCATCTGTCTGATAGGCAAGACAAGCTTCACCGAAGCGCAGTTTGAATCGCTGGGGGTACTGTTGCACGACCTGATGAATCACTACGGCATCAGCAAAAGCCATATCTACGGACACTATCAGCTTAACAAAGGCAGAACCTGCCCCAACTTCGACGTTCCCAAGTTCATCAGAGGTCTGATATGAAGCTGTGGGCAATAGTGGTTATCGTTGCCATTTGCGCTGTGCTCCTCGTTGGCGTTTACTATGCAGGGATGCGTAACGCAAAGGTGATAAAGGTAGCTGACCACGAGACTACGATAAATACTACGATTCCTGTGCGTACTCATGTGATACGAGAGCAGTTACCTGCAGTTATAGATACTGTGTGGATAGACAGAATCAGCCACGAAGTGGCAAGGTATTCGGAGACGATTGATACGAATAGAGTGTATGTGGATTTGAACGTGGAATACGATGAGTATAGCAACTTGTTCAACATCAAACATTCAGTAATGGCACTGAGAGATTCAGTGTATAAGGAGAAGATTGTGGAACGATTAACACCTTACAAGCCTCGCTTCGCCACCCCCTGCGGTGGACTTGGCGTAGGCTTCGTTGATAAGCAAATAGACAATGCCTCGATTGACTTGGGCGTAGTCTTTCGTGGCAGGTATCAGACCACTGCCTATATAGATACCAACAAACGCTATGGCGCAAGGTTGGGTGTCATATGGTAGGGCTGAATCTTAACTTGGGTCTCGGCCTCGGTGCGCAGAGGGGCGGAGCGAAGCTTGACCCTGCTACTGTGGCTTATGTTTCGGCAATGAAAATAAAACCTCCAGTCGCAGAAATAACTCTATATAATGCTTTAATCCAACATCTTAAAAATGACGGAGTTTGGGAGAAGCTTGATTGCTTACAGTTATATTACTCAAATCTTGAGTATTTAGACGCTTTGATAAATATAATAAATCCATCCCAACGAGGTCAATCAATAGATGATGGTACATTGATAACATATGAAAAGAAAAAAGGTTTTACAACCGCAACAACTGGGCGATTTGTAGATACGGGGTACAACCCCTCTCAAAGTGGAGCTAAATTAAAATACAATGACCTATTTATTTTAGTTGCTTGCCACACCACGCCATCCTGGAGTTCTAATTATGAGTATTGGCTATCTGAAGGCAGCGGCATCCTTGCCCTTAGAAGCGCAAGCACCGATACCAATAGGCTTACATATTTCAATATATGCGGGGACGGACGAGGGGTCGATTTAGGGTGGGAAACAAAAAAATGGTATGCCGTTAATAGGTTGCCAAGCGTAGCAGATACCGTGCTTTGTTGTTCAGAGACAGATACAGACTACATTAGTATAGGGAGTAGCCCTCCTTCTATTGAAGGAGTTCCCAATATTACGGGAACTTATAAAAACGTAGTTTTGGGGGCGCAAAATATAAATGGCGATATAACGAGCAACAGACGTGTAACGTATCCGTCATATTTTGCTGCTGGCGCTGGTTTAACCTTTGCGGAGTTTTCTCTTCTAAAATCAAGACTGCTTGCCTACGAAGCTGCGATGGGGACATTATGAAAGTTCTAAGACTTAGTGAAGTGGAGAAAAACGCTGTGTGTATCAA
>CAZUZI010000056.1:0-5537 GCA_964625015.1 uncultured Candidatus Saccharibacteria bacterium | reverse complement strand
CTAAAACTCTTCGCATAGAACCAAAAACCAATAAATACCTTGTAAGACGTGCGGGTAGTAGGTATTTAAGCACTAAACTTTTTCCAGAAACAAACACCTTATCTTACAACGAATGGACATCAACAACTTACTTAGAGGGGGTTCGTATATTGAAAGATACTAACATTAATTTGGAGGAGGCTTTAATTTATGTCAGAGAATCTATTAGAGACAGGACTATACACGATACCGCTGAATATTGAGGATATTTCCGATGATAAAATCAGAACATATTCTTATATTGACGCTAAGACACAAAAAAGAGTAGAAGTACCTTATTACCCTATTCACGAGGTACTTAGATTTTTTAGACAAACTTTTGGTGTTAACGTAGATATTATAGATAGAGAGAATAGAAGCGGCATAGTCAAATTAATAATACCCGCAAGAGGCAGCAGACCAGCAACAGAAGTATGTAGTTATATTAGAGCTTTCAGGATGCAATACAGTACTTTAGAAAACGGTAAAATAGAGCCTCATCTTATAGACTTTGAAGGGGCAGCGGAAATTAAAAACGGTAATGTAGCAGATGCAACCCATGCAGCAGCATCAAATGCTTTCAAAGAATTGGTTAAATTCTTTGGTTTTGGACTTAATATCTTTGATAAGTATGTTACTGTAAGTGTAGATTCGTCCAGTGATAACGAAGAACCAACAATATTATCTACAACAATTGAAGGATTCTAAAATTAGGAGGTAAATATGGAAAAGCTGACAAAGGGTATTTTTAACAATGACACTACGTGGGTAGAGATTAACAAGTATATTGAAGAACGTATTAGCAATCCTCTTATGATTACGTTAGAAGATGGTACCATAGCCACAGTAATAAACCTTAACCCCCATTCAGTAGATTTTAAACATTTGTGTGAGTATCTGGAAAAAAATAAGCAGTATATTGACTCCCATGTTTTTATAATACCTCATAGTCTTTCTGCGATGTGTTGTGTAACTTTTGACGGTATGCTAAAAAAGATTAAGAAGCCTTATATTCTGCTAAATTATAGAAAGAATAAATATTTGTCTGTGTTTCCAGCACCAGAGTTTGAAAAGATATTTACTGACCAATAATTCTTGGGCAGTATTCCCCTAGAAAACTGCCCTAGATTTCAAAATATCTTAGGGTTATGGGTAAATTTATGGCTAAAAAGATAAATGCAATCTGGGGCATTTTAAGGGGTAATTTGGGGGTATGTATGAAAGAGTATATTCAATCAATTTCACAAAATAGAAAAACATATTATTTCCGAAGACCTTTAGAAATAATTATAAGTCCATTAGAAGATGGACTTAGACATGTCGTTATGTATGAAGTTTATGCACCGGAAATAAATTTGCATCAGTATGGGTATTCAAGAAAAGATGCCATAGAAGAGTTTGAAGACCATCTTTTTCAGGCCATAATAATGGTTGTTGAAGAATCTGATAAAATAGCCAAACAGAAAATAGTTACTTGGGTTAAAGAAGTAGTTATTATTTAGGAGGTAGAAATGCACGAAGGGATAGAGCGGTTAACCAAAGATAGATATCTATGGAAATGGGATATACAGGGGGAAGAGAAGCAAGAAACTTTAAGCATGATGTTTCTTAGAGTGGCAAAAAAAATAGCATCTGCTTGGTTACAAATAGAACCCGAAGATTATAAAGGGGTTGCTGAAAAAGCAACCAATTATTTTAATTTAATGAATACTGGAATGTTCATGCCTAGCAGCCCACAGTTATTTAATGCGATGAGAGGGTTCGGAGAAGATAAAAATGCCTATGATTTGATATATAAACCCATACTTGAGATGACACCTGATGATTGGGACTCTATGAATGGCTTTAAAAACGCTAAAGCCGCATATGGATCATGCTATGCTATGGGACAGGTAAAGGATAGTATTGAGGATATTTATGACTCACTTAAAGATCAAGCTATGATTTTTAAAGCCGCAGGCGGGTTTGGTGCAAGTTTTTCAGCTTTAAGATCTAAAGGTGAAAACATATCTACTACAAAAGGGCAAAGCTGTGGTGCAGTAGAATTTATGGAACTCTTTAATCTGAACACAAAAAAAATAGCTTTGAGTGGACAGCTAAAGCGAGGAGCTAACATGTTTTCTCTTTCTGTATCTCATCCTGATATAGAAGAGTTTATAGATAAAAAAATGGAGCTTATAAATGATGAAGAGATGAAAATGCTCAGATCTAAATATTTAGAACACGCTAACTTATCAGTGGAAATATCTGATGAGTTTATGTACGCTGTTAAACACGATCTTGATTGGAATTTAATAGACCCCCATAGTAAAAAGATAAAGAAGACATTGAAAGCAAGGGAGTTATACAAACATATAATACACAATGCTTTTAAAAGTGGGGAACCCGGCATACTGATGATGGATAATATAAACAGATACAACCCATTGGGCGGATTAGAACCCATAACATCTGTAAACCCGTGTTCAGAATTTTTAAGTTTTGATAAAACTGTATGTAACTTAGCCTCAATAAATATATATAATCTTATTAATTACGAAACAAATGAGGTTATAGAGGATAGGTTAACTGAGATTATAGGAGCCTGTGTTGAATATTTAAATTTAGCTATATTGGCTAATGAATACCCAACCAAAGAATTAACGCAACGATCTTTAGATTTCAGACCTATCGGGGTAGGTTTCATGGGGTTAGGTTCTGCCTTCATACGTATGGGATATAGATATGGAGATGCTGATAGTCAAGAGTTTACAAAGAATTTCATGGAATTATTTATGTTTAATGTAGTCAAGGCTTCCAATAAGTTCTTTAGAGACTCAGGTATATTGTTCAGACATTATGACAAATCTGATTACGCTAAAGGATATTTCTTTTTTAAGAATACTAAATTTAAAAAAGAAATAAGCAAATTGCTAATGGAAGGGGTTACTAATTCAAGATTTGCTGCAATAGCTCCAAATGGCAGTATTCCCTTTATAGTAACGGGAACCATTAGTGAGAAAGCCTCCAGTTTATCAGGGGGAGTAGAGCCAGTATTTGATTTAGCTTTCACCAGAAGAGTTAATCCAGATACCGATAGTGAATACCTTATAAATGAATTAGATTTGGGATATTACGACACTCTAAAATACTTAGGGTATGCAGATGAAGAGATTTTACAGATTATAAGTGACCCCTCTGAGATGGAAAAGGTATTTACAGGGGGCAGGTGGACTACAGCTAAAAAACTTTCAGTCGAAGATCATCTATCCATCATGAAAATAATTACCGATGCTATTGATATGCAAGCAAGCAAAACAGTAAATCTACCTTCTACATATACAGAAGAAATGCTATACGATTTTTATATAAAAGCATATGATATGGGTTTAAAAGGTCTAACAGTATTTGTTGATGGTTCTAGGGCTGGAATACTTGAGAGCAAGAAAGAAACTAAACCAGAATTTTTTGTAGATTTAAATTTTACTAAACAAGGTAAGATCCTTCCCAAAGAACGTCCAGTAGTCATACCCTCTCTTAAAAAAACAGTTCGCTTTAAAGAAAGCGAAGATATAGTAGGTATTATGAATATCGAAGTTGGCTTTGATAATGATAATAATCCTTTCGAGGTATTTATTCGTAGTACTACAAGCACAAAACACTATACTGAGCTTTTTAACGCTATTGGAAGGTTAGTATCTCTAGCGTTGAGATCCAATGCAGATATCGATGCTGTGCTAAAACAAATCAAAAAAGTAAAAGATTGGAAAAATGACTATTCTGTGATAACTAAAATTATCGCTGAAACTATCGCAGAGCTTGTTAATTTAGGTAAAATGAAAAATAAGAAAAAGAGAGATGATACTATAAAAGAAATTAATAAACATAATTTATTATCCACACCTAAAGGGTACTTGATTGATCCTGCTACCGGGGATGCTTATTGTCCTTCATGTTATACTAAAAAAGGAGAAGGTTTTAATTTTAGCGGAGGGTGTATAACTTGCAACAATTGTGGATGGAGTGTATGTGAATAATATGTGGATAATTGGAGGAGTAAATATGTTGTTAATAGTAATGATTATATTGATAGGGGTTACGTTCTTGGCCGCACCAGAGGTTATATTATTCTCTTTCGGGGCTTTTGCAGTAAGTTATGTAATTGGTAGTATGATAGTACCTACCTTTAATCCAGAATGGGCTTTTTGGATAGCAAATATCGTATTAATAGCCCTTATTATATTAAAAGGATTTTTTAATATTAAATTCAATAATACATCTAGGCTATTAAATCTTATGAATCCTTTTAAAACAGAAGATTCAAAGAATCCAGAGAACAATTCTTGAGGTGATTTAATGCAATCAATAAAGTATAGTAATGAAGAGGATAAGTTAATATTACAACTAAAGGGGGATAATTATACTTGGGAAGATATAGGTAATATTTTAGGAAAAACTAGAGAAGCTGTCAGAAAGAGATATTATAGAATAATGAATATTGTAAACGCTAATAAAACTAATGTAAAATATATGACAAAAGAAGAACACATACTAGATATTCTAAAAAAGAATAAAAACGCCTCTATAAAAGAACTCAAAGATTTAGTAGATATTGATCGTACAGAGAATCTACTATTAATGTTATATAGTTTAATGACTGACGGGTATGATATTACTATTCATTCTGATTGGGTATTTTATGAATCTGATAACCGTATAAACAATTATACTTTCATGCGAGGAGAGGAGGGGAAGCTAAAAGTAGCTCTTACAGGGGATTGGCATTTAGGGTCTAAAAAACAACAAATCAGTCAATTGACAGAATTTATAAACTATGCTTATGAATCAGGGGTAAGAAATGTTATTGTATCTGGTGACGTTTATGATGGTATTAGGGTGTATCGAGATCAAGCAGAGGAAGTATTTTTACATACTTTAGACGAACAATTAGCTTATGCAGAGGAGGTAATTCCAAAACTTCCCGACTTAAAATACTATATGATTTCTGGAAATCACGATCACGATAATACAGGGGTTAATCCTGTAAACAATCTTGCCAGACGTAGAAATGATATAATATACTTAGGTAAGTATGGAGCCTATCTTACTCTGAACGGTATAATAATATACTTACATCACGGATTAGGTTCTAGGGCATATGCGTTGAGTTATAGACTACAAAAATTTGTGGAGCAGCTTCCCATAGAATACACACCAGATATCATAGCACAAGCACATTATCACTATTTATTCTACGCACCAATAAGGGGAGTAAACAGTTTTGAAGTAGGGAGTTTTCAAGGATTGACTTCATTCGCAAGAAGAATGAATAGAGTTTATTCAGATATAGCAGGTTGGGTTGTGGAGATAGAAAAAACTGAAAATTGTATTACTACCAATCCTATTGATAAGAGATACAAAGAAATAAATCACGATTACCCTTATATGGAATACGGAGGTACTGTATTTAGTTTTTAAAGGAGATTTTTATGTCGAAAGACGAATGTTACATATATTTTAAATTAATCCCTATCGTTCTT
>CAZUZI010000055.1:0-5896 GCA_964625015.1 uncultured Candidatus Saccharibacteria bacterium | reverse complement strand
ATGGCAGAATTGATATGTATGTGCTGTTTTTCATAGAGCTTGGTAGCCGCCGAGTACACATCGCCGGGATGTCGCCTTGTCGTAAACAATGCTGGGTAGAGCAAAGAACTGTTGAGACTGTAAGAAACTTGAATGAATCGGGGTTTTATCCCAAATATCTTATCCGAGATCGGGATGGAAAGTATTCAAAACGGATGGATATGGCCCTCGAATCACTTGGCGTGAAAACCGTAAAAACGCCTCCGCGGTCGCCGGTATGTAATGTTTTTCGGAACGCTTTGTGTGGTCAATAAAACACGAATGTTTGAATTATTTAACTGTTTTCGGGCGCGACCATTTGAAACATCTGGTATCTTCCTATGCCGACTATTACAACACTTTGCGTCCTCATCAAGGAATAGGTAACGTGCCGATTGGCAGCCCCTCGGGAGGGGATAGTGGTGTACATTCGGATGTAGCCCGGGACAACGAAAGCAGCATAATATCGAGTTCCGACATCGGAAGCATCAGCATCCTTGGCGGGTTGCACCACCACTACTACCGCAAAGCTGCCTGAAACAAAATAGCCACACATATGGCATTCTTCAGCCATTCTTTGACGCTTATTCAGTTTTCAAAGATCAGTTTCATATTGCGTAATGCTATCTTTCTCATCCGCAATTGAAATATAATCGCTGTTTCTTACCTTGCTTCTTCATTTTGTTGCAGAATTATATCCCATTTTCAGACTTTCGTCATTGCTTGAAATGTGATATAGTTCATTCATTATCATAATTCCTCAGTTGCATTGAGTTTATGGCCCCCGCAATACACGCGAAAGCCGCCGGATTTACGCCAACCGCTATCTACTGCCACCGCGCCTCTTCTCTACTCTCCCCCCTGCACCAAATCAAATTTTCGCATGCGTGCAACACTTTCATTTGTATTTGGATTTCTAAAAGTACCATATGTGAATAATTCTCCATTTGGGGTCATTGAAGCTGATATTATCTGTTCATACTTCATATCTTTAGATGGTTTATAATCATAAACAACATTGCCATTTCTATCCATTTGAATTAAATGTGAAAAAAAGTTAAAATCACATAGAACAATTACTCCCCCATCTTTTGTTGGTAACAGTTGTGCCAATCTTGGGTCAATCGTGAGTACATTTGATATCTTTTTACTCCATACGATATTCCAGTCCTTGTCTGATCTTACAACATATATTTCCTCAGAATTATTTCGCCTTTTTGAAATTATTGAAAAATAGCCAAGATTAATCTTCGATGGTTCAGAGGTCAAAGAAGAAAGATCTGACTTTTCTTCATATAAAATGATGTTTCTTTCCTTTCTAATTCCTTTTCTTGGATATCGGATATTCGCAACAACACCATTGTCGTTTTGTATTAACCTGATACCTATTTGCAAGCTTAAATGTCTTAACCCATCTTGCAAATCAATTTCGCTCACATTCATATTATTAAATTCATAAGATCCACTTAATATGGCCACGTTATTCTGAAAGAAACAATGATTAAGAGACATACTATTGTTTGTTTCAATAACTTTATCGTTTTTGATAATGTATTTATAATAAACACTATCCCAGATGTTTTTTGAGAGTATCTCGTATCCATTATTATTTGAGATGTTAACGCATTGAGGCAGGATATTGTACGTTTTTGTAAAATATATCTTATTTTCAATTGATCCAGTGTGGGGAGAATATTTTGTAGTAATTATTCTTGAAAAATGCTTGTGTTCATGTTTATACACTCCCGTGAACAACAAAGAGTTACCTGAGTATTTGTTTATTATTCTATAATCAATCGCATTTAAAGGGGAGCCTTCAGTAATTACCTCTTTAATGATTTTACCATTGCTATTAATGGTCAGAATAACGCTTTTATAGTTTTCATAAACAACAATACCATTATTATTCTCCGATGATTTGTCATAAGACTCCACAAAAACATATGATTGCATATTATCTGGTGACACTCCGATTGTTGCTGTGTTATTACGTCTAAATGAAAAATCTTTTTTCCATTTAAGTTCATATACACCATTTTTACTTCTTAGATAATGGCATGGTGTTGTATTGGCAAGACCAATATATTTGTTGTCAGGAATAAACAAAAATGTTATTGTCGAAACTAATATTGTTCCAATTATTAAAATGATTGATTTTTTGGACATATTTAACTCCCAGTAGTCATCATTCTTATTGCCTCAAGAATGTTAATTAGTATATCTGAATCTTCTTTGGTTAACCACCAATTATTTTCACTTCTGAATAGCACTTTCGCCCATTCTTCTTCATGAAGTCTGAAATAATCTCTTACAACTTCTTGCAAAACACCCCCATTATTTATTGCACCTAATTTGAATAATCTATCATATGAGGTACATGCTCCATCTTTTCCAAGCCAATTTATGTCTTTATAAAAATCGTAATAACCTGATTGTGTCGGATCTTCTTTATAATGATAGCAAAAATCATTAAATGCACCTTCATTTTGCACAATATTGCCTTTTGAACTTGAATCGAAAGCTTCATAAGAAACTCCTTTTATGCCAGCAATTAACATTTTGAAGTTTTCATCAGTAATTGTTTTTGCTAAATCCTTCAAATTTGTTGGAACATTATTAGCTTTGGCAAGTAATTCAACAATTTTCTTGATTTTTTTGAAAACATCCTTGTTTTTTGTTTTGCCTTTACTCATATTCCTTGATAATTTGCAATATGAGTTACATATTGGCGCAGGATTTCCGCGATTGTAGCAATAGCGAGTATAGGGTATGCATATATTACTGCTTTTGGCTTGTGCTTTTGCCATTTGTGTGTCATCTGCATTTTCATCAAGCGACAAGTTATCGCCTTGCCTGGAGGCGTTTTCTGCCGGCGTGGCATCGCATGTGCATCCCGAAGGATCAGGCACCTGCCTTACTAAACCAATAATCGCATTTCGGCATTACTCTACTTCCCGAAATTCACATGAGACTATTCATAATCATACTTCTTCAGTTGGTTTGATTTATTGGCCCCCGCAGTAAAATTCTATATATCAAGAGCACGAATTCTTTCCATTGCAATTTGTGCTCTAATAACATCGTTATTAGTAAGATCGTCATTATTTATTGAGTATTCTAATAATTCCTCGATCATCTTTTTTGCCAGTCTTTTTGCGCGGCATTTTAGTTCGACATCCATATCCCAAGGGTCAATTCCATCGAAAGTCGCTTCCAACGCATATATAATCTTAAATGCATACTTAATATGCCATACATGAGGGTAACGGCTGTAATTTTGATCGACATATTCCACAAATCGTAAAAATTCGTTTTCAATGTAACCATCATATATAAAATCCCGTATATCTGCAACGAAAGAATCATGTCCGTCCACATATTCAATAACAGCAAAATATGCTTCAGCCATCTCCTTTCTCCATTTTTCTCTGTCTTCCTTCGAAATATTCAAGGAATTGAAATAGTTCAGGACACCATCTTGATTCAAGGATTTGTATGATATTTTGTTGATGAAAAGCACGTTTGCAATTTTAAGATTTCTGTCTTCCATGATTATCTCTCCTCAGCATTTTTTGGTTGACAACATTTTATAGATGTAATATGTTCATCCGTTAATTTACTGTTTCGATTACCGCATGACATTCAAATATCGAGGGCTCGGATCCTGTCTATTGCAATCGTTGCCATTTTTAATATTTGTTTATCAGTTGCCTCGGCAAAAACTTCTTCAAATATTCTTGAAGCTATATTTCTGGTACGTATTTTTAGATCCCTGTCCATATCCCAGTGAGTAAAACTTATAATAGGATTATCTTTTCTAAAAGTAGATTCTATAACAAAAAGAATCTCATACGCAAAATCAATCTGCATTTCATGTGGGAACCGACGGTAATTACCATCTACATATTCCACTAACCTTATATACTCCTCTTCAAGGAAATAATCACATATGAAATCTTTAATACGAAATAAATAATAATCTTTTTGTTCTACATGTTCAAGAATAGCAAAATAGGCATCTATTATCTCTTTTGCCCATGATTTCCTCTCTTCCTTCGATACATTCAGGGAATTGAAATATTTCCAAAAACCATCATCATTCATTATCGAATAATGCCCTTTATACTTAATGTAAAGCATTCTTGCAATTTTTAGATTTCTGTCTTCCATGATTATCTCTCCTCAGCATTTGATGGCAGCCCACTGTCCATCCTTTTTTATAAATTTATATCCTTTTTGATGTAAATAAGCAATTTCCTTCGCGTATGCACCGGAGGCAGATGAGGGATCGTGTGTCAGAAGAAATATTCCCTGCAGCACTAACATACAATTGCTTCTTCAATTCTATTCATCATTTGACATGATAGTGGACAAGGGGCAATCAGAAAATTTCAGGATAGACTTATTAGTGTTCCTTATTATAATGGGATACTTTCCGTAAGCAATAAACTGATATTTCTTATTATCTGAATCGAATGCAACGATGCTATGATCCATGCCAATTATTGTTCTTTTACTATCTATTGACGTTGCATTTGTGATTGGATAATATATTGCGTTTAATCCAGTTCCTATTCTGATATTGCCAATTTCGACGTGGTTTGCTTTTTCCATACGGCCTTTGGTCATCACTCCATTCCAATCAACTTTTTCATATATACCATTTTTGTTAAATCTCAAATCTTGCTCATTCTTGGTAAAAACTGTTAGCTGATATGTGTTAAATGCTTTTTCAATTGTTCCTTCATCATAATTAAAAGATATTATTGGGATTACTTTCATGCAAAACCTGTGGATTGCACTCTTATTGCTCTCAATACTGCACTTTGTAGAAACGACAATATTCTGAGATTCACTTGTCCTAATAATATCCAAAAATAACCTTGTTGAATCCATCCTCTTACTATTACTATTCTCAGAATAATATGATATGAGTTTACACTTTTCTTTTGCGTTATGATTATCATGGAAGTGTTTATAGCATATCGTGGTCTCATCAGTATTTAAATACACCAATGTCCAGTCAAATTTTACAGTTTTCAGGATATCATTTGTATTACTATACTTAAGAAGGCTTAAAAAGTCAGAATAGTGAGATTGATCCAGAATGATCATTCGGAATATTACAACTATTCCGATGTACACAAATAATAATGTTTTAAAGCTGTTTTTTACTGCAGACCGAAAAGGAGTATTTCCAGATTGAGCATAAGTGAATACTAATAAGATGAAAATATTGAAGAGTATTATGATTGCAACACATATTAGAATGAATAATTTAGTGTCGTGAAAACCTATAAATGAAAATGGGAATAATTTGTCAGACTCCTTGGATTTTGTAAAAAAGTGAGATGCAATCTCCATTGTGCAGAACATATAAGAAGTGTTGAATATCGTAATTGTAAAGCATAACAAAGCGGCAAAACTAAAAATATTGTTAACAACACAGGCACTATGGATGAGAAATACAATAGCACTCCATATGATACTGATGGTCAATAATTGTTGGGCATATGAGCAGTAGAAATCTTCATCATAAAAAGTGTTGATAATGGTGTAAGCATATCCGACAACAAATACCAACATAACAAGATTCTTTACTACTTTTATTTCTGTCAAATTACTCATACTGTGTCTCCTGCCAAGCTGTTAATGAGCATAATCCTGTTTCAGTCGTTCAAACATATCATCGGGTCTGCCATTCAATATTCCAATTCCAATATTCTTTGCTGCCGGTTTTTCTGGAGTTCCTTTACCGATTTGAATAGCATTCCATACTACATCGCTACACACATTCCCGAAAATTGTATAATTCATTTGCTCCCCTTCCCACCATTTTATTATGTCAATATAGTCCAGACCACTATACACCAACTTA
>CAZUZI010000054.1:0-5981 GCA_964625015.1 uncultured Candidatus Saccharibacteria bacterium | reverse complement strand
CTGGTGTAACAGATATTTCAGGTTTTGATTTAGGAATGAATTTCTTTAAACAGGCTGAGAGTTTGGGAGGTGAGTATTCACCAGGGCATATTACAGATGTTAAGAAGGTTGATGAGATATTTGTACTAACTAGTGATAATGGTACGGAGTATACTGCTAAGACAGTTGTACTTGGAATTGGAACGAACAGAAACAAGTTAGGATTAAAGGATGAAGATAGGTATTTGGGTAAGGGTCTTTCATATTGTGCTACATGTGATGCTATGTTTTACAAAGAGAAGACTGTTGTAGTTGTTGGTGGTAGCAATGCTGCTACTATGGCGGCTTCTATGCTCTCTGATATTGCTAAGAAGGTGTATATCATTTATAGAGGAACACAACTTAAAGGTGAACCAATGTGGATTGAACAGGTTGAATCAAGGAAGAATATAGAGGTTGTATATACTACTGTTGTAATTGGTTTAGAGGGTGATGAGAAGCTTTCAAGGATAAGGCTTTCAAGAGCTCATAATGGTTCTGAATACGTTGATACGGATGGTGTTTTTGTGGAAATTGGATCTGTTCCTAATGTAGATCTTGCAAACAAGTTAGGGCTTAAACTTGATAAAGAGGGGTATATTGAAGTCAAGGAAGATCAGAGTAGTAGTTTGGAGGGCGTATGGGCTGCTGGAGACTGTACTAGTTCATCAAATAGATTTAGACAGGTTATTACAGCAGCATCAGAAGGATCTATTGCTGCAAACGCTATATATTCATACCTACAGAAAGGTAAGAATGGAAATATAGAGGTGTACTAATTCTTGTTTGCTGAATTACAGAAGTCTACCCATTCTTGTAGATAGTTGGAAGAGGACCAGACTTTGTTCTTACCTACTCCATACTCTATTCTTCCGCCGTATGATTCTATTAAGTCTGCTTCCACTTTGAGCCCACTATTAGGGTCATTTCTGTTTTTGTCATCTCTGTCCCCTCCTTTTGTAAATACATCTGGTCTTACTATGTCTAATACTTCTGCACAGTTTGTTGCATTTGGATTTTCATGTACTATTACATAGTCTACTCCTTTAATTGCATCTACTATTTCTGCTCTATCAACTGCCGGTATAAATGGTTTACCCTTTTTATTTATACATCTTGTATCTCCATCTACTATTACTACTAATATGTCTCCATATTTTTTAGATTCTTGTATACATGATATATGCCCTGGGTGTATTGGATCAAAGTATCCTGATGTACACACTATTTTCTTTCCTTTTAGGTCTCTATCTCTTATTTCTGGAAATTGATGTGGGGCTATAATCATAAGTTTTGTGTTAATAGATTATTTACTATTTAATCAATTTATAGTTGATATATCAAATATTAACTTTTAACCTATATTTCTAATATCTCAACCTGTAGTAGTATTTACTTTGGTTAAATACTACATATTGTAGCCAATAACTCGAATCTGGATAACTACAGGACTTTGACGAGTACAACGCATGGGGGTAGTCTGGATTACTAAGTACAATATATTGTGTTTATGAGATGTCCATATTGTGGTTGTACAACTTCTAAAGTTGTAGACAAAAGAGATAATGCGGAAGACTTCTCTACTAGAAGGAGGAGGCAGTGTTTAAGGTGTTCGAGAAGATATACTACATATGAAAGGATTGAGAAGGTTGATGTTGCGATATTAAAAAAAGATGGCTCGTTAGAAAATTTTGATAGAGAGAAGCTAAAGAAAGGTATTAGAAAGGCTGTGGATTTGAGTAAGATAACTGAATACGATATTGATCAGTTCTGTGATGATATTGAAAGAAGGGTTATGGTAAGCAGTAATCCTCTCTCTACTGAATATATAGGTAATATGGTTCTTGATTGGTTAAAGACGCTTGATCCACTTGCATATATGAGATTTGCAAGTGTATACAAGGATTTTAAAACTGTTAATGATCTTAAAAAGGAGTTAGAAGAATTAATTTAAACCCAGATTTAGACTGCCATGAAAAAGGTATCTAGCACTGTTCCATTTAAAGTAAAGAAAAGAGATGGAAGATTAGTTGAGTTTGATAAAGAGAGAATTACAACGGGGATATTTAAAGCAGCTGAGAGTGTTGGTGGAAAAGATAGGGAGAGAGCCGTAGAGGTTTCTAATGAGGTTGTTAAGAGGTTAATGGAGTTCCATGGTAGTGAGAAATTCATTTCTGCAGATAGTATTGCAAAGGTGGTAAAAGAAACTCTTAAGGATATGGGACATGGCAAAACTGCAGTGGCTTTTGAGTTGTTTGTTGATTTAAAGAACAAGGTAAAGAATATTAAATCATTAATAGATGCAGAGCAGCTTGTAGAAGGATATATTAAAGAGGCTGATTGGAGAGTTAAGGAGAATAGTAATATGACGTACTCTTGGCAGGGATTAGAGCATCATATTGCTTCTACTGTTCAGGCCAACTATTGGTTGTATACAATTTATCCCAAAGAGATTTCTAATGCACATATCAATGCAGATTTACATATTCATGATTTAGGTATGCTTGCTACATACTGCTGTGGGTGGGATCTTAAGGATCTCTTGATAAAGGGGTTTACTGGTGTTCCTGGTAAGATCTCATGTGCTCCTGCTAAACATTTTGGAACTGCATTGGGTCAATGTGTTAACTATCTATATACATTGCAACACGAGGCTGCTGGTGCACAGGCTTTCTCAAGTTTTGATACTTTACTTGCACCATTTGTTAGGTATGACAACTTAACATACAAAGAGGTTAAACAGAAAATGCAGGAGTTTCTTTTTAATATGAACGTTCCAACTAGGGTTGGTTGTCAGTGTCCATTTACAAATATTACAATGGATCTGACTCCTAATGGTATGCTTGCAAAGGAGAATGTCATTATTGGTGGTAAACCTCAGAAGGAGAAATACGGTGATTTCCAGAAAGAGATGGATATGATTAACAAGGCTTTCTGTGAGGTTATGATGGAGGGTGATGCTCAAGGTAGACTTTTTTCTTTCCCTATTCCTACATACAATCTTACGAAAGATTTTGATTGGGATAGTGAGAAATACAAATTCCTTTGGGAAATGACTTCTAAATACGGTATTCCATACTTCTCTAACTTTATCAATTCGGATATGCATCCTGATGATGCAAGGTCAATGTGTTGTAGATTGAGATTAGATAACAGGGAACTAAGAAAGAGAGGTGGTGGATTGTTCGGTGCAAATCCTCTTACAGGTAGCATTGGTGTTGTTACATTGAATATGCCTAGGATTGGATATACTGCTAAGAATGAAAAGGATTTCTTTAAGCAGGTCGATAAATTAATGGATTTAGCTAAGAGGAGTTTAATGATAAAGAGAAAGCATATTGAAAAGTATATGGAGATGGGTTTGTATCCATACTCCAAATTCTATCTTGCAGATATTAAAATGAGATTTGGAGAATATTTCAAAAATCACTTTAACACAATTGGTATTCTTGGCCTTAATGAGGCATTGGTTAACTTTCTCGGCAAAGATCTTGCAACTCCAGAGGGTAGAGAGTTTGGTCTTAAGGTTATGGATCATATGAGAGAGAGATTGATGACATATCAGAATGAGACTAATCAACTTTTTAATTTAGAAGCGACTCCTGGTGAGAGTACTACATACAGATTTGCTAAGGCAGATAAGACAAAATTTGGTAATGATATAATTGCGGCTTCTGATTTAGGCAAAGGTAAAGGAAAGGGTATGGCTCCCTACTACACGAACTCGTCACAGATGCATGTTGGGTTTACAGATGATGTTTTTGAATCTTTAGATCATCAAGATGAGTTTCAATGTAAGTATACTGGTGGTACTGTTCTACATATCTTTTTAGGTGAAAGGATGCCTTCTGTAAATAGTGTGAAAACTTTTGTAAAGAAGGTAGCTCAAAATTACAAATTGCCTTACTTCTCTATTACCCCTACTTTCAGTGTTTGTCCTAAGCATGGATATATGCCTGGTGAACATGTGTATTGTCCAAAGTGTGATATAGAAAGTGGGTATGTAGATGGTATGAAATTTAAAGAAAATATTTAATATTTTACTGCTCATATATGACAAAGAAACAGAAACTTGTCACAAGACAGCGTTGTGAGGTGTATTCAAGGGTTGTTGGATACTTAAGACCTGTTACTCAGTGGAACGCTGGTAAACAATCAGAGTTTGAAGATAGAGTTACATTCCATGCATAGGTATGGTTATATCTGGATTTCAAAAATCAACATTTCTTGATTACCCAGGGAAGATTTCTGCCCTAATTTTTACATACGGTTGTAATTTAAGATGTGAATACTGTCATAATCCAGAACTAGTGGTTGAAAAATGTAATAAATCGTCTCTTGTTGATGAGAGAGATATACTTAAATTTCTAGAAAAGAGGAAAGATTTTCTAGATGCACTAGTAATAACTGGTGGTGAACCAACTCTTCAGAAAGATTTAATACCCTTTATACAGAAAGTAAAAGATATTGGATTACTTGTAAAGCTGGATACTAATGGTACAAATGCAGATATTGTAAAAAAGATATTGGATTTAGATATTGTTGATTACTGGGCTATGGATGTTAAGTACAGTGATGAAATATATACTCAGAATTTGAGAGAAGGTATACAGTACAGTAATATTACTGAGAGTATTAGACTACTAATAGAGAGGGCTAGGGATTATGAATTTAGAACTACATATGTGAAAGGAATTCATACTATTCAATCAGCAGATGATATAGGGAGGTTAATAGAGGGTGCAAAGAGATATTATATACAGAATTTTAGACCAGGAAAGACAATCAATACAGGTCTGAATGAATCAAATTCATTTTCAGAAAAAGAATTGAAGGAGATGAAAAAGCTTATCAGAAAGTATGTTAAACATGTTGAAATTAGAGAGTAATTAGCTTGGTAATACTTTAATAACTTTTCCATTAATTATAGAGTTACCATTAACATCCAGGTATATTGGCTTATGAATTGGATTACTAGATTGAGGGTATAGTATAACCATTTCATCATTCTTCTTAATATTTTTTACTGTTGCAGATCCGTCTATAACTGCCACTACAGCATCCCCATCCTCATATTCTGCATCTTTTTGTACAATCAGGTAGCTTCCCTCCTCTATATTTTTTCCATCAACTTCTCTCATATTCATAGAATCCCCCTTAACTATTAAAGCAAATAGGTCTTTCTTTTTTCCAATTAGAGACTTATCAAGTTGTAATATCCCAAGATTTTGCTCATCAGCGAGTATTAAAGGTGTACCTGCATTAGCATATCCCAATATAGGTATACCGACTAAATATTCATATACCATTTCAGTATCAGAATCTTCGACAATGTGTATACCTCTAGGTTCACTAGTTCTAATAATGAAACCTTTCTTCTCTAATGCTTCTAAGTGGCTGACAACTCCCCTCTTTGTTGAAATACTAAGCATTCCTTGAAGCTCTGTTAAAGAAGGCGCCTTACCATTTTCAAGATAAAAATCTCTAATAACCCTTAAAACCCTATCCTGCTTGTTTGTAAGATGATTATCCATACTGAGGTATACTTAATTTAATACATCAGTATACCATGTGTAGTACACCCATCAACTGCTTATAGTATACCGTTGTAGATATGTAAAAATGTTTATATACTTAAAGATATAAATTTATTATATTATTCGTCTAATGGCAGAGGAAAAGAAAGCCAAAAAAGTTTACACTCTCAATGAGATAAAATTCGATGAGAAGAATAAAGTTATGGCGATGCTGTCTTGTATACCAATTGTTGGTTTAGTAATGCTCTTTGTTGAAAAGAAAGATCTTTTTGTTAGATACCATGCTGCTCAGTTTGCAATTTTCAATGTTGCATATTTAATTGCACTTATTCCTATTATTGGTTGGATGCTTATGCCAATTGTTGGGATAATAACATTTATAGCTTTCATATTGGCTATTATCAAGATAAATAGCGGTGAAAGGTA
>CAZUZI010000053.1:0-6244 GCA_964625015.1 uncultured Candidatus Saccharibacteria bacterium | reverse complement strand
TGCAATGGTTAGATCATTACTTTTGAGGTAGATATTATGTACTTACAAGCCTTAGCCAGGGCTTAAAATTTGGTTAGTGGCAGTAAATTGGCGTAGCCGAGTTAAGACTGAGAGAACACCACCATACTTTGAGGAGGTGTCAGTATTAAGCGACTACAATACATCCTCATACTATTCACAGCACTCCTATTCATCCCAGCAGTACACGGTGAATATGTCGGTGCGTATAATGTAGTGGATGGGGATGGATGGGTTTCAGCCACCGTAAGATGCAGTTGTGGAATGTCAAGTTATGATTACGGTACAGGAACTTTCATAGACTATTGTCCTGGATGCGGTCATTATAACTGCCTATACTTCGAGCAAGGCCCTTATTCTGGCCCTGTTTATACTTCACCGGAAGGATTATGGGCTTGTAATTTTTGCGATCGTGATTACTGTGCCAAGTGTGGGAAGATCCATTCAGGTGAAGGATATTGGCTTATACCTACAACAATACCAGAACCAGAACCCACACCTGAATACGACTCAGCAGAATCACCAAAAGAACCCACCAGAGAAGAGAGGATACTGGATATGTTTAATGAAATGATGAATATGAACACCATCCAGTTAATCACAGCATCAACCTCATAGTATTTTATCTATGAGAACCCCCTCGGTGGTAGTGGATAAGATTTTTCCCCTGGAGCAAAAAATGGGTTTTTCAGGATGTCATTTAATCACCTACAAAAAAAAAGACCGTTAGAATTAATATTCACTACCACCCATTTCTTTATTTCTTTTTTGTGGAGGTGTATAAAATTGAAATTGGAAAGTGATGATATTTTCAGTTTAACCTGTATATGCATTGCTTTACTCCTCGTTTTAATCATCTTATTCATTCAATAAAAAAAAAGTGTATTAGGAGGATTTAGTTTATGGATAAAAAATATCGAATAGTGAGTATATTCCTATTGGCAATGGCCGTGGGAGCAGTTATGATACAGGACCAGATAATAACTGCCATATTACCCTTTGTACCCCAAATATATCAGGAAGTCCTCAGAATCGTTCTTTTCCTCGTATTCCTGGGTGTTAGGGAAGTAGTTAAAGAATATGGTCAAAACATCCCTGAACAGGAAGTTGCCTAAAAAGAGTATGAGAGATAAGGGAGTTCATGAAACCGATAAACCTTAAACCAGCCATTATGGAAGTAGAGGAGAGGGATATTATCAGTGAGTTATCATTGAAGGACAGAGTAACCAAACTCGAACGGACTGTGAAGAATATCCTCAAGGTGATCAGGGAGAAGCAGAGCCTGGGTTACTATGAGTGTGGTCAGAAGGAAACCCTGGAAAGAATTCAGAGTGACATGAGGAGTGGTAATAAGAGAATCCAGGAGGGTTTTGAGGGCCTGAAAGCAGAAATCAATGAATTAAAGCAGAGTATAAGTAACCGTGAAATTGTTAATGGAAAGCAGGATAAGGACCTTGATAAATTAGAGTCGGTAATCACTACAATGACCACTGAATTGATAGAGTTCAATAAAAGGCTGAGTAACATGGAAGGTAGTATGGGAGTTACCAAATGGTTCATGGGAGCGACCACGAGTGCAATAATATTCTATGTTGCATATATAGTGATTAAGGACTTTTTCCTATTAAAATAAGAATGACATACGCAGATAAAAAAAGTGGATAAGAATAATAGACTCGAACTATGCACCGAACAAATCAACAAATAATAAAAAACTATGAGGGGTTAATACTATGGCTTATAGTCCGGAAATAAGATCATACGCAAAGGAGATGTACCTACTTCCTAATGAAGATGGCACTGACAGGAAGTACAGCACACGACAAATTTCCGACAAAATCCAACAAGACTTCAACATAAAGGTCCATCACAGCACAATAGCAGAATGGGCTAAAAAAGACGATTGGGAGAAGTTATGGATTAAAGGTGTCAGGGCCGGATTCCTGGAGGCTGCGGAAAAAGAAAGTGAAGAGGACCGGCTTAAAGAGCAGACTCAGGAAGAAAAGATTAGGACTGCCATCACGAAGAGTGTTAGCAATCGTCGAATAAAAATTATACAGATGTTGGGAAAGGCAGACAGATACTACCTACCTGATGAGAAAAAACAGGAATTGTTGGAAAAAGGTGAATATATTCCGACAAACCCGACAGAGGCCTACCAGTTATGGCGGTATTGCATGGATGAACTGAAAGACATGGAGGACCGTGATGAGATCAAGGTGAATGTCACTGGTCAGATGGATCATGAGGTCAAACACCACTTTAATGATGAAGCATTCATGAAGAGGGAACTTGAATTTGCCAAGGAGTTATTAGAAAGACGAAGGGGAGGTCAGGGATAGTGTGGACCCCAATCAGGATCATGGACAATTGGGCCTGGTCAGATGGTCCATTTATGTGAATAAGGGTGGATGGTATCTCAGGGACTTCGACATACTCATCATAGAATTATTGCAGTATGCCCTCCTTGGCCGAGTGTCCAAACTTTTATTCAGCCTTCCCAGACGGCATGGTAAGTCCGTCTTGATCAGTAAGAATTTTGTCAGTTACTTCATGGCCCATTATCCTTATGATGATGTCATAATCTCAAGTTACAACCAATACCTAGCCAGTGACTTTGGCCGAACAGTCAAATACATCCTAGAGGAGCATGGAAAACTCAGCCCTTATAATGTTAAACTGAGTACAGATAGTAAGGCCAATAACAAATTCCACCTTGAAAGACCCTACACAGGCCGAATGTTAGCCGTTGGTGCAAGTGGTGGAATTGTTGGATGGGGTGCAGGATTATTCGTAATTGACGACCCAATCAAGAACAGTAAAGAGGCTAGGAGTCCAACAACCCAGAGGAATCTTAAAGAATGGATAATGGGAACAGCAAAGACCAGCCTTGAAACACGGGACAACGGCCTACCACCCATTATGCTGGTGACAGCACAGCGACTGAACATCAATGACCTGCATGGAATAATCAAACAAAACGAACCCTATATCAGTGCTAAGGAAGCCCTGATGATCCTCAGAGGAGGAGGAACAATACCACCAGATGTATGGGTGGATGTGAATTTCCCGGCCATCTGTGAAGATCCTCAGGAGGACCTCCTGGGAAGACAGGAAGGCCAAGTGTTATGGAAGGAGCAGAGAGATTATGACTGGCTCATGGCCGAAAAAAAGGCAATGGGTAGCTTCTTATTCAATGCTATTTATCAGGGTAATCCTCAGGAAATGGAGGGTTATACCTTTAAGCGGGAATGGTTCCTGGATGAGAAGGGAGATCCATTACCACGAATATTAACTGACCGCCAATTCTTACCCTCAGAGTATAATCAGGTCCGGTATTGGGACTTCGCAGCGAGTGGTGAGGAAGGAGATGCGGCTGCCGGTATTAAATCCACCTATCTTGATGACATTCTAATTTTCAATGGATTAGTGCATGGCAAGTTCACAGCAGATGAAATGCTGAATAAATATGTTTCCACAACCCGGAAGGACACCAAAAGAGTAATCAGCATAGTAGAACAGGAAAGTGGGAGTGGTACTAAACTTTTAATCCAGAGATTCAGGCAGGACCCACGACTGGAAGGTTACAATATCATTGCGGATAAGGTCAGCACAGGTAAACTGGACCGCAGTTTCGACCTAGAGGTCCTTGCAGAAACAGGCCGGATCAGGTTTAACAAGGCCACTATGACTATTGATGAGATTAAAAAGGCCGTGAATGAACTAATCCAATTCACAGGTACTGAGGGTGAGGAGGATAACATTGTGGACACTATGACTGGCAGTGCAAGGTATTGGATTAGTCGTGGCAAGAGTTCTGATTATCGGAGGAGTAAGAAGACCTACAAATTCAGTGGTAAAAAAGTTAAAAGGAGTATGAAGCATGGATTGGAATGACTATTTTCATCTGGGTGTTCCCATGAGGCTGGAGGCTAAAAGGGAGGATATTAAGAATATCAAGGACCTCATGGGAAGTCAGAGGAGTAAGAGAGTACCTTCCTATCATTGGATCAGGGATATGTTCCAGGGAAGTTATAATCCAGATGACCTGGATTACACTGATTATGATGAGATGCTCAAGGACCCACAGATAAAGGCTGCTGAACGACTGATAATTTACAGCCTCCTATCAAGGAAATTCAATGTAACACCGGCCAGTGAAGACCCAGAGGATGTGGAAATAGCGGACTTTGTACGGGAGAATCTCACTAACCTCAGGACACCCTTCCGACAGGTTAGGAAGGACCTTTACAGTGCCATCCCTTATGGATTCAGTGTCAGTGAAGTGAATTACAAGTATAATGAGGATCAGGGCAGGATAACAATTGACACTATAAGGTCCATCCATATTTCAACCCTCTTCAATGACTGTTTTGATTATGATGATTATGGTGATGTGATCCAAGTAAATCAGAACACTGGAACGGAAGTTATCCCTATACCTGCCGAAAAATGTATTATCTTCGCCTTTGATGAAACCTTCGGAAATAAGTACGGGAAGAGTATACTGCAATCCTGTTATGATAACCATTTTATGAAACATCAAATCCTCATCTGGGCAGCAGTATTCCTGGAGAAGCATGAAGGACCCACAATAGTAGGTTATGAAAGTGAGGTTAGTGCGAGTAATGCTGATGAGATGCAGGAAAATATTGACAGCATCCATGAGGGCACAGCCGGATTCGTTGGAAAGGCTGGGGAACGATATGAGGTCCTCGAATCACAGCACCGTGGAGAAGCCTTCATGCAGTTCATCAACTATCATGACAATATGATATTCAGAGCCTTTATGATAGGATCACTCCTCCTTGGTCAGGCTGAGGCTAAGGGTGGGAGTTATGCTCAAAGCCAGACCCATGCCGATACATTGAACATTTTCCTGGATGGAGTTCACATGGACCTGACAAGCAGTATCCAGGAGATGATTAGAACACTTGTAGATTTGAACTTCATCACTGACAGGTATCCTAAATTCGAGTTTGAACTCTTCACCAAAAAGGACCTTCTCGGCCTTTTATCGGCTTTACAGCCATTGGCAGATAAATTCATGATCGACCCATCCAGTGAATGGTTCCATCAATTGTTGAAACGGATCATGGAAGAATATGCTGATATTGAGGTAAGTGATGAGATAATGCCTGGAAATCAGGCCTTCCCAACAGAGGAGGAAGAAGAATTCATTGAAGAGGAGGGTGAGGAGTTAGCGGAACGGAATGAGGAGATGTTAATAGGCATTGGTGAGATTATGAATCCCACCACACCAGAATAAACTGAGATTTATGAAACCCAAAGAGTGCATGACCTGTGGCAAACCATTCACACCATCAAGCAGGGTGTATAATAACTGCCCTGACTGTATAAAGAAACAAATCCACGAGAGGAAGGAACGGAATAGGGAGTTATTAGGATTATGACCACGGCAATACTCAGGGCCAGTGCATGGGATCAGGCAGCACAAGCCAAGGCCATCCCACCACGACTACATAACCTGATCGCAGATAATGAAAAAATCCTCACCAAGATACTGAACACCAGCCGGATGGAATTAGAGGCCGTTGCCAAGACATATAAAAACCCAGCCGAGTTAGAACAAATCCTCAGAGCATTGATCAACCGTGGATTCATCACTACTGACACCCACAGTGAAGATATTACCCGATTCAAAAGCAATGTAGGCAGTGCCTTCGAGATAGGTTTATCTCAGGGACCCACTCCAGCCAATCCTGCGGTGATGTCAATCATTCAGGAAACAATGGTAAACAGTGCCGTGAATTACATCACTAAACTTGATTCTGATCTTAAAATGCAATTAGGCCAGATAATGGCTGATGGCTATAAAAATAAAGTATTCCCCACTGACATTGTTAAACAGATGTCAGAGAGGGTGGGTATAACTCAAGGAAGAGCCGGAATGATCGCCAGGACTGAAACAATGCGATCATCTAATATTGCTAATTGGAGTCAGGCCAAAGCCAACGGTCAGAAATATTTCATAGTAGATCATAGAGGAGCAGCCTGTATTTATTGTAAACAGATAGCCAGTAAGGGTGTATTCAGCATTGATGAAACCCGGTATGTTCCACCCTATCATCCTAACTGTGCTTGTGTACCTATATTCTTCGATGATAAGGCAGATGCCAAAGACTACTTGGATAGAGTGATGAAAAGGAATGAACTTGAAATCAAGGAGATGAAACGGCAGGGTTACAAGATACCTAAGGATGGT
>CAZUZI010000052.1:0-6335 GCA_964625015.1 uncultured Candidatus Saccharibacteria bacterium | reverse complement strand
TACGGCTTCGCCGTGCGCGAGTCCGCGCAGACTAAGTACCACACCAAGGGGACCGGCGCGAGCTACGTGACCAATCTGACGGGCACGCTGGCGGCCGGCGCGACCGACATCGCCGTGGACAACGGCACCGGCACCGTCCTGGCCGGCGACATTGCCACCTTCGCGGGCGACACCAACAAGTACGTGGTCGGCACAGCGCTGTCCGGCGGTTCCCTGTCCATCGCCAAGCCGGGCCTGCGCGCCTCGCTGGCGGACGGCGTGGCGATGACCGTTGGCAACTCCTACCGCGCTAACATGGCGTTCTCTCGCTCGGCCATGATCCTGGCCGCCCGCGCCCCGGCCTTGCCGGAAGAGGGCGACATGGCCTTGGACCGCACCATCGTGACCGACCCGCGCTCGGGCCTGTCCTTCGAGGTGGCCATGTACCCGATGTACCGCATGGTGCGCTACGAGGTGTCCCTGGCCTGGGGCTCGGCGCTCATCAAGCCCGAGCACGCCTGTATCATCCTCGGATAGCAATAACGAGGACCATTGATCTGTGACACGCAAGGGCCGGGACGTGATACGCCTCGGCCCTTTTTGCTCCTCATTCTGGGGGATGCGCCGAACAAATGGGATGATTTGGAGCGGTTTTGGAGACTCAGTCCGCCAGCTCATGACGTGTGTTGCCTCAACCGCGCGGGATTGATGTACCCATGCGGTTTTGAATGGTGGTGGTCTGTTCACACGGAGGAGCTTTCCGTATGGAGGCAACTTAGGCCCGGGGCGCAACTCATTTCGTGGAGACGGCACCCGGGAGTCTTGCCAGTCGATGTTTCTCCTGCCGGCGGCTCGGCACTCTCTGCGGTGCGAGCTGGTAAATCGCTTGGGTATGATCGGATTGTTTTGGCCGGGTCACCTCTCACAGGAGAATACCGGCAACGCTTTGAACGAATCTGGTGCGCGACTGCGGGAGAGACCGGGAAATATACCCGATCCATGTCGGGGTTCCCAAGGGAACTTGTAGGGTTTCCGACAAAGGCGTGGTTGCGCGCATGTGAAGCAAATCGAAAGGAGGTGCCAATGGCACTCGCGAAGAAAGACGACCAGACGCAGATTGTTCTTGATGCGGTAAAGGATCAAAAGACCATCACTGAAGACGCCACTGTGAAGGTTGTTGGCGAGAACGGACCGGAAACGCTTATCAATCAGGATGAGCATCCGGCGGCTACGCCGACCGTCGTTAAGATGGTGCGTGAGACGCCACTGCACAAGGGCGGGCCGGTGACGGCCGACGTGCATGAGGACGAGGTGGCTGGCTGGCTCAAGGCCGGCTGGAACAAGGCATAAGGAGGAAAAGGCATGGCCAAGAAAGGCAAGCCGAAACCGAAGCCCTGCTAGGGCGCGGACACACGTTGAGGTTCAAGGCCCTCGGGAGCGATCCCGGGGGCCTTTGTTCTGCCCGTACGCATTTGCGCGGCAACACGGTGGGCGGCCCTATGCCCCGCTCGCCGCGAGAGCGCCAATCTAAGCGACCTTTTCGTCTAAAATGGGCCAATGCTTGCCAACAAGAGAAAAGCTCGGCAGGCGGCCTGTTTGACACCTTCTCGCACGCCTGGCGTTTTGACCCGCATCGTTATGGAAGGGAACCATAAGGGTGGGTAGCGACCCCAAAATGTATACGCGCGAGGAAAGTAAAAAAACAAAAAAAATATTTTTCAAAACTCAAAAACACTCTAAAATCACTAATACTCTTAAAATCATTGGATTTATTTCTAAAACGACTCTAAAATAAGGCTAATGAAACTAATTCAACACACTCTCTCTGGGGATATCGCGATTGGACGAAAACGAAAACCATTTTTCTATTTTTTGCCATCCTCGCGTATAGGAGAAATCCCCTCCGAGCCCGGGGGCATGTGAAATCCACTCCAAGAGGAATTTTTTTACCAGAACCGAAAAAACGCTTGCCATATTTTTTCGTTTTCGATAAAAAAGAATCACGGGCGGCGAGGAAGCCCGGAAACGCAAAAAACGGAGAGAAAGAAAATGGAAAGCAAGATGATCACCCGCAAGGCTACCTTCGACGGCTGCGGAAAGGATCGTTTTTCAAGGCGGCATTGGGCAATATACAGGCACCACGACGTTCTTTCCACGCGCTTTTTCTGCAACAATGTTTCGCATATTGCGGAGTACCATTCGAGCAATATTGCAGAGCATAGGGTAATCTACAATTAGTCGCATACAACCAAGACGCCGTAACACAAAAACAAACCCCGCCACCATGCAAGCGGCATAGATGCAAGGCGACGCGGGGAACATGAGGGAAAGAGCAATGGCAATAAGACATAAAATAGGGAAAGGCGTTTACCAAGTCGTAATAGACTCATCTGACACACCGGAACTAGAAATGCAACTAGCTGCCGCGAAGTCAGACTATGAAAAATACGATTCCGATTTTCGCAACGCACCGAATTTACACGAAAGGGATATCGCTTTCTTGATGCGCAGGGTAGCCCATAACACGATACTACATTGCGAAAACACGTTGGCACTTCTGCGGATTGCTTGAAGCAAAGCCGGCTTCCCCGGCCGGCAATATGCCAGGGCAAATCGGTTGCCTTGCCGTAACAACAGGCCAGGAATGTAGAAATACGGAGGGAAAGGACAATGGAAAGCGCGCTTTGGGAGCCAGCTGGTAGGGAATGGCTGCAAAAAGTTACGGAAAAGCTTTTTGCAGACTGGAGAAATACGAAGCAGGGTAAAAAGTGGAATGCAAAAAGAAGTCCCTACGCAATGGGCTTTAGCTTACCCTGCTGGATACGTAACGCAGTAGACGCACTAGCTAAAGATGATGAGGAAAGATTCAAGGCTATAAAGTTAACCGAAGGGCAATATATAAACTTCTAAAATGATAACTAGACAGCAAAGCCGGCTATCCTGGCCGGCAATATGCCAGGGGTTTGCCCTTGTCATACACTAGCCGGGAAACAACACAAAAGAGAAAAGGGAGGGTAAGACAATGGCATTTATGAAGCGCTGCATAACGGCTAAGATTGACTGGCTATCTATTGATGGTAACAGTGGAACATACTTTATGCCCTTAGACGACGTTTTCAACGGCGCGAAAGAAGCCGTACAGACAGAAATTGACGCCATGAACGATGAAGCAGACTATGCCGCGATAGGAGATTACTACGAAAATGGCCCTGATGCTATCCATTGTGTTGAAATAGTATCGGGCCATGGTTGCCGCCTTTCCGCTCCCGGTTATCTGGATTGCACAGAGTGGGCAGTATTCGACACAGAAAGGGAATGCCTTGACTATCTGGACGAATACTATCCAGAAGATGAAGACACCGAGGAAGACTAACGCAATCATGCCGCCGCTTCCCGGCGGCACTATGCCAGGGGTTTGCCCTTGTCATACACTGCCGGGAAACAACTACAAAAGAGAAACGGGAGGGAAAGACAATGAAGGCGACCATATTCTACGAAATCCGCGAAGGCGACGGCGACAGGGGCACCAGCTACAAAGCAACAATCCAAGCCCGTGACCTTGACAACGCGGTAAACATTGTTCGCCGTCGCGGATATATCGACCTTAAGCCCTACTATAGACGCCAGCTTGAGGAATCCGGCGACGATCTATTTTTCTCCCTCTTTTTAAATCCTCAAGGTGACAACGATTACTGCCCATACGTCTTAGACATAATACAGATTGACGCGGAAACCGCCGCATACAATTTGCAACGCTACGGCCAGTAGCATAGATAACTAGCCAGCAAAGCCGGCTATCCTGGCCGGCAATATGCCAGGGCAAATCGGTTGCCTTGCCGTAACAACAGGCCAGGAATGCAGAGATAAGGGAGGAAAGAATATGGAACGTAAGCTTTTCAAGGAATTGAAGATAGGCGAAACATTCGACTTCATTAACGACGAAAAGCCAGGCTATAATACTTTTTTCTTGTCTTGCCGTAAGACGTCAAATAGGAACTACGTAGACACAAGCGGTTGCAAGCATTTAGTCGGGTCAATTAACGCAATAGTGTACCACGTTGGGATTACGTTTGAATAAAACACCATGCACAGCGATGATTAAACAAGAGGAAAGGATAAAATGAGCACTTCCGCTTCAAGATGCCCGCGCCGGGTGGCCGCACGCTCGGATACTGCAAGATCGTGAAGTAAACAGAACAACAAGGCCGCTCCCTGGAAACGGGGAGCGGCCGTAAAACAAGAACGGAGAAAGAAGATGGAAATCAATAGCAACACATAGTGTTGGTTGGATCGCGAGTTCGAGCGGATTAGCTACGGCCCTTGGGATCAATTCTTGCGGTGTCCGGCTACGCGTCGGGTCGCAACGCTGGACGACTGGCGGGAGGATTTTTTGAAGCTGTCTCCGCTGGCCTGGGGCGGCGAGAACTTCGAGGATGCCGGACTTGAAGTGGTCCACTGGGGAGATGGCGAGTGGTTGAACGCTAGCGAAGTCAATTCCCTGATCGAGAACTTTGAAACGGAGTCGGGGCTTGCGTTTGATCCGATGTGGCCTCTTCCCACCACATGCGAATGGTGCGGGAAGGTGATCCACAATGACACCGGCTACGGCGTGCAGCTCGTGGATATGGACAGCGGAATGGCGATGCCGTCCGTGCGATACTACGAGACACAGGGGCAGGCGCAAGCCTACGCGGTGCGGTGCGCGTTTGGCTAAAAACGAAAAGTAATTCTTGCAATTTTATGCGAAAACGCTAAACTTCTCGAAACAACGAACGGAAAAAGGAGAAACGGAAAATGAAGAAGCTGCAATCCAAAACGGCGGCCAAGGCCAAGGAAAAGCTCGACGCCATCCTCGCCATGATCGCGGCCAACGACCACCTGATGGCCGAGGTTGAGGGGCTGGTGCTCGGCTCCAAGACGCGCAACGGGCGCGTGCTGGACATCGACTTCTACGACTCCTGGGGTCCGGGCAGCATCGTCGTCACGGCTTGGGACGCCGACCCGGCCGACCTTATCGAGGACATCTGCGGCCCGCTGTACCAGCATTTCGGCCAGCCATGGTCGATGAGCACCATTAACGACTACAAGGTCATCTTCCGAGCCGGCCTGAAAAACGCCGCCGGCAATCCTGTCGGTCTTTGCGTGCAGGTCTGCTCACCTGTTGGTTGTCGTTTTGAAGAGGTACAGGTGACTGAAAAGCGCATGGTGTGCGAGTAGTTTTTTTTCAAGACTTGTTCAAAAACGAAAAGCGGGGCCATTATAGCCCCGCAAAAAGAAAAATGGAGAACACAATGAACGCTCAGTTTTTTAACCTCACCCCGCACCCCATTAGAATCGCTGATAAAGATGGAAACATCACGCATGAGTTTCCTTCTGTTGGCCAGTTTCGCGTCCCGGTCAACAAGCGCCTGTTCACAGTTTTGGACGGCATCCCCGTCAGCAAATCCGAGTTCATGCTTCCGTCCGAGCTTCCCGAGGAGCAAGAGGGCGTCTACTACATCGTTTCCACGCCTGCCGCGTCAGCCATCAAGCGCAAGGACTATATCGCGCCGGACTGCGGCCATACCGCCATCCGCAAGGACGGGCAGATTTACGCGGTGCGGTCGTTCTTGACGTTTTAGGAGTTAGCGCATGGCAATAAAGCGATACACGGCCGAGGCGAAAGAGTGCGTCTATCCTGGGAAGGGTAGTTTTATTCTTTTCAGCGAAGACGAGAACTGGCCTCTTGTTTTACACGCCGATCATCGCTTGCTTACGAAAGAGCGATGGCGCAAAACAAGATACTGTACGAGTCGTTGGAAGCCGTGGAGTGGATAGACGGGCAACCGTTCTATGATGGCGAGTACGTGACGTTTTGCCCGGAGTGTTTGAACGAGAAAAAGGATGGGCACACACCGGAGTGCAAACTCAACATCGCCCTCCGTGCGGCGCGAGGTGATGTCGTTAGCCATTTGGCCGCCGGTGATGACACTATTTGCACCAAATGCGGATGGATCGGGATGGAAGACGAGTCCTTTGAGGAGATGCCATCCGGGACCGGGTTGAGTCTGTTGCGGCCCTGGGTTTGCCCCAAATGCGGCGGTAGTGTCGAGGTTGGCGCTGATGAGGTTTGCAAGATCGCATTGGCCGCCCTGTCACCGGAACCGTGGGGCGGGACGGAAGGGGAGGAGGAATAGTATGGACAATATCACGCTGCCCGCATGGGGCTTTGGCACTTGGACCGTTTTTGTTGCCATTGTGTTTTTTGTCTACGGGAGGTTACGCGGGAAACTTACCAGAAAGCAGTGGGACGAAATGGTAAAGGGTATGAACAGTTAGTAGATAATCTACTATAATCTACTTGACACTACTGAAAT
>CAZUZI010000051.1:0-6349 GCA_964625015.1 uncultured Candidatus Saccharibacteria bacterium | reverse complement strand
TCGAGAGCAAGCAGGTTCGTCTTGAATTTGATACTCAAGAGAGAGATAAACAAGGACGGCTTTGGGCGTATGCTTGGTTTGCTGCGCCACGCTCCGATGTAATGCCTGACTGGATTTATGTTGATCCTAATCACGGGGGCGCATTTTTGAATGCCACCTTAATTAAAGCGGGGTATGCTAAAGCTATAGTGATTCAACCCAATGTAAAATATCAGAAGTTGTTTCTAGATTTACAAAAGGAAGCAACCAAAGAGAAAAGAGGGTTTTGGTGGAGACCAGAAGCAAAAAAAACCTCAGCTTCGAAGCCCAAGCCTCCTGAATGGACAAAAACTCCCATAGCGATAGAAATATTTGATGGCAATGGGGTGGTCGGGGTGGGACGTCTTGAGTTTGATGGTTGGCATTTTCAGATGTATTTATTTCGTTTGAGAGCGGAACCCGCCAAGTGGGCTGGGCTAAAACTTGTAAAGACCACTGACGCTTATACACTTCGCGAATATAAGAAGCAGAGCGATGACGACATTTACGTTGTGTGCGATGGTACTGGCTTTTATAACGTAATGTACGACAACGAGGGATCTTTTCCAATGTACAAAGGCCATCTTGTTAATAAGGGCAATTACTTCGTGATAGATGTCCATGAGACATTGAGCATTGATGCAATGTCGACAAAAACTTTTCAAAGAGGAATGCGATCTATCACTCAAGAGGGGATAGCTTGGAAGAATCGCTATATTCCAAATGTGGATCTTATGGCGGAGTCGTTTAAGGGGAAAGGCGAGAACACGTTTGTCTTTGAACAAGTCATAGGGTGAAATGTGCTAAAGCGAATAGCGTTTATCTTTCTTGTTTCTTCTTTCCTGGCAAGCCCCTGCCACGCAGCTGATCCTCTCACTGTCACCCGCGTTATTGATGGCGACACCATTAAGCTCTCTAATGGTGAAAAAGTCCGTCTAATAGGCATAGACACCCCAGAATCGAGCAATAATGCCAAGCTGAGGCGAGATATCAAACGGACGGGCCAAGACGCAAAAACCGTTGTTGAGATGGGGAAAATCGCGAAAGAATACACCTATAAACTGGTTTATGGAAAACCAGTCCGCCTTGAGTTTGATGTCCAGCAGAGGGACAAGTACGGGCGGTTGTTGGCGTATGTCTATCTCGAGGACGGAATCTTCGTAAATGCCGAGATCATGAAAGCTGGCTACGCCCAAGTCATGACCGTCCCGCCGAACGTGAAGAATCAGGATTTGTTTGTTACGCTCGAGAAGGAAGCGAGAGAACAGAGGAGGGGTTTATGGAAGTGAAAATATGCCCATCGTGTGGAGAAAAGAATAATCCAACCTTCTTAATTTGTTGGAAATGTAAGAGCGCTTTAAATGCAGGGGAAAGCTTAATCGAATCTTTTAGGGGCATGATCAAAGAGATAACCGCTTTAATGGTAAAAAATCAATATATTGAAGCGGATAGCAAACTTAGCAAGTTAGAATCCGAGCTTGAAAAACAAGAGCTCGGCACTGAATCTGTTCAAAAATTGCGCATCTCATGCAATCTTGGCTTAATGGCGGAAATGCAAGGCGTATCGGGTAAATATTTGCAGGAAGCACATAGTGCCAAGAAAGTTGAAGCGATCGATCAAGCCTTAGAATTTCATCTCACATGGCATCATTTTGCTAGGGCTCAAGCGGCTTTACTTAAAATGGATCTCGCTAAGCTAAAGGATGCAACGGAACTGAGCGATGATGAGCTGAATAGCGCCGACAATGACCCCTTGAAACCAAGTCTCTCGAATCTCAGAAAAGTCATGCATGATAAAGCAAGGAAGCTATTTCCTGACGAGCACGAATGTTATGTTGCTACATGTGTATCTGATGCTTTGTTTGGCATGATGTTGTTAAATAATATGAAAAAAAACTTTCCATCATCTGGACAATCAAAGCTCTGAGGAACCCATGACCCCCGACTCAATCAAAGCCAAACTCAACAACCTCGACGCCAAGCTCGCCAAGCTGACCGCCATGTTCTTCAGCTATCACTTCGCTATGATGAAACTGCTGGAGGAGAAGGGCATCACGGATCATCAAGAGTTTGAGAAATACCTCGTAGAAGGAAAGAAGGAATACAAGAAGCTCAGCGACGATATTGATTTCATGATGATTATGAGGGATTTCTGGGGTAAGCGGAAGAGAAAGAGAAAAGGAAAATGAAACAGGTAACAGCGGCGATCATTGAGAAAGATGGAAAGATCCTGATCGCTCAGCGGAAGCGAGGAGATGTTCTTGCGGGTAAGTGGGAATTCCCTGGTGGGAAGGTGGAGCCAGGAGAAACTCCTGAGCAGTGTCTTCAGAGGGAGTTAAAGGAAGAGTTTGATGTGGAAACCAAAGTTGGTAAATTCGTCTGTTCGAGCAAGTTCGAGTATAAACACATGCCCGTAGAGCTTCTGGTATACCGCGTCCAACATCTCGATGGGGTGTTTAAGACCAATGATCACGATTGCATCGCATGGGTTAGCTTCGACGAGATGAAACGATATGATTTCGCGAGTGCAGATATCCCAGTAGTGAACTATTTGATCCAGGAGTTTGAAAATGTCGTTTAATCCTAACTTGAACCAGGGACAGGTGGTCACTAACGAGGTGCTTAGGAAGCTGTTTAGATGTAGTACCCAGGGTGGCATGAGGCGATCCAAGAAAACCAACACCCTCGTAATTGTTTCCGATCATACTCGCGGTATCTATGTCGATCGCTGGGCTGAGAATATTCTCCAATATACAGGAGAGGGTTTGACAGGAGATCAAAAAATACGGTCGCGTCAGAACAAGACTCTTTCTGAATCTGATAAGAACGGCGTTGATGTTTTTCTTTTCGAGGTCTATGAGGAGAAGCAGTACATTTTTCAGGGGCAGGTTCAGTTAGCGGGCACCCCCTACCAAGAAACACAGCCAGACAAGAACGACCACGATCGGAAAGTATGGATTTTCCCATTGAAGCTTGTGGGAGGTGGCATACCAGCTCCTGTGACCAAACAGGCTATTGAAAAGAACGTTGAAAAAAAGCAACGGAAAGCAAGGAAGCTCTCAAACGCGGAGCTTTCCGATCGAGCGAAGAAGGGTAGGAAGACTCCAGGGAGTCGTACAAGTACGACAACCCAGTATGAGCGCGATCCTTATGTGATCGAATATTCAAAGCGTCGCGCTAAGGGGACATGTGATCTGTGTGGACAGCCAGCACCGTTCAGGAATAAGAATGGCGAGCCATTTCTGGAAACTCATCATATAACCTGGCTCTCCAAAGGTGGCGATGACACGATAGAGAATACCGTTGCGCTTTGTCCCAACTGCCACAGCAAAATGCATGTGCTAGATGAATCAAAAGATAAGGCCGTTCTTATTAAAAAAGCCTCTGTGATTATCTGATCAGACTAGGCGAATTTTAAGCAAGAGCAGGAATTCCCCTCGGAGAAACACTCTCCTCGGGTGCGTGCTTCGGGGGGGGGTATGAGGCAACCTGATTGAGTTTCAATTTAAATGAAAAAGGAGAATGTTAATGAAAAAAAATGCTGAGGACTACAAGATCGAAGACATCATTCATTTCATTAAGGAAGAAATTGATAGGATTATGACGCACCATCTCAGCGGTCGAGAGAACGTTCTGCGTGAGGCCCAGGCTTTTCAGATTTGGTATTTGCATCAGGAGGGCGGGTTAAGCTACGAGGAAGCAGCAAAGCATGTTGTGGATGATTCGAATGATTGCGGAGTGGATTATGTGTGGATTGATAAAAATAGCCGTGAGGTTCATATAGGGCAATGTGAGTATGATCTTAGATGGGATGGGAATACGGGAAGTGTCAAAAAGGCAACTACAACATTTGAAAAATTTGATGCGTATCTGACTAGCGCACAACTTCCTGTCGGGCTGGCAGATGTTTCGCGTCCTCTTTGGCAGGAAGCGAAGAAGTGCGTCAACGACGGATATACGTTGGAGTACTATTACATCACACCGAAAAATTTCACGCCGCCGCAAGAAGCGAAAATTCTTCGAGAAAGCGGTCTCAATAACTACAACATTATTTCTCACGATGTTCTCATGGAAAGAGGCCGCGAGTTTCTGGATGGGCAGACTGGAATGTGCAATTTTGAAGTTAGCTCCAAGGACAAAAAAAGACCGCTAAGAATCGAGTATGAATTTGGGAACGTTTTTATTTTGCCTGTCCCTGTGCGTGAGATTTTTAGACTCGTAGACTTTCATGATAAGAAAGCGAGATTGCGGGCTTTTTTTGCTTCCAACGTTAGGACATTTCTTTCTAAGAAGGCACGCAGCGTTGAAATTGGCGAAGCGATGCGGGACACACTGAAAAACAACCCCCACGAATTTCTTATTTGTAACAATGGGATCACTATCCAATGCAGCGAGGCCGAATTTGATGAGAAGGCTGGTCGTCTTGAAATCAAGCGAGGTTCGATCAGTAACGGGTGTCAAACATCAATGAACATTCATAAATATTTTGAAAGTGGATCTCAGATAGATCCAGAAGCAGAGGTTCTGGTAACAGTGATAGCGATCAAGCAAGACGTGTCTCGGATTGCATCTGAAATTGCAAGGGCTAGGAATTTTCAGAATCCCGTAGACAATCGAGACCTTATGTCGAACAACTTCCGTTTGGTTTGCCTTCATCACCGATTGCTGGGGGATCGAATCCTCAATTCTGATAGGCGGTATTACTTAATTAGAAAACAAGGTGAGAAGCAGACTTTCTTGAAAGAAGAACCGACAGCGAAGAGCAGATATCTGTGGCTTGATGTTGAGGATCTGGCGAAGAGTATAGCAGCAGTTATTCGCCAAGAGCCGACTTGGAGTACCCACGGGGCTAATGAACTCTTTGGTAAATATTTCAATAAAATATTTCCAAATGTTGTTGACCCATCGCATATGCGTTGTAAATATGGTTGGTGGCTGACAAAAATTGTGAAACTGAGCTACGAGGCAAAAAAGAAGTGGAAGGGCATCAATGACCCCCAGATTTTTGCTCAAAGAGACTTTAAGAATTATGCTATTTGGATAGCAGTGGCTCTTATTGGCCATAGACTGAAGGAAAAATTTGGGTTTCATGATAGTCTTGAAAAGCGATTCGTTGAGAAGGCTGAGCTGTGGTGGTTTAAAGATACAAACGATGTAGCTTGTTCCTTTCATGAGTTGATGTCGGAATTATCCGACAATGCTTTCCGTTTAATTTATTCGATAGCACGGACTCTATTGAATAAAAAACTGCCTAAGGCGAGAGAACCATATACCAATTACCCAGACATGCTGAAAGGTCCAGTTTATCCAGTGCTGATGAGTAAGATCAAACGGGGCGGAAGCAAAACATATCAACGAGCGCTAGATGGTTCCATGAAAAGGCTAGTTACCTTCATTAGGAATAACTAGCCTCTTCAGTTCGTACCCCCTGGATGTGCGTATCAAACGAGATAGGGGAATTGCCGTCGATAGGAGCAAAGGAGGGTTTCAATGTGGATTGCTGCTGTTGTTCTCATAGTCATTGTGTTTATATGGCTTGATTCACGAGGTAATGACAAGGCGCTCACCGCGGAAGAAATAAAACACCCGCTAGTTGCCACTATTATTTCCATTTCCGAGGAGATAAAAAAACTTCCAGCATTTCAAACTGTTGCCGAGTTCCAAACTTTTGCGGAAGGGAAAATGCAAGAAAGCGGTACGAGTATTGAAAATAATAGAAACTTGCCAGAATGGTATTCCCCCCTGTCCACATTTTCAATAGTACTGCCCAACGTAAAGGATAAAGAAAATAAGATCTTAACCGTAATGACCATGATAGAAATCTGGCGAGACACCGTTTGTCAGAAAAAAATTAATTCCCCGCCAGGAAAGAAAGAAAAAGATACGGTTAATGAACTTTTAATCGCATGGCTACATTCCCGATTAAGCATGGTTATCCCCTCAAAGGGAGGTAGTGAGGAGTTGTGGAGAAATATCTTGGCAGACAAAAATATGCCCGCCGTAACATACTTCAAATTAAATGATAAAGTGGGGCGTTTTTTAGAGTTTGGAGTGTGGGGAAAGAAAAGACCTATCACTTCTTTTCAATGAGTGTGTGAGCGATCACATTTCGGGTGCGTGTGCCCGATTTTAGGCATAGGTCCTTGCCTAAAAGATTGCTAGTTTCGGAACAAGTTCCCCCAACAGGAAACAAAGATATACAAAAATAAACAAAAGCGGTAGTCTCTAGAAAACCAACTTGTGCAACACTCCCTGAGAGATCAGGAGGGAAGGGGCCGAGCGCTTGGGGTGCGTGCGGTCGGAGGTTCAAATCCTCTCGCCCCGATACTAA
>CAZUZI010000050.1:0-6567 GCA_964625015.1 uncultured Candidatus Saccharibacteria bacterium | reverse complement strand
ATCCTTGTAGTGTATTTCATCATTAAACTCTATAGCAACTGCTTTTAGTGCTTGTTTAACACAGATTTTTTCATGCTCAGATATTTCCATCAATTCCAATACTTCGTCTGGTTCTGGGATTCTGCATAGAGTATTTATAAGTTGATTCTTTATTTTATAATATACCGACAAGTGTTTTTTAACATACCTTGGAATGTATATAGTGTTGTCATGTTTCTCAATAGCTTGTTGAATGTATTTCCTTACCCAATAATATGCGTATGACGGAAACGATCCTTTATTTTCGTTGTATGTCTGTATGGCTCGATATAATCCAATATTACCCTCAGATGTCAAATCTTCGAAATCAAGTTTGACTGTGGAAGCGTGATATTTTTTCGCTATTGAGATGACCATTCTTTGATGAGTTTCGATAAGTGTGTCAAGCATAATATTTCCTTTAATATTATTATACTACGTTTTTTTAACTTTTCGCGAAAAATTTTATTTTTTATATTAATTTTGTTAAATCTTCTAGTCTTTGAGCAATTGTACCCATAATTCTATCGTGATTATTTATTGTTTCTGTCCTATATTCAATGTAATCATCTCTAACATCAGCTATAATCCATTTCATTGAGTGCCGAACCTAGCTACGAATTACTACCAATTTTAATTTCGATGATCATCTTATTCCGTCCTTTTCCTAGAACAAGCATCAAGTTCATTCAGTCTATTTTTATACTCTGCTACGGCATTTTCATAGCGACGTTTCTCAAATTCCATATTTTCTTTGCATTCTTTTCTTACTTCTTCTATGCACCATTCGATGGCATCAGCAAGGTATATGCACAAAGTCGATTGATCTTTGCCTGATTCTGCCCAAAATCCATCATCATCTTCGCTATATTTTACCCCAAACCATTTACCATTGATATCTAACTCAATCCTCATTTTTGTTTCCTTTCATTTTTGACATCAGTTGACTTGTCTTTCTCACTATGGGGAAAGACTTTACATATGTGTTAAGTTATATACTTGGGCTTTTATAATTCTGACAACTTGCATTCCCGTTCGTAATAATCATTTGATCTGAATGCGGTGTAATAGCCGTAATCTGTAATCACACGGCATTGCCACATGTTTGTGAACTCAATTTTGCCACTGTCTGTGGAACGTTTCTTTGGCGACTTATTCGTCGGTCTACGGCGGTCCTGACTGTTCTGCCTGAACATACGATGGTCTAAAAGACATGGTATACTCCTATTTTGTTGTGAACCTCGAGTTTCACAATGTTTTTCACTGCGATTTTTGACAGACTTTCATCAGAACTTTGTGTTTTTGTTATTTGGTATCCCCTTTCTGTTAAAGTGAATTCCGCTTGAATTTTGTCGGTGCTCACATGAAATTTCATATGAATCCTTTATAAAATTTTTATTCGTGATTTAAAATGTTTTTTTCGAATATTTATTTTTTGTAAACGAATTTATTTTTTGTCAATGTATAAAATATAAAAAATATAAAGTCTTGGTATATAATAACTTATATTAACATCTATTTAACGCATACAATAGACCTTAAGTTTTTCAGCGGTAAAAAAAATTTTTTGTTCGAGAACTTCTTATATTCGATTTTACGTATATAATATAATTATTTATTTTTGTTTTGAATAATTATAATTAAAAAAATAAATATATATTTCAATGCCAATCCGATGATTCTTAACTTGGGGCTTTTTCTATTTTGGGGCGTGAGAGAGTTAACGGACTCCAATGAACGGCGTCGAGTCTATGGAGATTACTTGGTATCCGTTGAGCGCTGCTACCGCAACTTCTGTGTAGAATTGGCTGAGAAGCTCAGCTTTGGAGAGGTCGTCCCAATCGATGTGGTAAACGTGGCCGAGTCTAGCGTCTACTCCACCTTCAAAGAGATAGTATTTGTCTTCAATACGGTAGATTGTCAGTGCGATCTGTCTTTGGCTGCTGTCTTCCAAGAGTATTTCGACTTTGCGAGTACCTTCTGTAAACATATTCGCGATATCATCTGCGGTCTTCATTGTTTTCTCCTAGTTTGGTTCCCATCATCAGTGTACAGGTTCCAATCCTGTACAGATCCTCTGAGTTCTCAGAGGATTTCGGGCCGATTCCGTGTTTCGTTTCCCCAAAAAGCTGAGTTTGCTGAGAAATTAAGTCACTAAGTTATTTTGGTGGCCATTTATTTAGAGTCGTTGATGGCCATCGACTTGGGTTGCATATTATCCAAGTGCCGCAGTCCATGTTACAATGTCATGCATTTTAGTGAACAAATGCTCAGCACGTTCATCATGCCTGTCTATTGTACACCGTAGCTCTTCCACATATCGACGTTGGGCATCGTTCAGACAGAATCTCAGTGCTTGTTCCAGAGTATTGGTATGTTTGACACACAGGAAATTACTTTCGATGGAAAATTGTTTCACAGCATAGTTATCGATAATGCTCTTTTTGCCATGGATATCAACGGTGATCTTCATAGTACTTTCTCCTTAGAGTTGAGCCGCTTTGGTCAGAGCAATATATTCGTTAAGTTCACGGGTATTTTCATCTGGGCATTCACAACGAAGGTACATAAATTTTCTCATCTCCATTAGACAGTAATTTATTGCCTGTTCGTATGTACCGAAGTCGACATGGTTGGGTCTCAGTCCGTCATCTTCGAATACTTCCGATGTTGCTCGAATTGTCCCATCGTCCAAATAATCGATATTGAACAGATAATTTTCCAATTCGATAGTAATTTTCATGCCGGTATCCTTTCAGAGATATTTTTCCCCTCACCCGCTATTTTCGTTATTCCGCGGCTTCGACAGTGACTTTTATCCCATACTTCTCAGCGAGTCTCAGTAACTTCTCCATCTTCTGTTCTTTCGTCTTCCGCCCTCTCTTCGCAATATCGAATCCCTTCTTCCGAAGATCGGACATATACCACGCCGTAGTAGTCCGATACTCTCCGTCCTTCGCTTTACTCGGCCCGAAGAATCTCAGCATGAACCGATTAATATAGTCCAAGTCTCTTCCCCTCATAATCAGCTCGCACTGTACTTCCCCTATTCTCTTAGCCATGACGATTCTCCTTGTATAATCTTTGACTAGACGTATACACTCTCACGAGTACCGTATAAATTTAAAAATTATTTTTGCCGCATGAAATTAATTATACAGCAAAATTTTATTTATTTTTTAATTAAAATTTACCAAAAATTTCTTTCCAATAAAATTTTTTTTTACTGAGGCCTGGGGGTGGACTTTTTTATTTTCGCGCGGGGGAAAGTCATCCCAGAAATAAAAGTAACTTTTGACATTCCGATAATAGAAATCTAAAAAATCTAGTAAAAATAAACATGATCGAATACGTAAATAAACATATCCAGAATGAATTTCTAGATATCTAGATTTAACCCGAATAAATTACGAATACGATTTTATGCGACGAATAATTTAGAAAAAATAGCGATTAAACTTAATCGAAAATCAACCCAGAAAAATTGAAAAAATAGAAAATATAGGTTTAATCGATAGTACTAGAAAAATAAAAAATTTTAAGTATTTACGCAGGCATAGTTTACAAAAAATCTCGTATTTTTTAAAAAAAAATAATTTCTTCTACGAAGTATAATAACAATAGGAGGATAGTAAAATGTCAGTGGCGCTTCAAATCTCAGAAACCCCGTTAACAAGGATGCTAAAAAATATGCAGGCAGATGAACAGTCTTTCCTGCGTAATGAGATGATGCGTAAAGATCTATGCCTTACATTCTGGATTCAGACAATATTAGACGAAGATACTAATCCAAATGTTCGTATGAGAGCGTCAGAACTTCTGGCAAAGGCCAACGGACAATTTGTTGAAAAGAAAGAACTTACATTGCTTGGTGGTTATCGTGAAATGGTCATGAATGCCAAAGGCAAGCTTGTAGAGCTTGATCCACTCCATAGAAATTCTCTTGAAGCAGCCGAAGCTATGGAGTATATTGAATACGAGGTAACTTAATGGCAACCATTTCTAAAGAAGATCATATAGCACTGTGCTATAAATCTCCTATATATTTTGTGCGTGATATGTTAGGGCGTAAACCGACTAAACAACAGGAAAAGGTGCTAAATGAGCTTGCCTATCCAGGATCAAAAATTGCTATTGCCTCCGGACACGGAATTGGGAAATCTACTCTCCTCTCCTGGTGTGGCTTGTGGTTCCTCGCCACGAGAGACAACGCAAAAATCCCTTGTACAGCTCCTACCGCGCACCAACTTGAAGATATTCTCTGGGGCGAAGTACGTTCATCAATTGGAAACATGCATCCGTGGTTAAGAAATCAATTTAGTGTATCAAAATTTAGAATTGAAATGAAAGGTTCTACCGGATTTATGGTGGCTAGAACTGCTAGACCAGAAAATCCAGATGCGCTGCAAGGCTTCCATAGTGAGAATTTGCTATTTATAATTGATGAAGCTGCCGGTGTCGATGAGAAAATATTTGAAGTCGCATACGGTGCATTATCGACATCCAACTCCAGAGCTATAATGGCGGGTAATCCAACACAAGTAAAAGGATTTTTTTATAGAATATTTCATAGTGAAAATTCATGGGTCAAATTTCAATTTTCATCTGCTGATAGTGAACTTGTAGACCAAGATTTTATAAACGCAGTCAAAAAAGATTATGGTGAAGATAGCGATGTATTTCGTGTGCGTGTTTTAGGACAGTTTCCAAGAGAAGGTTTGAGTGGAATCATACCAGTACGATTAGTTGAGGAAGCACTTTCACGCGGGTGTAGAGATTCAGATATCGAATACGCATCTCCAGTGTTAGGAGTAGATCCAGCATGGGAAGGCGAGGATCGATCAGTTATAGCTCTCCGTAGAGGTAGGTACGCGAAGATATTATTTTGTCAACGTCATGTTCCAGGTGATATCCTCGCGCGACATGCAATGAATTTAGCGTCTGTTAATAAAGCAAAATACATATTCGTTGATAAAACTGGTGTAGGAGCATCTTGTTGTGACGCTCTTAGAGCATTTGGAGTAAAGCATATTCGTGTAAGTTTTTCTGAAAAACCATTTGGAGACATGTTTCTTAACAAACGTGCTGAGATGTGGTGGAAAATGCGAGAATGGTTTCAACAAGATAACGTAGTTTTAGCTAATTATCCAGGCATAAAAGAAGATTTGATTGCACCCGAATATGGGATCAAAGAGAATGGTAAAGTATATCTTGAATCTAAAGAGGAAATGCGTAGAAAAGGTATACATTCTCCTGACCTGGGTGATGCCCTGGCTTTAACATTTAGTTTACCAGATGAAATGATGTCTACGTTACGTAAATCGAATGTTGTTACCATGAATACTTGGGAAGATGATTGGAAGCGCGATCAAAGAGCTAAGGCTTTAGGACATAGGAGAATTATATAGTGGCTAAGAAAATTGATTCTCCAAGTGAAATGTTACGAAAAAAGATGGGTCTACGGTCTAGAAATAAGATGTTACCACTAAAAACGACATTACTTAGTATTGGTCCACAAACTCTTCAAAAGATGGCCTATTTACTTGGTAAAGCCGCACTTGATAACGCTCCATCTGTAAGAAAGAAATGAAAGGATTTATATGGCTTCTGTTGTTTCTGCAGCTTTGTTTGGAGCCGCTGGAGTAGGTTTAGGGTTGATTGGATCTGCTCTTTTGGCGCCAAAAACTCCAGACTATTCGTCTATGATGAGTCAACTTAATGCACAGCCTGGCGCAAATGTCGCTGCAGGTACTATGCCAGAAGTTCCGACTAACCCAGCTGTGACTACAGAAGGAACTAATGAAGAAGCAGATGACGCAGAACGTGCATTACGAGAGAAAGCGGCACTTGCCGAGCAGGAATACAATCCGACTTCTGGTCTTGGCATTCAGTCTAATGCTATCGGTAAGCGTAAAACCCTTGCTGGATAATAAGAGACTCACATGACAGTAGCTGAGAAATTAGAAATTTATGAAGAACAGACTAAAACAGCATATCGTATGCTGGGTAAAGCTAATTATAATCTTGAGATAAAAGCAAAATATCGCCGTAGATTTGACTCACTTAAGAATTTACGGCGACCAATAGAAAATAAATGGCGTCAAGTACGAGATCTTCTTGATCCAGCAGCGACTAAATATCTTGATGGCGATCAAGATGATGTCGATGATCCAATTGACGATAGTCAGATTCAAGATTCATCTCCGAGAAAGATGGCTCAAACTGCAGCAGATGGTTTGCATGGTGGTTTGTCATCTCCTTCCACACAGTGGTTCAGCTTCTTCGCCGGTGATTATAAAAAATTCGATTCTTCATTTACCCACCAAGCTAAACTTTGGCTTCAAAAAGCTGAGGAATGCGTAAGAGACACACTTTCAAATTCTAATTTTTATACCGCTCTGTATCCATTATATAAAGAAATGCTTGAATTCGGCATTTCGATGATGATGGCATACAGTGATCCGCAGACAATTGTTAGGTTCTTTCCATATACTGTCGGTTCATTTTGGGTCGCGCAAAATAATCAGCGTATAATTGACTCAGTATATA
>CAZUZI010000049.1:0-6643 GCA_964625015.1 uncultured Candidatus Saccharibacteria bacterium | reverse complement strand
AAACACAAGAGAATCTAAAATCGAACTGTTTGCCCAGCCGCCCTTGTTTCCTATCCCTTTTTCCGTATGGAAGTTTTGCGTATTTTTGGACGGGTGCGTCCCGGAGGGTATAGACTGGAGTGTGCAGGCGGACTACTTTGGCATAAAAAAGAAATGAAATAAATATTAAACTAAAGGAGCATGAAGAAGCCCAACGAGATGAAAATTAAGAGCAACCTGGGACGCAAACGGAATAACACTGGATTTAAGTGTCATGAGTGCGACGGAAGAGGAGATTATATCACTTGTAACAAGAAATACGCAAGCAATAAATTCATAATTTGTCCCGCCTGTTCCGGTTCCGGCTGTTGGCGTCCGACCGTGCCAGGGGTATTCTATGCCGACGGGCATCAGGTCAGGATGGGGGATATTTGCGACTTACATAACGAATGGGTTCTGATTTCTTATTCCCCGGATAGGGCCGAATTTGTGGCATTTAGAGATGATACTTTTTATGCCCTGTCAGATGATATGACCGATGTAATTACATTCTTGATTCCCCTGGGAAACATTTATTCCACCGAAATACCAGGCGACAACCGGGAATGCGGCGGAGACATCTTCAACTTCTGCGAGACCGACGACTTCAAGCGGTTCCAAGAGGAGTTTCAAGCAAAAATTAAACTTTGGGAGGAATAGCCGATGAAAATTTTTAACGTTGCTGTTGACCTCGACGGGACAATCACCAAAGAGGATAGATTCCCCCTCCTGGGAGAGCCGAACCCGAAAATCGTTAAAGCCCTGCGGGAGGCAAGAGCAAAAGGAGAAACGATACTTATTTATACCTGCCGACTCTGGCGGGAAATTCCGGCGGCACAACGGCATCAACAAAAAAAGCAGATCGCAGAATGGCTCACTTTCCACATGATCCCCTTCGACGGGATGGAGGGGAAAGCCCCGGCAAACAATTATATCGACGACCGCAATTTAACAATTAACGGTTTTTGGGCGGGCAAGCGGCACGGCCCGATCAAGTGGGTTGATAATCCGTAACCGCCATATATTATATTTTCCAAAAGTAAAGCGTGTTGTGAAATTTTCGACAGGAGGTGCAGAATGAAAGTTTCGGAAAACGATAAAAACAAGCGGAAGCGGATACAGGAGATAAACCGCTATTATGCCAACCGGGATGAAATTTTAGCGAAGCGGAAAGCCCGACGCAGGGAAGCAAAACGCAAACGAAAACGCTATTGGACGCTGGAGGAATTTATGGAACTTTACCGCCGCCGGATGGCAGAAAGGAAGGGGGAAATCCTCACCCATTTACAATCCCGCCAAAAAATGTTATAATATGATAATACATTTTTAAGGAGAAATTAGATGAAATTTTTTAACAACCTCAGAAAAATCCGAGAGGGGAAAGGAATCACCCGCAAATGGATTTCTCGAAAAACAGGAATAAACTATCTAACCCTGACGCTTTACGAAGCCGGAAAAGTGCAAATGCCTGCTGGAGTCCTTATGGCTTTGTCCCGGATACTCCAAGTAACCGCCGAAGATATAATGTCCCGGGAGGAGGAAACAACGTGCTAAAAATTGTAAAGTTTACACCCTGCAACAAAAACACCTTGCAGGGATTTATCACCGTCGAGATGACAAAAATCGGGTTAGAAATCCGGGATTTAACACTCCACCAGAAAAACGGGCATTATTGGATTGCCTATCCGTCCCGACCGTGGCTTGATGACAAGGGCGAAACAAAATATACCCCGTATATCAACTTCACCGACGAAAAAATGAAGGAGCTGTTCCAATCCGGCATTATTGCCGGACTCAAAAAACTCGGCAAAATAAAATAAAAAAAGCCGGAGGCGTCAAATGACAAAAAACCTTCCAACAACGCTTGAATTTTTGAAAATTTTATACAGGGGCATAGACCCAGAGCAGTACTTGGAAATCCGCCGGATGGTTGGAAACAAAGTTACCAAAATTGAATTTTATCAAATAAAAGATCTCGACAAAGTTGATTGGGAAGAATACTGTAGGATCTACTCCGACGAGAATATTTACTTCGGACTCCTCCCCCGTGTGGACAAGCGGGGGACGAAGAAAAATATCTCCCACGCCTGGGGGTATTGGGCGGACGTTGACGCCAAACCTGAAACCTTCCCCGGCGGAATAAAAGAAATTTTAGCACGGTGCAAAAAGTGGTTTGCCAACCTGCCGCCAACAATAATAATTTTATCCGGTCATGGCGTTCATTTTTATTGGTTGTTGACGGAGCCGATTGACCTTTTTTCAGAGGTAGTCCGGGACTGTTTCGAAAGAACAGGGGAAAAAATAAGCAAACACATTCTTGGCGGCGATAAGGTCGGCGACCTGCCACGAATTTTCCGTCTGCCGGGAAGTAAAAACGTTAAAGTCCCTGGTTGCCCCGTCAATTGTGAAATAATATTTTTCGAGCCTGCCAATGTCTATACCGAAAAAGACTTTGAGTATAAACTTGACGAAATTTGGAAAGAATTTAATGGAATCTGTGAAAAAACACCAAAAAACACTGTTATCTTGCAAAAAAAGACAACTTATCGAAAAAAAGACGACGATGACGAACCCGCCGGACTCGACAAAGAAGAAAAATGGATAGCCTCCACCATAACCTCTGAAATACGGGAGGGTAAGCGAAATACCACAGTTACCAGGCTTGCCGGATACTGTTGTAAAAAAAAGATCCCGCAGGATATAGCCGCCGCCATCATCAGTAATATCGTTGAGCGTCGGTGTAATCCCCCGATGGATGCCGGAGAAGTGGAACAAACAATAGAATCCGTTTTCGCTAGGTATTCCGACGACGAACGCGCCGCCATGGGGATAAAACTAAAAAAGATAAAGGGAGACCCTCCATTTTACGAATTTTCAACCGCCGACGGGACTAAAATCGAACTGCAACTTGATGAACTGATGACCTTCCGCTTGTTCGAACGCAAATATTATTCAGTAACAAATTCCTTTCCTGCGTGGATCACTAAAAAAGAATGGCGGGACTTTGTTGCAACGCTATCAGCCGATATAACCGAGGAAGAAGTCCCGAAGGAAGCATCACAGAAGGAAGCATATTTCGAAATTATCCGGGAGTGGTTGGAACGGGCTGAAGAAGCCACCGATACAGAATCCTTCCGCCTGGGTATGGTCATACGGCGAGACGGGAAAATCCATTTCAATTCGCAGCAACTTTGGGAAAAATTCCGCCAAGAAAAGATAAATATCGACAAACAAGAACTTTATCGGATATTGCGGGAACACGGGGCAGGTCATAAAGTCCTTTGGATTTTTGACAAAAGCCTCCGAACGTGGTATATTACAGAAGAGGAGATATAGCGATGACAAAAACGCCCTCAAATTCAATCTATTCAGTTCAGAAAGCCAAAAAACGGCTAATAACTTTCAATTATTGCGACCTTACACACATTACCTTAAAATTTTTTCACCGTAATGCAACAAACCCACTAATCACCTGAGTTCTTACATTCTTACACCACTTACACCACTTTAAAAAAAAGTTTCTGTTGTGATATTTTTTTTAAAACAGGTGTAAGGAGTGTAAGGATTTTTAAGTTTAAAGAGCCGAAACCCCGGAAGTGTATATATAATCATATTTATCTCTGACGGGCAACTCTTACACCACCAATCTGTCTAGTGTAATGTATGTATATATATACTCCGACGCAACAATGCAAACACCGATGAACACTAAGAAATTTAAAAAAATTAAAAAAATGAATTCTTACACTTCTTACACCACTTGAAAGGAATTCATGAAAAATGAGAGCAAAACTGAACGGCCCGCCCGGCACAGGGAAAACAACTTTTTTAATTAAAATAGTGGAAACCGCCGTAAAGAGTGAATTATATCAACCTGAAAAAATAGCGTTTTTGTCATTCTCCAGGGCGGCGGCGGAAGAGGCACGCGACCGGGTTTCAAAAATTTACGGCAGGGGTAACAAAAATTTTCTGTGGTTCAGAACCTTACACTCCGCCTGTTGCCGCCTGCTGATGGTTCCCGGCAAGCAAATTTTTAATTCTGCCTGGGAGCGGAGGTTCAAGGAACAATCGGCAATAGAACTTTCTGGGAGCGAATCGACGGAAGACGAAGTTTTCACAGTGGCGGCGATAAAAACGAAGTGGGACGTTGCCCGGTCGATTTATTCTTACTCCTTACTCACGGTAACAGACTGGCGCCAGAATTATTACCGGATGGCATCCGGGTATAATGTTGCCATAACCCTAAAAGACCTGGAAACTTTCGTGCAAAAATATGAGGCGTTCAAAAATCCCGCATTCCCAACGCCGGAACACCCGAAATTATACGATTTTAATGATATGTTACGGGAGGTTTACAGCCTGGGGATTTGCCCCAAAATAGATTTGCTTATTGTGGATGAAGCCCAAGACCTTTCCCCGTTGATGTTTAAAATCGTCGAAATGTGGGGTCGGAAGGCGGGTATAACGGTGATAGCGGGCGACCCCTACCAGGCGATATATGAGTTTCAGGGTGCGGCTCCGTCTTTAATGACCGAGTGGGAGGCAGATTTGTCGGTAACACTCGATCAGTCTTTCCGTTGTCCATCTCAGGTCCATTCCGCAGCCCGGCAAATAGTGGGGAGGATGAAAAGCCGATATGCCAACGATAATTTTAGCCCTCGGCAGCAGGGTGGATTTGTCAAAAGAGTTTTTTCAACTCCTGACGTCGAAGAAATCAGTGGCGGTTCAACTTTTTATCTATCCCGGACGAACTTTGAGGTTGCCGCCGTCGAAGAGGAACTGCGGGAAAAAGGCATCCCTTATGCTTTTTCAAGGGGGGGAAGAAGCCCGGTGATTACTGATTATGCGGCGGCAATAGCGACTATTGAAAGACTCCGGGGCGGAGAAAGGATCTCTTATAACCAGATTGATGATCTGCTTGAATTTATCCCGCAGAAAGAGATCCTCAGATATGGCGAAAAGAATAGGATTCGGCAACTAAAAGGAAGTCTGACTGACTTCGGGCGGCAGGACAAACAAATATCACTTGATAATTTGGACGTTTGGGGATGGACGCCGGAAGGGATTGAGTCGCTAAAAACGGGCAAAATATATAAAAAAATAAATAAAATAACTGACAAACAGGAAAAATATATCCGGCGGGTGATAAAAAAATATGGATTTGGTGCAATCGGCAAAAAGCCCGGTCTCTCAATTGGAACCCTCCACTCAGTCAAGGGCAAAGAGGCTGACACAGTGATAATAGAGTCAAAACTTTGCAAGGCTGTGAGAAAAGGTTTTTCAAACAATCCCGACCCTGAACACAGGCTCGCCTATGTGGGGGATACAAGGGCAAGGATGGGAGTATATATCAAGGACGAGGTGTATAGTTCACCAGGAAGTTATTATCCTTATCCGGCGGGGAAATTACAAGATTATCCATGTAAACGCAGCACAATTGACCGTGATAAAATAATCGCAGAAATTTTGGGGATAAAGCCGGGGCAACAAGACGACTGGGACTTTGACGAATCGGATATGCCGTTTTAGGGCGGCGACCACCGGAAAGGATGAAAACGATGCAACGAACAGAAACCAAAGTCGAAATTTGCCCCGAATGCGGGCTGGTGGTGGAAAACGGGCGATGCAGCAACCCCGAATGCGGGTTTAAATCCGAGGTAAATCCTGTCCCCCGGCAAGACGACGAAGCTGTTGGTGATAAATGAAAGCCTGGCAAAAATCGAGGCGGACATCCGGGGCAGGATTGCAGTTATGGGGTATAAAATCTAACTACAGGAGGAGCAAAAAATGGAGAAGGTAGTTGACAAAACCATAGTAATACTGGACGAAATACGGGATTTAATCCCCCCGTTATCGGCGGAGGAGAAAAAACTTCTGGAGGAAAGTATCCTGCGGGAAGGGTGTAGAGACCCCCTTGTTTTATGGGAGCGGGAGGACGATTTTGCCCTCATAGACGGACACCACCGGAAAGAGATTTGCGACCGGAATAAACTAATTTACTCTACAAAGTCGCTAAAATTTGCGAATGTAGAGCAAGTTCACCAATGGATTTTTTTGAATCAGCTGGGGCGGAGGAACCTTACAGATTCCCAAAAGGCAAAATACATAGGTGAACTATATGAATCAAGGAAGAAAGAACACGGGGCGGAAAAAGGAGGAAGAGGGAACCAATACACTAAAAAACAAGAAAAAACAAAGGAGCAAACTGAATCTTTAATAGAAGAAGATAAAGTGGTAAGTGGACAAAATGTCCACTTAGCAAAATGTGATACACAACAAGGTTCAACAACCGATAAAAAAACAGCAGAGACCATAGCAGAGGAAACAGGAGTAAATGAAAAAACAATACGCAGGAACGCTGAATATTCGAAGGCGTTATTAAAAATCAAGGAAGTAATGGGTAAAAAAATACAAGAAAGAATCCTCTCAGAGGAGATAAAACTCCCTCAGACGTCGGTGATAGAAATCTCCCAAAAGAAACCGGAGGATATACGGGAAATCTTCGGCGAACTATTAAAAATGGTGAAGGCGGGGAAGAAGGTTGACTATAAAAAAGCGAAGGCAATAATCAAGGCAAGACGGGAAGCAGAAGAATTGGAAAGGATAAGGAAGGAGCAGGAGGAAC
>CAZUZI010000048.1:0-6668 GCA_964625015.1 uncultured Candidatus Saccharibacteria bacterium | reverse complement strand
GTGAAAAAAATGAAACAGAAAAACGAAAAGAAAGGGAAACAGGAGTATAATGAAACGTTATACTCCTCTTCTTGTGCCACTAATAATGTAACGTTATTAGAAGGTAATAGTCCTCTTGAGTATGTATCTTTTAACAAGGTACAGACACAAGAGGATTATTCTTTTTGTGAACATTATAAAAAGGAGTGTTTTACAATGACACAAGAAACAAAATTAGCGACTGGAGAACTAAAATCTGAGGATTTAAAGGAATTATGGAATCAAAGCCAGGGAATAGGACAGAGAATAGAGGAAAAAAGGACAAAAGAGGAAATTAATAATGCGATAGAAAAAATGATAACTTCTTCTACAATTCTTCCTGAAGCAAAACTTCCTCCTATTGTTTTATTAGATTATAATTCTTTAAAAAAAGAGGAAAAAGAGAATCTTATATCCTTTATAAAAGAAAATAAAAAAGATATAAGAAATATAACTAATATTCCCTCTAAATTTATTCCTGAAATTATTAATAATGGATTACTGGGAATAAATGAATTACAGTATAAATTTAATTTAAAAGCATTTAATCCTGAAGTGGTAAGTTTTTCTTTTTTATTTACTGAATATAACAAGAAAGAAGAAGGATTTATATGGGAAGAATCAAGCATAAAAAATCCTTCCGAGAAAGAAAGAGTTTATTGTTATAATTGTCAGTTAGTTAAAAATAATAAAACAGGTAGTAAATTAACAGTAAGTTATTCGGTAGTAGGAAATAAAGAATATAACACTTATTCAGTTAAGAGAATAGAGAGTAAAAATGGTAATGTAAACTACTCCTCTGTAATGAAGAGTAATTCCACCAAGGAAGATGCCAGACTAAAATTAAATCAAATCTTTAAGGGAAAGGATAAAATAACTTCTCCTAAAACAGATTGCAGGGAAAAATTAGACGGAGTAATAGGACAAACATTTACTTTATTAACAGATTATGGAACATTTCAAAACAATGAAGATGACAGAAAGGAAACAAGTAAACAGATTGAAAAAATCTTTAACAGGATATATGGGCTAATAAAAGCGATAGAAAATAATTAAAAATTGAATAGTAATCTAACCTGCTATATAGATAACCTGTCAGTCTGGCAGGTTAGATTATTTTTTCACATAAAAACAGGGTAATTATTATAAAATATTGAAAATTCAACGTTTTATAATAATTATCATTGTAGATATTTCTTTGTAACGAAGAAGTAATAATATAGCCAGTAATATGCAACGTATTACTATTATGCTATATTGTATTATAATGGATTTTTAAGAATTTATATCTCACGTTGTAACAACGTAATGACATATAAATTGATTTTACCATTATAATTCTTTTTAAAATAAACAATCCAATATGACAAGGGAATAATTATTTATAACTTTGTTTTAAAACAATAGTAATACTATCGTGTTACCAGTTTATTAATAGTATGATAGTAATTACTTTGTATTGTAGAAGTTATAAGATAATATGTGAAAATCAAACCATAGCAATATGCCTGTAACAAATAGTCAGAGAATTTCATTAATGAATAGTGGTAAAATTCATGTAATGAAATTTCAAAAGGATTCAATATATCAATGCTGATATAGCAGGTGTTTAATAAACTTCTGTTAAATACAGGGTTGATCGTAGGTTGGTGATCGCCGACTGTATTTTATGAATCAATGGGGTGTCACATTTTACGAAAAAAATAGATTTTAATTGTGATAATTAAAACTATTGGTTGAAATATGCTACGTAAAATGCCTGTAATATGTATTAGCCATGACGAGTGGTAATAATGTAGTTATTGATAGAGTAAATCTATAGAATACATATTACTGTAAAAACGCTGTTCGCGTAAAAGAACTGGAAGGAGTATATCCACTTCGTGGAAATAATCACTAATAAAACTCCTACAAATATCTCAAAAATAAATTACTTTGTAATTTGAAAAGGTTAATTAGATAATATACTGTGTGAGAGTTATTATCTAACGTGTTATTATCCATAGAGTAGTATTAATCACTCTATAACATTTGCAATATAATGTTATTATAACACTTCTTGCCATAATTAACCTTTTACTTTATAGAGTGACAGGGTTATTGTAAAGTTGTAAGCTACAACCCTGTATGTGTCAAAATGTAGTACAACCCGATTTAATTGGCTAGTAGTATAGAACTTATAGTTCTGTATTACTAGCCTTTTTTATTGGTTATAATTTTTATTAAAATAATGAATATAGTATAATTATTAATATTTATTATATGATAGTATATTATATTGATTATTTTAATAAAGGAGGTGATAAAAGAATGGAATTAAAAATAAAATTTTCAAAGTATCTTGAAGAGTTATCTGAAGAACTTCAAGACATGGTGTTATCTGTATTAGATAACAATAAAACTATTACTGATGGTTATTACACAGTTTATTGCGATTGGGATAACTATATTTGGGTATCCAATGGATATAGTAAATTTATGGTAATGTAATTATATAAATTACCGTCAGACGTATTAATGCTATGATATATAGGTTTTTACGTCTTAAAAGAAAAAATATATAATTTTGTTAATTTGATTATATATTCTATCCTATAAAATTAACTAGTTCTTTTTATTATGGAGGGAAGGATTGCAAAATCGTGTAATACGTAATGCAGTAAAGCCTTTCCTCCTAGAAAGAATGAATATAAAAAGTTTTTAAAAGAATAGATTAAGTCTATTGTTTTAAGAATTTTTTCCTATAAAGGAGGTGATAAAATGAATTCCCCGAAATTTTCAAAATTCCTACAAAAACACCTAAAAGTAAAGGATATTAATTCTCTTAATTGGTTTAAAGTGTATAATACACATAGAACCAAGAAGGATAAAGTTACTATTATAGGAACTAAACATCCTGTAAAAGTAATGGGAATGAGTTCCTTTACTGGAGGTAATTAGAGATCATGTCAGACGTTAAAAAACAATTATGATAACCTTGCAAAAGGTTTATGGTCTGATGTGATTAATAATACCTGTCTGGTAATGTATATTACCGATAATGAAAAAGTAGGATTTAAAGGAATGAATGAAATTAAATCCGAAAAAAATGATAAGTCGTGTAGTAATAAGACTTATTGTTGATGGTAATAATAATTATGGTATATTTTTAGATAGAATATACCCTGATTATAGAACTGGACAATCTATTGTAAATTTAGTAAAACAGATTTGTAAAGAAAATAATCTGTTCTTCTATGAAAAAGGAGATAATATATCATCTTATGATATAAAAACTCCTGATTTTAAATGTTTACGATTAGATTGTGATATTAATAATAGATTTATTACTCCATATTTAGATTCCGCATGTCTAAATTATTATAAAGATGAAAATATGAAGTATTGGTGCTATCATAATAGTTTTTCTTAAATATGGCAATCTCTGGAAAAAGAAAGGACTCTTTATGTGTATAATATATCTATACATATAAAACTTCCTTCTAGAGAGTGGATGATAGCCCACTTTAGGGTTCAATTCCCTTTATTGCCACCATATATTAAATAATCCTTATAGGAAGGAGGTGAAAATAAATGAATAAGGAAGAACAATTTTATAAATGGTTAATTAATATTTGTAATAGATATAATGTTGAATTAACAATTAAAATTACTAACAATAATATCAATATTTTAATTAATAATGAAATTATTATTAGTAATAATATAGATGTTTTTAAGAAAGAAATTAATAAAGATACTTATCGGATTCTTTATGTAAAAAAGCCGATTTTAGATATTTGTTATAAAAATTGCACGGTCTAAATCTTTTAGACCAAAAGTGAGATACTAAAAATTAAGGTTAAAAATGCGTCTAAAATCACTCAGAATTAAAATTATAATTAAAGTTATAATTTTTATCCGTCAGAATAGAAGTTATGCTTAAAATCGATTTTAGACGTGTTTAAAACGATTATGAAAAAATACTATTGTAATTAGTATAGTATATTATTATTGTATTATTATTACCATAAATACAAAATAGTATAGAATAGTAATTACAATAACAATCAGAAATATTATAATATTCAATATTATTATAATATTGTTACACCATTGTTACACCTATAAAAATAAAAGTGTAACAGAAATTTTGGCTTAATAACGCCATTATTTTAACTTTTTTTACTGTTACACTTTTGAATCCGTACAATCACATTCTCAGAGGAAAAAATATTTATTTTTATTTTTATACTATATATATAATATATATTTTTTCCTCACGAAGATTCAAGATTTTATATAATGTGTAACAAGTGTAACTAGATATAATAATGAAAAAATATATTTCTGAGAATGTTATTGTGAAAATAAAAAGTGTAACAGAAAAAAAGTCATAATAATGGCGTAAAATAAGAGTTTTTTCTGTTACACCTAAAAAATAAAAAAGTGTAGCAGAAACTTGAAAAGTTGACAAATTATATGTTATTTAACATATATTACATTATAATTTGTCAGCTTTTTCTAAAAATAGATAAATTGTCTGTCATATTTTACTGAAAATAGTATAAAAATGTCTACTTTTTTTTAAAAAAAACATAAATTAGTAAGACATTCTATTTCTGACCATAAAATAGTCAGACTTTTTAATAAAAATTAACCTTTTTTTTACAATAAAGTAAGGCATTTTTATGTATTTTTTAATAAAATGTCTTACTAATTTAACCCATATTATTAAAATGTGGACATTTTTACTTTATTTTTATAATAAAGTCATGCATATTTGATATGTTTTTATAAAATGTCCACAAAATCTATTGACTTATTGTCATAAATATGTTATAATAATATCATATAAATATAAGGAGCGATATTATTATGAACAAAAATAGCAAATTGACAATAAGAATGATAGATAGGGAAGTAATAAAGTTAGAAGAAGAAGCAAAAAAGTTAAATTTATCAATTTCTAACTTTATTAGAATGAAATTATTTGGATATAAATATTTAGATAAAAAAGAAAATAAGTCTAAATATTATAATCCAAAATATTCGTCTGGAATAGATGATAATAATGACATTATATTCTCTGTTACTCAAACAGATAAAGAATATGATGAATTATTTAATGAGAATTAATATCCTTATTGATTTTTAGTTTTTTTCAAATTAAACACTCTCAACTATAGAGTGTTTTTTTTATTTGCAAATATTTCTTTGCAGGATAAAAAAATATGACTGAGGCAAATTATCCAAACACTACGTAACAAAAAGACTCAGTTAGTAGTGTGTGAGATAAAATTTTCCTAAAAATTTTAGGAGGTGATATTATAATAATATTTATATTAATAATGTTATCTAACTGCATAATAATTTATCTATTTAAAGTATTTTTAGATAGATTATCTGATTACATGACTAATGTTTATGTAGATTCTAGTAAAATAAGAAAGGAGTTTTATTGTGACTAATAAAATTAATAAGTGTCTTGAAATTCTGAAAAATCAAGACTATACGTGTCCAAAAAGTGATAGCAACTCCGTCGCAGAGCGTTGCAATTTACCTCATTTTAGTGAGGTATTTTTTAAAATAACTTCTTTTACTGGTAATATTCCTCTTTGCAGGGATTTTTTAATTGCATATTGTAAATATAATAAGAAAAAATTAGATGTAATATGTAATAATTCTTATGGAAAAATTACCAAGAAGGATATTCTAATTAGAGCTAAGAGAAGTTATCCTTCTTTAGTTCGTGATTATCATTTCTTGCTTATAGCAAAAGAATATTTTGGAGAAAATAATGTATCATCTTCTTTCGAGGATGATAAAAATGGAATTGACTGCACTATCACTTATAAAGGTGAAAGATTTTATATTCATCTTTATGTAGATAGCCCTCAATCAAGGGCCTTTCGTAAAAAGAAAGATAATAGACATAATTTTAATGGGTATCATCTCGATATACCAATACAGTTGAGATGGTATAATAAATATCATAATTTTTATTTATATAACGAATATCACTGTATTTATGCTCACGCTTTAATGAATAAAATATTAAAGGAGGTAATATAAATGTGGAACTTCATAAGAGAAGGAGATAGTAGTCAGGACGATGATCTTTATCAATCTTAAATATTAAATTATAAAAGGAGTAAAAATATGAAAAATAATCAAAATGTTGACGTTATAATAAACGGTGCGAGAATTATAAATTCACTTGCTGATTTGGAAGAGAAAATTTCTCCAATTTACAAGAATGAGGAAAATAATGGAAATTATGAGGACTTGTACTATGGTTATGATAAATTTTAGAGGAGGTATTTTTTTTGTTTAATTTAGAAAAAATTATAAAAGAATTACGAAAAAAATAGAAATTAATAATCACACATAATAAAAAATCCTAGACATAATGTTTAGGATTTCCGTCTAACAGATGTAATTCTGTCTAAATTTATAAAAGTCGAAATCCGAGGAGGTTTTATTAATGAAACATAATTTTAAAAATTTTAAGAAAGAGATTGTTAATCTTAACACAATAAGCTTAAATGATTTTAATATTAAACATGATGTATTTACAAGTGAATTGCATAATTTTAATAGTAATTCAAAATCATTTCTTATGGATCATGAAGTTAATAATAATACTGTTGATTTTTATATAAACAATG
>CAZUZI010000047.1:0-6683 GCA_964625015.1 uncultured Candidatus Saccharibacteria bacterium | reverse complement strand
CACGAATCATAAAAACGTCAATAAAACCTGAATCCAGTACTTTCTTCCGCTTTTAAAACTTCTAAACCATTCTTTTAAGTTAAGATCTTTGGAGATGAGAAAATAAACCAAGAGCAAAAAGTAAAACAAAGCATTGGTGTAGATAAGGTAGCTTGACGGGACAATCAAACACGACAAGATAAAAACCACTTCAATCAAAATAGGAATAGCATTTAAAGTAATATAATCTCTAAAACTAGTCTTTTTCTGTTTACTCATCATAGCCTGAAATCTCCTTTTTAGATGTTAACTTATCTTAGTATTAAAATACTAAGGCATCTTCCTTCACCCAAATTATACACCAATGCTAATGAAACTTAAAGTTTTAAGCATAAAAAAGCTACCAAATACTAGCACGCACATCACTAGATTTGATAGCTTCTTTTATGGAGTCATTGTTTGTTTAATCAGATTAGTATTTAAATACTAACGCTTATCGATGAGTGCTTATGCTTCTACAAGAGCTACATCTTCCAAGTCTCCAGTTTTTGCATCGTAATAATGTTTGTTCCCTTCAGCGTCTGTTGCGAATCCGCCTTTAGTTTGAACACCATTTTCATCAAAATGCAATTCTTGACCGTTGATTTCTTGGTCACCAGTTACCACTTGACCATTTTCGTCAAAGTAATACCAGTTGTCACCGTCACCGATAAATTTATTTGTGGCAAGGTCACCTGAATCTGGATCGTAAAAGTGACGGTTTCCTTCAGCGTCTATCACAAAAATACCTTTAGCTTGAAGGCCATTACTTCCCAACATCAGTATACAATTAATAGCACCCCAAATGAGTCCACATAGTATTCCAATACTAACACTTATTGCAATACTTTTCTTGAATGTCCTTTAAACCATTTTAGTGCTCCTTCTGGTTTTTGAGCAAAAACAGCCATCACAGCACAAGCCGATAAAAAGACAAGTATGATATTAAAAATCGACAAGGTTGTTGGATGAATCACTTCAGACAAGGTATACAAGCCACAAAGTCCGCCTGAAATAATCAGGTGCTTAGGCTGCAAATAACGATGGTATTTCCAAAGGATAAAACTAGAAATCACAAGCGAATAAAATTCTAAAAGAAGCCAAACAAGCTGTTTTTGATTAAGTATTAGACTACCTAGCCAAAAAAACAGCAAATATATCAAAAATGATAGCCATACTCTATTTAATTTCGTATTTTCTTTTTTCATAATTCTCTTCATCGTGATTATTAATTATAGTTATAATATCATATTTAAAAATCTTTTACCCAAATTGAGTAAAAGATTTTTTTATTTTATAAATGCTTCTAATTCTGTCACATAAGCTGCCGTATTACCAGCAAAATAACCACAATGTGGAGAGCCCTTTCGGATAATCACATCAACTTCTGGAAGATATTTTTTAAAAGCTTTTTTTAGAAACGCCGAGATCGAAATCTTTCTCGCCATATTCTAAATGAAGTTTGCTTTGTTGTTCTGCTGTTAACAGATGTAAATCATAATGGCAACAAGCGTGGCAAATAACATCGATTTTCTGGTTGGTAATTCTATCAAAATTTTTCGTCATCAACTTAGCCAAATCCTCGCCATACATTCTAATAAGAGATTATGATGCAGCTGCGCCTGACTTTTTTAGTGCTCTTTTCTTTTGTCTAAAAAGAAGGCGCGTGACATTTTCCAACAACCAAGCATTTTTCTTCAAAGCAACTCCATCAAACCAAGCGTATTCAATTTTGAAACGTTGGTCATTAAATAATCGCCATCCAATAGCTACACCCAGTGAGGCGCCATAAACCAGTTTAATATCAAAATACCCTTTTTCGACAAGATAATCTTTCAATTGCCGATATTCATCATCAACACTCAAATACTGTCCCGCTTTACCATGACCACCTTGGTCGGGTGCGATAATGCAATAATCACCTTTCAAATATGGTTTCATCAAATGATATAAATTTTCACCAGATATCATCATCGGTGCTAAGAGGATTACCTTAGGATGTTCAGGATTACCAAATTCATGGATATACATGTATCATTCACTTCTTTCACTAACTTTTTAATCTTTATTTTTCAAGAGCAATAAGCCATAAACGCCTAACAGAACATAAGCTACAAGTGACGTTATCAAGGCTATAATAAAATTTAGCATCAATGTAAAATACATTGGTTTAATATCTTTGAAAGTTACTTGACCTAAAAAAGCTGCAGGTAGGGCTGAGAGCTCCATAAAAGCCATTAACAAAGTTAAAATAAGCACTTTCATTCTTGGTAGCTTATATGTCATCGTTATCTCCTGATTCTAAGTGTCGCTGCCACAACTATTTTCATTAAATTTTCAAAACATTTTTATTATACGTTACCTGAAAATGCATTTCAAGAAAGAAATCAAAAAGCCTCAAAGAAATTCTTTAAGGCTTTAGGCTATATATTCTATTCAAAATAAATATCTGTTGTACCGAGACCATTATCAATATTGACTGATACTCTAAATTCTTTTGGAACGTAAACTTGCAGTTTACCTAGACCATTATCGATATCAATCGTAGCACCCGCTTCATCTAAACTTGTGCCATTAAAATAAACAATCAAACTACCTAGGGCATTTTCAATTTTACCATGTCTTAAATCATTCACAGACATATAAGCTGTTCTTTCACCAAGACTATTGTCTACTGTAAATGTCCCGTCAGCATCCGAATATTCCTTAGAATCTGAAACATTACTATAGATGTACTTGCCTCCAAAATCATGACGAACATATGCCTTCTTACCAAAAATCATAGAAAGACCAACTCCAATCAAAATAGAAACCAAAATGATGATAAACGGAGATACCATACCAATCCCAAGCAAATCAGAGAATAAACAAGCAATAATACCAAGTGGGAATGTCACACCAAGAAAACTTCTTTTACCGATACCATTCACAATGATGAAGTAAGCTAAAATGACTATCAAAGCAATTTTCATCTAATTTTCGCCTGGTTTTGTAAATGTCCTGCGAAGTATGAATAAGAATATAATTACCATCTGATTCCATAAAAATGATTGTTTTTAATTCTAAAAAATGTTCAACATCATCCTGAAAAGCTGAGATGCGAAGACTTCCCACAGATTTACTGACTAAACTTTTTTGAAGTTCTAAAATATCATCTGTCAGCTCTTTACAATGAATGGTTATATAATCTTGCTCCAGAGAATCATCTACATCAATAGTGATTTTCAATCCTTTTCCCTCCTTTTGATTATAGTAAAACATACTTACTTTTAATTCGCAATAGTTTGGGATAAGAGATAAATTTATTGTGATGAAAGGTCAAAATCAAAACAAAAAAGCTAACCAAATCTGGTTAGCTCATCACATTGAATTTAGGTTTATCCTAATTCTGCAATAAAATTTTGGATTCGTTGTGTAGCAAGCTCCTCTCGAGACATGCCACGCAATTCATCACAAGTCACCCATTTATAAGCAGAGATTTCACCTTCTTGTAAAACAATACTATCCTTATCGACGTCTGTATGACAAAGATAATTGACATAATAAGTTTGATGCCTTTGGTGTAAGACGCGCCCTACTTCAACAAAATCATCTGTCACGATTCCTGTCTCTTCACGTAATTCTCGTTTTGCGCAATCTAAAGGACTTTCGCCTTGCAAAGCTGAGCCACCTGCGCTCGCTTCCCACATGCCACCTAGATTTTTTCTTGGATCTCTTTGTGTTAATAAATAAGTCCCATCACTATGCTTAACAATAATTTCACTAACTAAATGAAAAACACCACAAGGAATCTTTTTCTCACGAACCAAAACTTGACCACCGATAACATTCAAATGCGCATCATAAGCATCCCAAAGTTCCATTTCAAACCTCCTTTAAAAAGCGAAAATAAACAATACAAAATTGCTAAAATATTATATCATACAAGAAATTTTTCTGCAGTGGAAAGTATAAAAAACGTTTCCGCAGATTCATCCAAAGCTCCATAAATAACGAATAATTTCCATGAAGATAGTCATAATTTCCATCTACACTACATGCCCAAAAGTTGCAAGTCACATAGTCATATCCAATCACTGATTCAATTATATCGCCGCAGTGCTTACACTGGATGGCATTCTAATTATCTTACGCATACTATTCTCCAATATTATTTGATTAAACGGATATTGCTTCACACCACATCTCTATCTTTTCCACTGCATTTTCTTTACCCTGCAAATGAGCTTTAACATGAAGCGGATTTATCTTATATAGAAAGCAAATAACATCTCTTGCAGTTCTTCGTTTATCTGCATCTGAAATGTAATCAAAGAAATTCATATCGTCTATTGTTTTTACCTTTTCCTCCATGTGGCTGCCCGTATTCAATACAAGCCTATACATTAAATTTTCGTAATAAGCCTGATCTTCTTTTGAAAGATTTGCCATAATGCTTTCATCTGTAGAAAGCTGAGCCATTCCTTTCTTATACACAAATGTACCGAATGCCTCCATTACTTTTCGCATAACATTACCAATACTGACAGAATATTGTGTATCAATCTCCTCAGCATCAGCATAATCAAACACCGTTCCAAGTAAAGCTGTATATTCATTCCTTTTTTGTATATCTATTTTATCGACGCTCTTATTTTTAAGCTCCCAATCTCTAACATACTTGCTTGCTCCGTTTTTATATTTAGAGCTTAGCAATTCAAGCACAAAATGGCGCATATCATAAAATGTCTGCATATCATGAGTAAATAACAAAAATTTCGATTTATCATTTCCCTTCAAATATTGCCCCAATTTATATTTCAAATAGGATAATATACCTATGCGATTTTCCATATCGAAACTCGACACTGGATCGTCGATAACCAGCAAATACTTAGAATTAAAGACTTTCTCTTCATCCTTGTTCTCCATTATTCTATTAAAGAAATAGCAAAGCCCTATTGCATTTCTTTCTCCAACCGAAACGTTTCCGGGTTCCACTAATCTTTCATGTGAATAAAGGACGTATTTATCATGGTCATAATCAATCCTTAATCTTGTCTTAGAAAAGAAAATATAGGCCAAATCGTCATTAATAGCTTTCATGGCTATACGTGCATTTTTCTTCTCCTGCTCTAATACCTCAATTTGCTTTCTAAGATCATTTGCAGTTTGATTTAATTTATTAGATTTTTCCTCTTCTGTTTTCTTCTCTGCAATTTGCTTTTGATACTTTTCGTATAATTCCTTCAAATCATAATATGCAATCTCATTATTTACATTAGTAAGCTCTTTTATAAGAGGTTTAGTAGCTGTGGTTTTTTCATTAAAAGCTTTTCGCGCCTCCTCCAACTCTTCCAAAGAAGCTACACACTCATCGTACTTATTCTTTAAACAAAAACCTTCGTTCAATATCGGTTTATATACGTTTTCGATTTTCTGATTAATCAACTCATTTACTTGTTCTATCGAAGAATTAAGTACCCCGATTTTTGTCTCACACTCTTTGACTTTTTCTGGTGATAATTCATTAAAGGCCACAAGGTTTACCTCAAAAATAGATAATCTGGCTTTCAACAATTTACCTTGATGTTCTTCGACCTTTTTACTAAGAATCTTCTCTATACTCTGCACCAAATCATCCGCATACTTCTCATCAACATCTTGAAAACAAAACGGACAAGTTGTTTTCTGAGGACCAGTAAAATGATTTTTTATATTAGTCAATTTTTGATTACCGTTATCATCTTGAAGAATATGAAATAGTGATTTCTCCCTTTCTGACAAAACAGGTTTTTCTATTTTTTCTTTAAGAAGATTTACAATATCGTTCTCAGTATCCTCAAACGTTTCTAAAGTTGGAACAACAGTCTCAATTCTTTTACTACCACTTTTTGCAGCTTCCAACTTTTTCATCGTAGCATCATAAACCAACACTAACTCATCTCTGCTTTTTGTTGGATGTAACTCTACAAACTGAGTATATGTATTACGTCTAACCTTGCTATTAGTCTTGTTGTTACGAATCTTTGCATCTCGTGAAGCCCAACTATTATCACCTTTTAGCGCTTCCTGCATTTTGTTTATATAGTATTCTGGACAAAGATTATTGTCACTATCTGAGTATTTATTAAAAACTTCTTTCTGTGCTTGTGCCTCAGATAAACTCTTCTCATAAGTAGGCTGAATCTGTTTTATCTTGTCGTCAACATCTTTAACTGCGCCCATTACAACTATTGCACTTAATCCGTCATCCTCGATTTTAATATTGTCTTCTATAAATTCTTCATTAAATGCATAAGTATTATTTTTTTCTTCTTCACAAACCTCTATAGTGGAGCCGTCCGCGTCGAGTAATTCCATTGATTCGATTTGCAACTCCTCATCGCCAGTAATCTTTCTAAATCCACGCGATATGGTACTCTTGCCACTTCCGTTTTTTCCATAAATCAGAGAAAAATTTGGTTTTTGGGTCTTTTCTTTTTCAAATATAGGCAAATCTGTTTCTGTTTCAAAAATACCTCCTTTAATCTTTATTGATGCAATATCTTCAATCATGTCCTCGTTGTCTCCCTCCAAAATATTTTATTTGCTCTCTTTACTATTATTTCCCTATTTACCCTTACTAAAATTTCCCGCGTTGTAAAATGAAGTGCAACAAAAAAGACATGCTCGTCTGATATACT
>CAZUZI010000046.1:0-7035 GCA_964625015.1 uncultured Candidatus Saccharibacteria bacterium | reverse complement strand
CGACCCAACATATGTGAATGTCTTTTTTGAATAGTCTTTTCTTTCAAATATTTGTTTATCAAGGATTTCATTAAAACAAGGCATAACATATGCCTTATGAGCGAAATTCGTATGCGCCAGTTTTTCATAATACTCCTGCATATATCGAGAGACATAGAAAATCATTTTCGCTTTTTTCATAGCGAAGCAATCCATGTAATTCAAAATGCCACTTCTGATCTTACTGCTGTGTCTCATGAACGATTCTGCGCCGGTCGCTCCTTGTTGCCACAGTATGAAATTTCGGTAGCCTTTGAAATAATATTTGAACGCATCTTTCCCCATAGGAAATACGATTAAATCTCGCTTTGAAACGCCGTTAAAATCTTTTATATACTCACATTCATAATTGAGTCTTACCAATGCTTCTTTTATTACATCAAGATAACTATTAAGTACGACTACATTCGGGTAATTCATATATATGTATGCCTTTTTCGCCATTTATGCCACCTCTTTTACTCAAAGACTTTTTGCAATGCTTTCTTAACAAATGCCTTTTTCGGCTTCCAAAAACTATCTTGATAAGTTTCCCACTTATCTGCATACTCCTTATAAATATCATCCCCGAAAAGATCGTACATCGCTTTGAGCTGCGCAATATGAAGTTTATGGTAAAACGGACTGCAAATGCGTTTGCCGTCCTCATACTTGCTCCAGTATTTGATGTCAAAATCAGGCAACTTCTTTTTCAAAGATGTCAAGGTCGCTTCAAGCACTTTTTGAACGTCAGCATCTTTCGTGTATTTAAAATAATCATAAAGTCCCCACAATGAAAATATCCATCCGTTCAAGATCAGCGGTTCGTGAGTGCATTCGTATAAATAGACATCTGCGCCGCAGTAATGGACAGTTCCTCCCTCGGAAATCGGTTTCAGCATAAAATTCTTTGCCTTTTGTATTGCGCACATATATCGTTCATCTTTCGTTACGATATTTGCCCGTATCAACATAGAGATCCCTTCGCCTTGCGCCATGGACGAATAGGGATGTTCGGGATTTTCATATGCAAAGGTGACCCATCCTCCGTCATCTTGTTGGTTCTCGACTGCCCAGTTTGCGCAAGCAATCAGTTTGTCTTTGTATTTTTCATCCTGTGTTGTCAGATAAAGATCATAAGCAGCCAATCCATACTGAAAAACACCTATGGAAAAATATATTTCTTCTCCCGTGTCAACGTGATACTTAGGCACAAGGATATTCGGATCATCCCTCGTCACTTTTTCAGTCAAATCGTTATAATAACCTGCAACCTCGGTCTTGGAATAGCACGTTCCCACGCCTTGATTTACATGGGAAATGCTTTTACCGGTCATCATTTTATACCACTTTTTAATCTTATATATTGATATACCCATCTCTAATCATCCTCTAACTGCTCAATCAAAACCCGAACAGCTTTATCAATTCTATATTTTTCGGCTTCTTTCAAGCACGGCCACTTTTTTCACAAAAAACGCGAAAAAAGTACATAGTCTCAAAAGGTTGGTGCAACATTTCATATTTTTAAAATTTGGATAACAGAATCAGGGGTATAATCTTTCGCTTTATTCAGGCAGGTGTTCTTCATTTCAAACAGTCTTTTGGGGTTTTCTGCGATACTTGCCAAAACTTCTTCAAGCTGCTTTTCGTCATCGAAATCATATCCTATTCCTGTTTTTCCATCATCAACAACATCGGCAAAACTCTCCCACTTTGCGGAAATCACTGGAATTCCTGCGGCATAGGCGTCAATGATTGTGCCTGGAATGCCTTCGGTATAAAAATGCGTCGGAAAGAGCAGAGCAAAATAATTTTGTAGAACCTCAACACTCTTATTTGATTCAACGCAACCGCAATACCGAACATAATGAGGGAAAAGCTCTTTTAGGTTTTCAAACCACTCAATCTGTGACGCGTCAACCTGTCCATATATGTCAAGACAATAAGCAACGTAGCCGAGTTTGGAATTTACATGTTCTACAGCATTAACCGCTGTTTCAATCCCTTTCTCTTTCATTACACGGGAAAAAGTGCATAACCTGTACGGTATACCATCCGGATAAATCAGCTCGTCCTCGGTGAGCAAAGACAACTTTTTGCAATTAGGCATAACATACACATTATTAAACCCCTGAGCTTCCAATGCGTTTTTCATGGTATTGGTTTCCACATATATTCCATCAAATCGTTTTAAGGATTTTGCAAGTTTCGTTCTGCCCTTCAGAAATTGAGAAAGCCAGCCACCGATGACAACATAGTGTAATTTTCTCTTGAAAAACGCACTCCAAAAATTTAACACAGGCGTTAAAAATCGAAGGCCATTCTCGACCGGCATGATAACAATATGGCTACATTTATGAAGTATATGCGGTATTTGAAGCAGAAGATTAGGAATTTTCTTAACTCCACCTGCAAGATCTAACAGTATAACGCTGTACTCGCCGAATTTTCTTTCAATCTCTTCAGTTATGATCTTTGTTTTTATTGTCTGACCGTTCAAGAGGTTTTGACCGAAGCCAAAGTGCCCGATTACACATATCTTCTTCACGGCGCACCTCACATAAAATACTTTTTAAATGCATTAAAGCAAAAACACATTACATGAAAAGCTGCGATGAATTTATTTATCTTCTCGTCTTGCGTTTGAATTTCCCAGACTTGCTTGATGCTCTTAAACTTGTTCGATGACAATGAACCACGCGCAACACGATATCTCACAAGCGCTTCATTGATACCGCAGGCAACCGCACCATCGCGAAGCAACATCAACCATGTTGCATAATCTTGACCGCCACGGCGTAGCGGCATGCGGAAATCGCCAAGTACAGTTCTGTCAATTACAACGGACGAAGTAGCTATAATTGTATTGTGGAGAAGATATTTGTAGTCACAAGTTTCTTTGATATTGCGTTTTCCTTTTATCGTCTCACTTTTTTCATCCATCATTTCAATCGCTGTGTATGAAAAGGGTGAGTTCTTCGCTTTCATAAGTTCGATTTGACGGCGTATCTTGTTTGACATCCATATATCATCACTATCAAGAAAAGCGACATACTGACCTTTTGCAAGTTCAAGGGCTTTATTACGCGCTGCACCTGCTCCCATGTTTTTTTCCTGGAGGTAGTAAACTATTTCGGGATGCCTTTTCTGAAAATCTGCAATCATTTTTGCAGAGTTATCTTTTGAGCAATCGTCTACAAGAATAATTTCTATGTTTTTATAGTCTTGATTGAATATTGAATTAAGTGTTTCTGTAAGATATTTTTCAGCATTGTAAATCGGCATAATAACCGACACAAGGCCCTCAACATATGTTCTTTTCATTGACATCCCTTTCTGCCATCTTTCAATAAATCGGAGTTACCCAATCTTTCAATTTTTCATTTATACCTCTCGCAGCATCAAGATACGCCTTATGCAATTCAACAGTAATCTTTCCTGCTTCACCGTTTCCTACAACATATTTATCAATAGACAATACGGGGGTAACTTCCATCGCAGAACCGCAAAGAAACGCCTCATCACAGGTGTATAACTCTGTTCTGTCAATCGTTCTCTCAACGACGGGAACACCCGCCGCTTTCGCAAGTTTGATGATAGTATCTCTTGTTATGCTTTCAAGAACGCTGTCAGTAAGCATAGGGGTAACCAAAGTCCCATTCGCAACCATGAAAAAGCAAGAACCGGGACCTTCGGCAACCTTACCTGCATTGTTAAGGAAAATGCAGGTATCGTAGCCATTACGGAGTGCCTCACGCTGACCGACACGGCTGTTTATGTAGTTCGCACCACACTTTATTCTCGGAGAGAGTGTCGTATCCGTAATTCTTATCCAAGATGTCACACAACAGTTTAGTCCTTTTTTGTTATACTCGGAACTTGCTTTCCCTTTAGGAATGGGGGCAACAAACATATCTACTGGCTCTGCAGCCCCCCAAGAACCAAATCCGTCAACAAACAAGGTCTGACGAACCGAAAGGTTTTCATCGTATTCATTTGCTTTAACAACATCAACAAGAGCTTTCTTGAAATCATCTTTCGTATAAGGACAGTTGATTTGAATCAATTTTGCAGAGCGAAGTAAGCGTTCGTAGTGATCGTCTAAACGAAACGCATAGAGTTGTTTTTCGTCATCATTCCAATAGCATGGGATACCTTCAAAGACATTCAGACCAAACTGAGCTGTAGGTGCAAGAATATTGATTTTTGCATCATTAACATTGATGATCTCCCCTTTATACCATATAAATCTATTTGCTACATCAGTTTTCATAAGATATCCTCTCAATTTGAAACTTCAATTTGTTTCGACGCTTCCTCATCGGGCAGGTGTGCAATGCGTATAATTTCTTTTTCAGCAAATTTTGCAGCTTCTGCATTGTTCATGGATTCGTCCGATTTTTCTTCGTAAATGTCCTGCTTCTTAAAGACCTTTGCCACCGTTCCCACCAAAATTTTTATATCAAGCCATACACCCTGTGTTTTGAATTGGTCAATATAAAGATTATCATATGTTACTTTCTCATCCCATGAGTTTTCGTTTCTTCCTTTGATTTGAGCAAGTCCAGTAATACCTCCGCAAACCTCAAAACGCTTTTTGTACTTCTTGTTAAGCGTATCAAAATCACCGAGTTCATAAGAGACGCAAGGACGAGGTCCCACCAGAGAAAGATCGCCCTTTACCACATTCCAAAGCTGTGGTAGTTCATCCAAACTACTGTTACGCAAGAATCGACCTGTCTTCGTAACACGTGGATCATTCTCATAGTTAAACAATCCTGCTCCCATGCTCTCTGCATTGACAACCATTGACCGAAACTTATACATTTTGAAAAGACGTCCATCTTTGGTCCGTCGTTCTTGTGCAAATAGCACCGGACCCTTGCTATCACACTTAATAGCAATCGCAATAATCAGCCATATCGGGATTAAAACGATTAGTGCAATCGAACAAAGAACGATATCAAAGAATCGTTTAACAAATTTATTGAATATGTACCACATAACTTACCTCTCAAAACGAAAAGGTGTGGAACAAATCGTCAAATGTTTCTCCACGCTTAATGATTTCAAATTCACCCTCGGAAATATCAATGACCGGAAAGTTCGGCAGAATAAAAGGAGGTTTCAGAACAACCGAGTAAGAGCCGACATTGCCGAACACGACCATATCTCCTTTTGCCAGCTTTCCATCATAGTGACGATAGAGATAATCGGATTCGATGCAGGTAAATCCGCCGAAGTCCAAATCCTTGTATTCTTTCTGCTCTCCGCCCATTGGAAAAACTTCGATAGGGGGGTTTTTCTTGTTTAGCGTAGGATTGATATTGTAAATACTGCCGAGCAGGGTTGCAATTGATTTGCCACGTACATTCTTAATGTTTATGACCTTAGACACAAAGTGCATGCAATCACCGACAAGAGCACTTCCGGGTTCAATCAGAAGCATCGGCTTTTTTTCAGAATCTTTGAAATGCTCGGCAAAAACAGGTGCTACTGCTTCAGCATATTGCCTATATGTAGGAATTTCGGAATCAAACTGTTCTTTGAGAGAGTCTGCCATCTTGCCAAACAACCCGCCACCCAAGTCAATGTGTTCGGGTACAATACCAAGTTTGTCAATCAAAGCGAGCATTCCTTCTGCACGGGGTTTCCATGTATCAAGTTTTCGTGTAGCAAAGTGGCATTGCATACCAATTAAATTAAGGTTTTTGTGTTCTTCAAACAAAGCCATCGCTCGGTTGAAATCCTGGGATTCAACGTCAAATCCAAATCTCGATAGTACGCCGTCATTTACGTCGAAATTACAACGAATACCGATATTAAACTTGTGGTTATGATATTTCTTTGCAATTTCCGTGATCAAGTCAATCTCATAGGCAGAGTCGATATTCACGGTGCCGCCCATAACAAGGAGCTGTTCAACCTTTTTTGAATTCTTAAATGGACCATTCCAAATTATATTATTCGGCTCTACACCGATACGAAGCGCGATTTCCATTTCCATATCGGAAACGACTTCTGCAAAGCCCCCCAGCTCATTGACAATTCTGCACAGCTTTGGAGTGTAGTTCGTCTTGTAGGAATAAGCAATATTGAAATTTGGATATAAATTTGTAAATTCAGACTTCAACTCTTCAAAGTTATTTCTGAACTGCATGCTTTCAAGCATATAGAAAGCGTCACCGATTTTCTCGGTAAGTTGTTTCATTTGTACTACTGTCATTGTGCTTTTCGCTCCTTAATATTGCTGACAATCCCTGCAACGCAATGTTTGATCGCTTGTGTATTATTGGAATATTCTACTTCAGTTTTTAAAGCAAGCGAGTTTTCATACTCTCGCAACCGAGCCATATTCTCTAAAAAAATGGATTCGATAGTCTTTATATCTTTGATTTGTTCTGTATTGCAGAAACTTCTTGAAAGAATCGCTATTGTTGATCCCAGTCGATAATGTTCCATAATGATCCGCTCGGCGGGTAGCATGCCTTCGCCTATTCTTGCAATACCTCCAAATCCATATGGAATACCCTTTGCTTTGAATTTTCGACATAGGCTTTCAACTACACCGTTTGATAGAAGTTCAAACATAAATGTAAGTCCATAACTCAGGTGCAAATCATTTAATCCAATATGTATGTCATCAATCAATGGGTTTTCAAGAACATCGTCTACAATCTCTACCGCTTCTTTTGTTTCCAATAATAGAGTGGTTCGAACTCTGCCATTGACTGCTTCAAGAAACGAGTTCACTTCAGAAACGGTTTTCCACATAGGGAGCATTATTCTATCTGCCCCTGCTGAAATAACGGCGTCGATTTCGGAAACTGATGTTTTGTTCCAAGGATTTATTCTGACAAGCATCTCAGATTTTGTAAGCAGATTGGAGATAGTCGCTACATCAGCTACTGTATGATGAGATTTTACCGTATTCAAATTTTTTTGTCGTTCTTCCTTGCCGAGAGTTTCGAGGTCTACCATTATACGGTCAACACCGTTCTTTTCGGCAATCAA
>CAZUZI010000045.1:0-7270 GCA_964625015.1 uncultured Candidatus Saccharibacteria bacterium | reverse complement strand
GAAGTAATGACCAACCACGGGAAAGGGCTTGTATCTTTTGATTTGGTTAAACAGATGCCGGAGATTCAGGAAGCCATTAACAATCGGTGTGCAGATATCCTTATCACCCCTATCATCGACTGGAAGACAGAGTGCGAACATCTGAACACAAGAATAGGGATACTGGAAAGTGAGATCAAGGCGAAGCAGATGACCATTGATGCGATGAACCAGAATTATCTGAAACAAGAAGAGGTCATTTTGCATAAGGATAAGCTCATCAAAGAGCTTCAGGCGAAACAATCAGGTGGTCTGTTCTGGTGGCTGAGGAGGTAACGTGGCAATGGCTGACGAAACGAGGATTACGGTCAAAGTTGGTGTTATTATCGGCCTTGTTGTGTCAATCATGTCGTATGTATCCTTCGCCCTGCTGAATCACCACGGCAGGATAACGACGCTGGAAGTGCAGTACAGTCATACACAAGCAACGCTCAGCAGGATTGAGAAAACACTGGATGACATACGGTCCGATCAGGTGAGAAGGTTTTATAAGTATGAAGCACCGGAGAAGAAGTGATGGCAAGCAGAGCGATAAAGGACATGGTGAAGGAGTTGCAGGTGAAGTATGCTGCATTTGCAGCGAGGATGGGAGAGGCTTGTGTACCTTTCATTTTAACATGTACCTATCGTTCTCAGGAAGAGCAAGATATGTTGTATGCTCAGGGCAGGACGGTACCTGGGAAGAAAGTGACATGGACCAGGAATAGTATGCATAGTAAGAGAAGGGCATTTGACATTGCCATCTGTAAGGACGGTATCCCGAACTGGAACGTGAAAGTTGATGTTAATGAGGATGGTGTTGCGGACTATGAAGAAGCTGGCCGCATCGCTGAGGCGGTGGGCCTTGAATGGGGTGGTAGATGGGCAACTCCCGACTACTGCCACTTCCAATTAGCGTAAATAAGGAGGAAGGAATGGATCTGAAGACGACGATTACTGGCATTGTGACTGGAGTGTTGGGACTGTTGGCAGCATTTGGAGTTGTCATCCCTGAGCAGTGGAGCCCCATTATCATAGCAGTAGGTGTGGCGGTGGTTGGCTTCTTTGCGAGGGATGGCGGGAAGAAGGAGTAACATGACGAGTCAAGTACTCATAGCCCTTGGTATCTGCCTTGGTGGGCTCACGATGATTGTAGTGTGGGGTATGTGGTTGTATAACAGGGGCTATGAGCTTGGCGCAGCGAAGCAGAGGGAGAAAGATGAAAAGGAATATAAGGAGCGCCTTGACGGCATTATGCTTAGGTATAGCAACGGTGACCCTGGTTACAGGCTGCGGGACGGTGACGGGAGGTTGCAACTTGAATCCGCCGGTACTGCAGGAGGGGTGGATGCCACTGAAGGATGCGGTGGTGGTGAACAAGGGGCTGGGGATACAGTTCCAGTGTATGACAAGGGATGATGCTGAACGCATTCGTGTGTTTATGCTGTTATGTGAAAGCTGTGTTGATTAATAAACACAGTGGGAGGTCATTATGTTGAAGGTGTTGTCATTCGATGGACGTGCTTATCAGACGACGAGGATAGCGTGTAGTGATACGGCGACAGCCTTGCCGTCGGCCTTGTTGACCGTTGCTGGTTATACAGCGAAGGGTGCGATTATAACTGTTGAGACGGCGAGCATAAGGCTGGCGTTCGGCATCGACCCTACACAGGGAGTAAGCGGACTAGGCCATGTACTGAGAAGTGGTGACACACTTCGGTTGTATGGTGAGAGTATGGTGTCACAAGTAAAGCACATAAACGCTGCGGCTGGTGTGAACGCTGTGATACAGGTAACAATCCTGTACTAATGAGGAGAGTGGCGATGAATAAAGTACTGTCGTTTATAGTTGGTGTGATGTGCTTGTGGGCAACTTGTGTAGGTGCGCAAGTCGGTATATCATCGCCGTTTGACAGGGCTGCTAACCTGTACTATGTAGATGCCAGTGAATACGGCACGCTGAATGATGCAGTGACTGTTGTGGCGGTGACAGGTGGGACGGTTGTTGTTAATAGTGCTACGACAATAACCAGCAGCCTGACGGTGCCTGATAATGTTAGCATTGAAGTGAAGTGCCCAAATGGGTCTATAACTGTGCCAACTGGGTATAGGCTGAATATAGAAGGTAACTTCAAGGCTGATAAGTGTAGAGCATTTGTCTGTGTTGGTGATGAAGTGTGTGTGACATTTGGCACAGCTACGAATAATGTGACAAGTACGACGGCGCTTGCTACAAGGCCTGCAGGCAAGGTTAATGAGGTGTGGCCGGAGTGGTGGGGTGCAGTGTATGGGTCACAGGTCGCCGCTGACATGACGAAGACGACAAGGGCTATAAATGCGGCAGTTAGGTCACTGAATGAAGCAGTAGCGGTGCCTGTCAGTGGAGGTGTGTATAACTTCAAGTCAGGTAGAGGTGGTGTTGTCAGAATATCTGGTCCTATGGAGGTTAATGGGACTGTTAAGTTGACACCAGCAGTTGACCTTGTGTGTGATAACCCTGGGTCTGTCTTCTACTATCCATACGAGACGAATAGTTACATAAGGTGTAATCAGGTTGATGGCACTGACTGCGTGACGGCGACGATGGATAAGACGTTGTTTGAAGGTGATAGCACATATCAGGTGTGTCAGCTGAAAGGTGATTATAACTTAAATCAAGTGTATAACACCATGCCTTTTAGAGTTAGGATTGAGAACTGTGGTATATTCGGCCTTGATAATAGGACGAATACACAGGGCTATGGTGTAGTGCTCGGTGATCCGCCGACTTGGGTTGAGGACCTGAAGACGAGTAGCCTTAGTATAAATGACTATCATGAAGGGTTCTGTGGTGGGAACTGGGCACCTACATACGGCGCTTATGACTCGCTGATACAGAATACTGTTGTTAGTAGGCACGGCAAAAGTGGCATACACATGGGCCAAGCTGCGAGTAGTAAGATATGGGCAAACCATGTGCATGGGAATGCAAGGAACGGAATTGACCTTGTATCTTACACAAATGGCATGTCTATAACTGGCAACCATATTCAGGGTAACTGTGTTGCGCCATATAAGTGGTATAACACAGGCCTATCAAGTATTGCGTATGAGACACCAGTTACAACGTGGACTGCCAGTAATGCTACATTAACAGCGGGCCTTGGTGGTGTAGATGGATCATATATCCTAATGGCATTGACAGGCGCCAATGGGTACATGTACAGGGATATTAATGTAGCCGCAAACACTGACTACATATTCACCGTCTTTTTCAGAAGGAACAACGGCAGTTCGACTGACGCTGATGAGGATAGCGCTGTTAAGGTGCAGGTACTGGGTAATACAAGTGGCACTACACTACACTCCAGTATATCACTGGTTGGTAGCCCTGGATCAACTGCAACTGGCGTCTATTACACACGTTACTTGGCGAAGTTCAACACTGGTACAAACACGTCAATAAGGTTGAAGCTAGCTGGTACTGACAACGGTAAGCACAGCTATTGGGACGGCGCTGAACTGTATAGGTTCCCATACAACTTAACGACAAATGGGACGTTTGACAGTGGGGTGGCAGGCTGGACAGATAGTGGGGCAGCATCAGCGGCAGTTGGCGGTAAGCTTGAGCTAACTGACAGTGGTGGTGCAGGTGGGTATACATACCAGGAAGTTGATACAGTGTCTGGCGCAAAGTATGTACTATCCTTCAAGTACTATAGACACGCCACGAACCCCAGTAATGGAAAGGCGATAATAGGGACCGCGATTAGCCCAACTGCTATATATGACGGGCCTATTAAGACGGCGCAGGACACATCTGAAGTTGTCCCATTCCAAGCAACTGGCGCGAAGACGTTGATCGGGCTGGTGTCAGTTGAGGCTGGGAAAGTAAGTGTATGGGACGATGTGACTGTTACAAGGATTGACACCTGCGTAAATGGCATTGTATCATCAGCGGCATTGGCTGGAAGCAAGATTGAGAATAACACCATTGAGAGTGGTGGGTCTGATAGTGGCAATCTATGGGCATATCTCGGTGCGTGGATATATGCTGCACGAGGGTCAAGCTATGATAGCAATTATCATGAAGCAAATGCCCCAGGCGCATTACCTATGCGGTGGTTGTATACTGCGTATAATAGGTCTTTGACGATTGAGAACAATGGCTTTTATCTAAATGCGAGGACTGATCAGACTCCGAGTTGTACGGCAGTGTACGCTGAAGCGACGTTCCATACGAATATCATTAGTAACATGCTGTTCGACACAACAGGATCTGCGACGACAGGCCTATCACCAGCTTGCACAATGGCTACATTTTACAACTACGCGTATTACCCTATGATGATAGGTAATACAAGGTACTGGGTAGACCCTGTCAGCAAGGTGTATGTAACTGACTCAGATGTTGACGACCTATATACAGGTACGACAATTGGTTCATTTATATATGCATCTGACAAGACATCAGTCAGGGACCTTGAAGTAAGAAGAGATGCGTATGTTGAAGAGGTGCTGTCTGGAGCAAACTTCGCTATAAAGACGTTGAAAGTTGGTGACTTTGTTGGTGGAGTTGATGATGTAGGGTATATCAACTTCGGTGACATTGGCTTTAATGGGCAGGTGAACATTAGCTTGTATCCTAGTTATGTAACTGGCGATAGCATGGGTAATGTTGAGGCACAGTGCTCATTTCATCATACTATTGGAACTGGATCATTTGTACCGCCTATGACCACGCTGTGTAGTATAACAAAGGCTGATGGATACTTAGCGAACAGATATGGTATTGGGCAGCCTGAGATTAACACAGTGACGGTTGACGCGTCGACTGGTGACATAACGTTTGCAGCTGATACAAAGACAATAAGTAGGTCAGCTGGACTGAGTGTGTTAGATGTAGACTTTGTATCATTGACGGTAGCTGGCTCTAGTGATAATGACGGCACTTACACGATAGTGAGTGTCTCTGATACGGAGATTGTAGTTGAAGAGGCACTGATTGATGAGGTGTCAAGTGCTGCCACATTGACACAGAACAACATGCGTGTACCTGTGTATCATATGCATCCTGATGGTACTGAGCAGCAGGCAATATATGCAAGGATTGAAGCAAGGAGCATGTTTACAACGCCTGGCTTTGATAATAATGCTATAAAGCTGACGGATGCTGTCACAGCAACAGCACCAGCTGTACCTGGTAGCCCACATGGGCTGACAAGGAACTGGGTTCACTCTCTGAACTATGGTGGTGTGAGAGGGGAAGATAGTAGGGATGCGGAGCTGAGGTTGTATGCTGATGAGGGAGATGATGCTGGTGATAAATGGTCGATAGTTAGTCAGGCAAGCGGTAATGACCTAAGCTTTCAGAATAATAGTGTTGAGAAGATGAACCTCGACACGAGTGGGAACTTGACAGTAACAGGTGGGTTCCCTGACGCTTACCTGCCTGTTATGACTCATGATGAGTACTCTGCAAGGAAGCATGTGTTTGTGTCTAACTTCACGGCTGGGGCAAGTGATGTAGCTTATATAAACTTCGGTGACACGACGTTTAATGGGCAGATTGACCTTCGTATGTACCCTTCCTTTTTGAACACCGCAGCTCCTGGTGTTGTGCAGATGATGTGTGCTATAACACATACACAAGGTGATAGTACGTTTTCACCTACTGGTACGCCAACGCCTGGGTGTAGTATAACAAGGGCGGAGGGGTCACTGGCTACGTGGTACGGCTTTGCACCTATGGAGGTGGATGCAATAACTGTTAGTGCCGCTGCTGGCACTGTGACGTATGTAGCGGCGACGAAAAAGATAACCAGAGCGTCTGGGCTCAGTGTGCTGAAGTCGGCGTTTGGGAAGATAAAGGTAACTGGAACTGCCAGTAATGACGGCTCATATACCATTGTTACTATCTCTGATACGGAGATCGTCGTTGCTGAGACGCTTGTTGATGAGACAGATAATGCTGGGCAGATTGCACAGTATAACTTAAGAGTGCCACTGTACCACATAACAGTGGTGCCGAGTGAGTATCAGAGCTTGATTGTAGAGATGGAAGCACGGAGTATGTATACAACTCCAGCATATGTGAATCACGCTGATACACTCCTGAACATGGTGACTGTGACAGCGCCTGCGATCCCTGGCGTTCCGCATACGTGGACAGCGCCCATTTCTGAGTTCTGGGGCTTGCGTGTTAAAGGCATAGAAGCCAGTGACGCACGACTTCAGCTGTGGGCTGATGAAGGTGATGATGCAGGTGATAAGTGGGAACTGAACAGCGGCGCTACTAATAGGTTTGCATTGAAGTTTGGTGCGGACGGTGCTCAGGAAGAGAGGTTCGGCTGTGACATAAACGGCGTTTGTAGGGTGACGGCTGGTGAAGGGCTGGATGCGAGCATTGAGGTATATGCCGACCAGGGTGATGACGCGGGCGATAAGTGGTCAATGGTATCACAGGTAGATAATGACCTGTCATTTCAGAATAATGGCGTTGAGAAGTGTAAGATTACAACAGCTGGTACGATGGCATGTACTGCGTTCACTGGTGATGGGTCTGGACTTACTGGAATAGGTGTGTCAATATCAGATACAGCGTACGGCGCAAGTTGGGACACTGTCACAACAATTGGGCCTTCAAAGAATGCTGTATATGACAAAGTTGAGACGCTGGCCCCGAAGGATAGCCCTACGTTTACCACTTATGTTATAAACAGAATGGGGACGACTGGTGGGTATAAGATGATGGCAGCGGAAGCGACAGCTACGTTGTCTGGAGCAAGCACGACAATTCAGACAAATGTACCGGCAGATAGTAGGGTGCTTGGCGTACAGCTGAGAGTCGATACGGCAGTGACAAGTGGTGATGGTGCCACGAGCTGGACTGCGACATATAGTGGTGGCCTGACATCAAGCATTACTACAAGTAGGCCATTTGCTCAGAACACGAAGTTTAACTCTCTGGTTGGTGGTGATGCAGCGAGTGAAGTGGATATTGACATAACACCTGATGCACACACGTTTAGCGGTGGTGTGATAAGGGCCATTGTGTACTATGAAACCTTTGTTGCCATGGACAGCTTATAATGATAACACCAGAAGTTAAAGACATACTGGCGAAGTGCTATGGGAGTACAAAGTTCATGGCGAAGATACTGTTCCCTGAGCGCTTCTATTTGCCGTTTAGTAGGCTACATGACCAGATCTTTAACGTACTGGATGATACCAGTAAGCAGAAGGTCGTGATAATGGCACCTCGAGGATGGGG
>CAZUZI010000044.1:0-7303 GCA_964625015.1 uncultured Candidatus Saccharibacteria bacterium | reverse complement strand
GCTAGATTCTGGAATAGACTTTAATAAAGTGTTTGCAGAAATACCGATAGCGAGACGAGAGCAAACGAAAGATGCGGCTCAAAATGTCGGTGAACCAAGTATTATTAAACAAAAATTAGAAAATGAGGAGAACAAGATGGATGAATTAGAAATCCTGAAACAAAAAAATGCGGAACTCGAGGATAAGATAAAAGTTCTCGAGGCGCAACTTGCAGAGGCTAAACCTGCGGAAGGTGCTGTCGAGGCTGAAGTTGAACCGGCTGAAATGGCTGAGCCTGCGGTAACCGAACCTGATAAGGAAAAAGAGGCGCTGATGTGCTCGAATTATGGCGCATTGGTAAAACTCGCCTTTGCTGAAAAGAGAATCACACCGGCTGAAAAGGAGTTATGCGAAAAAGAAATCGCAACAAAGAATTTCAGTTTTATTGATGCTTCACTGAAACTTTTTAACACTCGAAAAGCTGGTTTCTCTGATTTATTCAACCGAGTTACACCGGAAAATACTCAGCCTAAAGAAAAGAGTGCACAGGAAAAGGCTAACGATGTTTTCCAAAAATTCCACAGTAAGGAGACACGATAATTATGGCACTTACCACTAAAGACTATTTGAAACACGGCTCATGGCTGAAAAGCGAACCTTTATACATTCAGCCGATTACTATTGATACATCTGTTACCACTGTTTTGGCTTCTGGTACGGTTCTTGGAAAACTCACGGCAGGACAATATGCTGCTTATAACGATTCTCTTTCTGATGGCACCCAAACAGCAGTCGGAATCCTGTTAGAAGCGGCAACCGGTGGAGATGATGCGGCAATGGTAACTGCTTTTGTTCATGTTACTGAAGCTGGATTAACCGGAATTGACGCAAACGGCAAAACAGATTTATCCAAAATTAAATTTGAATAAGGAAAGGAATTAAGATAAATGGCAAACGAAGCGACCTATCAAGACCTGCTAAATACGCAGTTCTTATCAAGCTATATTAAGAAATTTTCTAGTGATGGGAAGTATCTTTTTTACGACCTGTTTACAAAGAATCGACCTAAATTCGCTAAAGCTAATATTGTTCAATATCGTGCCACTGAAATTAATCGGGATGAGAATGGAATTCACTCATCTACCGATGGCAGTGCGGCAAAGCGTGATTTGCTTCGGCGTGTAGATAAGACAGGAAAAGCGGCTAGAATTGCATTGCAGAAGACTATGCCGCAAAGTTTCTTGTTAATGGCTAATAACCTGACAGTTCCAGCAGATTCAGATATTATCAGTGAAATCGACACCGAGCTTCAGGATTTAAATGAAACCATTATGAGAGGCATGGATTCAGCTTGCGCAACAGTTTTAACCACAGGAAAATTCACTGTTTCTGATAATGGAATTTCTCAGGATTATGATTTCGGAATCCCATTAACTTCTATTTACACTGTAACTGGTGCTAAATGGGATGACCCTGTTGCAGCTACTCCTGAAGCAGATATTGCGGCGGCTAAAAAGATTGTCCGTGATGCCTCAGCGAATCAGGTTACTGATGCCTATTTGAATGAGTATACGATGGCTAAACTTCAGGCAACACTGCACTCTCAAAGTTCTATCGAGAATACTCCAGTTAAAAATCAGATTGTTGAGGATGGATATTTCTCACGGTGGCAGGGTATTAATTGGCATGTAATTGGTTCGTCTAAAGTTGTTTCTACTGCAACCTCAGAGCATATTCCGAATGGAAAAGTTATTTTCGTTGCAGATTCTAACAATGTAACAGAATTTTATGAAGGTGAAGAAGTTACTAAAACATCACCATATTCTACCGACATTGTGATGACTCGTGGAATTTGGACATATAGCGAATTGGATATGAATGGTAAATTAACCCTGAATTATTATGCAGGAGTAAATTACTTCCCTGCCCTTGGCAAGCCTGAAAACATTGCCATCGTAACCGTTCTTTAAGAAAGGAAAAACATGAATAAGCTAATCTCATTAATCATCATCTTGGTGGCAGCTGTAAGTTTTAGCCAGGCTCAGAATGTGGCTGTAACTTATGGTAACTATACCAATATAACTTTAGCTGTAACTTCTAGCGTTTCATCGACAGGTCAGGTTATTGCTCAATCGACAACCGGCGGAAATTATTACCTCGGATTGAAATTGTACGACCTAACAGCTGACCAATCATTGATTGTTTACGATGCGAAGACTTACAGCGAAGCTACATTAAACAATAAGATTCTGGATACTATTTCCGTAACTTCGGCTTCTGGAAGTGGATACACTTACTCTCCCAATATTCCGATAAAGGTGAATAGTGGAATCTTGATTAAACAGACTACAAATGTTTTGAACGGTAAAGTAATTCTTTACTGGAGAAAATATTAAGCATCACCGGCGGTAGGGGGAGCTGAAAACTCCCCCATTTTTCAAAGAGGTAAAGATTATGCCAAAAGTTAGAGTTAAGAAAACAAAGAAATTTGGGACAGCAGTTTACAAGGCTTTTGATGAATTTGAAACGGATAATCCCAACATCTTGGCTATGGCTGAAAGAGGTTATTTTTGCGAATTAGTGAAAGAGGAATCGGCAGCTAAATATATAAAACCTGTAAAAGAAGAAATTGAAGAACCTAAACGGGAATATAAAAAGCAGGATAAAAAGCAGAAATGGAATAAGAGATGAAAACTTATACCATAACCCAGTTGACTAATTCAGTTAAATCTTTTCTTAGAACGGTTGAGAAAAAGATAGCGGTAGGCAATACGGCTTCTACTCCTGTAGCTGGAGAAGCTAATACTGGGTCGGTTGCTATTTCATCTATAACTCTTACAAACGATTATCATGGGCGTGCAAATTATGAAATAAGATACGCAGGAACGAATAAAGATGTATTTACTGTTTGGAAATCTGCACCGGATGGACCTACTCAAATATCTGGGATAGCCTCGTCGACAGCGTGGACAGGTGGATACATAACTATCACCTTTGCAAATATTACAGGAACTCCGGTATCAGGCGACAAGATTCTATTCTCGACAAATACCGATATTAGCGAGACTGACTTCAGTAATTTCTTAATAGAATATTGCGAGTTTGTTAAATCTCGATTATCTAGTGTCTACGCTTTTACATATCCGACAGATGAAACAGGTGTTTCTATGGATGGGACTCTGATTCAAATCATTAAACATGGGGTCGCATACCAGATTTATACCTCGATATTCGCCGGAAATATTCAGGCAGATGTATCTGAAACCATAAAACTTTGGCGAGAAACTGCGGAGGAATTAATAAACAAGATTCTATCAGGTTCGATTATTCCAGAAACTTCTGGAACATCGACAAATGTTAATCTTGGTAGAGATATTTTGATTACCGAAACAGACGCACTTTTCGGACATATCGGAATCCCAGAAATTAATGAGGTGGACTTAACTTGAGAATCACAATAAATATGAGTGGCTCGAAGGAAATAGAAGCAGTATTTAATAATATCGCTTCAAGTTATGGACAAAATGGCGAGTTAATGAAATACTGGGACACCGTTGACGATGTTATTTGTGAATCTGAAAAGCAGATTTTCGCAAATGAAAATGTTGTAACAAATTATACTCAATGGGTTTCTTTATCACCAAAATATAGCAAATGGAAAAGCAGAAATTACCCGGGTAAAAAGATTCTTGAACGCACCGGAGTAATGAAAGCAGCAGCTTCTATAAAAAATGCAGCTGGTCATTATTTTATGAAAGATTATTTATTTACTATTTCAGGAATCGACCCATTTGTAGTTCCTTATGCCATGTATCATCAAAATGGAACTTCTAAAATGCCTCGGCGTAATTTCTTCCATCTATTTGCCGAACCAGTTAAGAAAATTCTAACCGGATTAAGAATGTTTATGGTTAAGGATATCAACAATAAATTACATGGAAGTGACCCAGCTTGGGAATATGAAAAGATGTTTAAGGGTCAGCGGATAACTGGAGTCCCTGGATTATGAGCACAGTAACCACAGATGAAAAACATTTAATAAATGATTTTGTCGGGAATGTTATTAAAGGATTCTCAACGCTTACTTTATTAAATGATTTGGGGATTGAAAAGCCGCAGACTCAGGTGTCAAACTTGAATCGGTTGCCTTTAATGGTAGTCGTAGCAACGGAAGTTAATGATATTGACATAGATGGCACTATTGATTCAAGCGTGGAAATGGTTTGCGTAATTCGATATTATTTTAAGTCGATGGATTCAGGATTCAAGAAGGATAAACTTGACGAGAAGGCTTCTATTATCCGTAAAGCATTGAGAAAATCAAAGCCTTCTGGGATTAATGGATTTGGATTTAATCCAAAAGTTTCGATGCGATTTGTAACGATTAATACGCCTGACCAATCTTTACCGATTGCGGCGGTTGATATTAATTATAGAATTACATATTTAACAAAAGATTAGGAGATTAAAAGATGACAGATGTTGCGAAAATAAGAAGTTTTGGAATAACATCTTTAACACTAGGAACAAATACTTTAACCGGACTTGTTAGAGGGGCTTTATCTATTGGCGGTCAGGTTGTTTCGGTAAAGTCTGGAGATTTCGCATGGAATGAAGATGAACAATTTGTTGGTGGAGATGTAAAAATAGCAATTGAAACTACTTCTTTATCAGTTCTTTCTTTAATTGGAACAACTGTAACAACAATGTCTTTGGTTGCAAAAGATGCTGATGGAACTGGAAATGTAACTATTGCATTGGCTTCAGGCGGAAAATGCATTATAGAAAATATGACCAAAACTTTTATTCATGCAGGATTTGGAACAGAAGGAATAACTTTGTCATGCTCATACGCCGGAGCTTTCCCATTAACATTCACTAACGCCTAAAGGATTTACAGATGGCTAACGAAGACATACAGATAAAAACTGGAATCGATAACTCGGGGCTTAAGAAGGGTGCGTCTGAGGCTTCTAAGGAAATTGAGAATATTGGAAAATCTGCCGAAAAAGTAGATAAAAACCTCGGCAAGGTTGGAGCTTCCAGTTCTAAAAATTTAGGTATGTCTGCGGAATTGGCTGGTAAATTAGGCGATAAAATAAACGATGCCGGAGATGGGGTACAGGCATTAGATGCGTTGATGGGGCAGTTCGGGTTAAAGGTTTCTGTTCTAGGTTCAGCTATTGGATTATTTACAGCTTTAGTTATCGAGATTAAAAAGTATAATGAAGAATTAACTAAAACTTTAGAGTTACAGGATAAATTAGCGGCTTCCCGTTTCTTAGCTGGAAAGCAATTAATGACTCAAGAGGCTATAAAATCTCAGGCTGAGAATTTATTAACCTATGAGCCTGGAGGTGCTGGTCTAGTTGGTGCAGAACGCCAAAAGAAGTTACAGGAAATCAGCAGTATTTTCGGTGTTCGTGAAAGAGTATCGGCTGCCGATTATAAAGCAATTTCAGGATTAAGTAAGACTGGGATAACGATGGATGAGGCGGCTCGTCTTTTAGAGTCTCAGAATATTGAGCAATTATCCTCTATGACTGGGCTTAAAGCTGACCAAGCTAAAATGACTGAAGCTGATAAACAAAGATTTATCTCCGATGCACAGAAGGCACTAAGAGGTAAGGGAATGGCTTTATATGGTCAAGCATTGGGAAGTTATAAGCAGAAATTGGCTCAATCTAACTTAGGTGGATTGATTTGGTCGGAAGAAAGAGTTAATCAGGAGATAAAACAAGCTGAGAATCTTGGAGAATCTGCCTATAAAAATATGACAGCATGGAATCAGACCATAAATCAAATTAATAGTTCTGGAATTTATAGTCAAGATTTTAATAGACAAGCAGCTGCTGCAAGCAATAAAAAGACTGAAGATGAATTAATAAAAATTAGAGAATTGCTTGGTAAATCAATTAATGGTCAGCAGGCGTATAGGAAAACTCATAATGGACAATAAAAAATGGCATTAGTTTTTAATGGAACGACAGCGTCAGGATTTCACGACATTGTCAGCGATTCAGGGCCGATGATGCGGACTCGCTATAATGAGTATCCACCGGCTAATGGGGCAGAATTGCTAACTTATGGCGAATCTGCCCGGGTTATCGTTTATTATGTCAGATTCGAGCAAACAACTAAGGATTTATTACAGGCTGAGGAATTGGCATGGATGAATCTGAGAAAAGCTAATACCGTTGGAACTCTATCGGCTCGATTTAATGCTAGCGTAACAAATTGCCATTTCTCTAATATGCAATTTATTAAAAGATATAGAAGTTCTGACTATTTCATGGCTGAATACAACCTGACTTTTACGCAACTGGAGCCACAATAATATGAATTTTTACGATTACAAAGCGAATGGCAGGGCGATTGTAGATGAAGTGATATTATTTTCTAGTGTTGATGATGAAGCTTTAGAATTAACCTCATCACTTCTGGCTTATCTCGATTGTGTGCCATCTGCAACAAGTTTAGAATTATGGACTGGACTTCTAAAAACTGGAACACAAATTCCGATTCAAATGGATGGAGCTCCTTCAGCTGGTCATGTTTCTATTCGAGACATTCGCCGTGGAGTTCTTCATGCTGGAACTGGAGTAGCAACAACTCTATACGCTACCTATACAGGATTTGGCTCTCCGCTTCGTGCTCGAGAAATGCAAGGATTAAACAAGAATTATAGAAGTCGTTATTATTTAGGTATGCCATCAGCTTCCGAGGTTATAGCTTCATTCCCAATAGATTACGCCGGTAATGTAAAAGACATTAGGTTATATTTGCAATCAGCACCAATTTCAAATGCTACTTTCACGATTTCAGATGGAGTTGACACGATAGATACTATAACTGTTACCACTGGAACTTTTACTGGAAGTTGGACAGGTTCAGCGGCTTTAGTTGATGGCAGGACTTTAATTATCACAGCGACAACACCAGCAGATTGCGCTAATATAAATATAGAAATAAATCAGGAGTATTAATTAATGAAAAAAAATATTTTAATCATCTTTTTACTTTTATTAATAACAAGTTTTGTTAATGCGCAATCAGGAAAATTCGACTCAATAACTATCGGAAAATCTACAATTTCATCACAGCGTTTTAATGTTTCCACTACTGGATTGCTTAGCGGAGTTACCTCATCAATTCCTGACTACATGGTCGAGGGAAATCGTGTCCAATATCCGACATGGACAGCAATCACATCAGTAAATTTGGATGGGTATATCACATCGTCTTTTAGCGATTCTACTGCATTATACTTAATTTCTGGGGCAACAAATGCGACTACAATAATTCACTGGACTACGGATTCTA
>CAZUZI010000043.1:0-7303 GCA_964625015.1 uncultured Candidatus Saccharibacteria bacterium | reverse complement strand
CATGGGATTCATAAACCCAAGGTCGGTGGTTCGATCCCACCTCCCACTACCATTTTTCTAATATATTTGTTTATTACTATGGCGAATAAGAATAAAAACAATCCTATTAACAATGTGATCAGAATTAAACCTAAAAAGAATATCTTTTCTTGGGCAGGTATTGCAATTTTTCTTGTATTATCAGTTCTTCTCACAATAGGTATTAATTCACTTCTTGGTTTAAATAGTAAAGGCAGCGAGGTCTCCTTGAGTGAGATACTTTCTGATATATCTGACAAGAAATATGAGGGTATTGTTCTTAAGGATGATATGGTTACTCTTGTATACAAAAAAGATGGGCAAGAGCAAAGAAAATATGCATTACTGCCACAGGGTACAGATTTCTATACTGTTTTAGCAGATGCAAAGATTGATGTTAAGAATTTGCAGAACAGTTTCTATGAGCCTAGGTTGGGTATAACTTTCGGTGATATTATCTCCATTGTATTTCTTGGTGCTGGATTGGTACTTGTATATATCTTGATTAAAAATATGCAGCAATCTGGTGGTAAGATTATGGATTTCGGACAGAGTAAGGCAAGGATGCTTTTCGGAAAGAAAAGTGGGGTTACATTTGATGATGTAGCAGGTATTGAGGAGGTAAAAGAGGAGCTTACAGAGATTGTTGATTTCCTTAAGAATCCTAAAAAATATGCAAGTATTGGAGCTAGAATACCGAAGGGTGTTTTGCTTGCAGGTGCACCTGGTACTGGTAAGACGTTGCTTGCGAAGGCTGTATCTGGTGAAGCAGGGGTTCCTTTCTTCCATACTTCTGGATCTGAATTCGAAGAGATGCTTGTTGGTGCTGGTGCTTCTAGAGTAAGAGATCTGTTTACAAAAGCAAGAAGGGTTGCCCCATGCATTATATTCATAGATGAGATAGATGCTGTTGCAAAGAAAAGGGGAACTGTTTTACATTCGGGGGCTGGAGAGCAAACATTAAATCAGATCCTTGTAGAAATGGATGGGTTAGAGGATAGGGAGAGTGTAATTGTTCTTGCTGCGACAAATAGGCCTGATGTACTTGATCCTGCAATTTTAAGACCAGGTAGATTTGATAGAACTGTTGTTGTGCAGATGCCAGACTATCAAGGTAGAAAAGAAATTCTTGCTGTTCATGCAAAGGGGAAGAAATTCGCTGAGGATGTTGATTTAGATACTATCGCAAAGAAGACGATAGGGTACTCTGGTGCTGATTTAGAAAACCTTTTGAATGAGGCTGCTATCATGGCTGCAAAGGAAGAGAGGAAGCAGATTCGACAAGATGATCTTTTGGAATCATACCTAAAGGTTAAACTCGGAAGAAAGAAAAAGGGTCAAATAGGTGAAGATGATGTTAAGTTGACTGCATATCATGAGGCAGGGCATGCTATTGTTTCTAAGTTTACAGAACATTCAATACCTGTTGAACACGTATCCATTATCCCAAGGGGGATGAGTGGTGGTGTAACTGTATATTTACCAGAGGATGATAAAAAGCATACATATAAAGATGAGCTTCTTGCAAGGCTTGTTTCTTCTGTCGGTGGTAGAGCTGCTGAGGAAGTCTTCATAGGAAGAGTTAGTACTGGTGCATCTGCAGATATTCAAGATGCAACTGCAATAGCGAAGGAGATGGTTACTCAGTATGGAATGTCCGAAAAACTCGGTTTAGTAAAATATGGAGATATGGAAGAAACTAAACATTTAGGTTATTCATACGGTGGTGGTAGAGATTTTAGTGAGAAGTATGCAGAAGCTATTGATGATGAGGTAAAGAAATTAATGGATGATTCGCTAAAAAAGGCAAAGAGTATTTTAACTGAAAAGAAAGAGTACGTTGAAAAATTAGTAAAACTTCTTGTAGAAAGAGAAGTTGTTACCAAAGATGAGTTTGATTCTTTGTTTGTATAAGTAGATATCCTTTTCGGTCTTTAGTAAAATACTAATATGACCATAATAAATAAAGAGAAAGAGATATTTCTAGCAATAGATGCTAATGCTGTAATCCATAGGGCTTTTCATGCATATCCTCCAACATTGCAAACAGAGGAGGGTCTGCAAGTAAATGCTGTGTATGGTTTTACTGTTATGCTTCTTAATGCACTTGAAATGTTCGATCCTAAGTATGTTCTTTGTGCTATGGATACGCATAAACCAACATTCAGGCATACGATATATTCTGAATACAAGGGTACGAGAAAACCAACAGATCTATCCTTGATTGACCAATTCCCTCTTGTTGAAGAAGTTTTAAAATCTTTTAATATCCCTGTACTAAAGAAAGAAGGGTATGAAGCGGATGATATCTTAGGTACTGTATCTAAATATGTATCTTATGGTAGGTGGAAGAATGAAAATTTAAATATATATATCTTAAGTGGTGATAGAGATCTACTTCAACTTGTCGACGACAGGGCTTTTGTATGTCTTCCGAATGGGAATTTTAAAAATATTGTCGTATACGATAGGGAAAAGACGCATGAGAAATTTGGATATTATCCAGAGCAGGTTATCGATTACAAAGGTATTGTTGGTGATCAATCAGATAACATTCCTGGAATAAAAGGAATTGGTGAGAAAACAGCATTAGAGTTGCTCGGTAAATTCGGGAGTTTTAATAATATATATAAGCATATAGAGGAGATTACTGGTAGAGGAAAGAATCTCCTTATAGAGGGTGTTGAACAAGCAGAATTCAGTAGGCAATTGGCAACAATTGATAGGGAGGTTGATATCGATATACATTTGACTGATTGTATTTTAAAGAATCTTGATAGACAATTATTAACTCATACATTCAAAAAGTTCGGATTTAGATCCCTTTTTAAGAAATTGGATGATATCTTTGGTAAAGAAGAGATTCTGTCCAACTATTCACAATTAGATATGTTTAATAGTGATAATAATGAATATACATGGAATACTGAAGATGATTTCTCTAAAGATATAGAATCATTTGAGAAGATATATGTAGCATATATTTCTTCTTCTGAATCATTTAATTCTGAACCGTATCTTTTAGTTAGAGGAATTGTCAATGGAAATGTGAAAGATTACAGAATGAAGATGTTTAACATATTGGGGTATCTTAATGGTAAAAATGTAGTATTCTACAATTTGGAAGAGCTGTGTACATATGCATATATAAGTATTGATATTGATACAAGTAATTTCTTTGATCTGTCTTTGGCGCAACACATCTTAAATTCTGAAAAAAGAGAATCTAAACTTAAAGATCTTGCATTTGATTACTCAACTAAGATATTGAATGAAAAAGTAGCACCTAATCAATTGGAATCCGTTATGGATATTCTTGGTGATTCATATGTTGCTCAGAGTGAAAAAATGAATAGTCTAGAGCTATATCCTCATACTCAAGAGAAGATTAAAGATTGTCTTAAAGTAAAGGATGATCTTCTACTCAATGTTCTTAGACATATTGAGATACCAACTTCTATAATACTTTCAAATATGGAAAGAAAGGGGATTGGGTTGGATATGGAGAAACTTTCTGCTCTTCGTGAAGAGTTAAAAAATGAAATATCTAATGTTTCCAAGGAAATATACAGTATTGTTGGGCATGAGTTTAATATAAATTCTCCAAAGCAACTATCTGATATCTTGTATAGAGAGCTTGGTTTACCTAAGAATGCTGGCGGTAGCACTCGAGAGTCTGTGTTGCAAAATATGCAAGGAATGCACCCAATTATTGAACATCTATTGTATTTTAGGGAGATTTCTAAAATACAGAGTACATATGTTGAACCATTGTTCTTGAATAGTAAGGCAGATGAAAATGGTATCTATACTGTACATACAGATTTTAAACAAACAGGTACTACTTCTGGTAGGTTTTCGTCTGTCAATCCTAATATGCAGAATTTACCATTAGATGGTGATTGGGCTAAAAGGGTTAGGGAGTGTTTTAAAGCAAGAGATGGTTTTAAATTTGTTGCGATGGACTATTCTCAGATGGAACTTCGTATTATGGCGGAATTAGCAAATGACAAACTTCTTGTTCAGGATTTCGTTAATGATCTTGATATTCACAGTGCAACTGCTTCAAGAGTTCTGAATAAGAAAATGGTAGAAATATCTCCAAAGGATAGGAAAATTGGAAAAACAGTCAATTTCGGAATAATTTTCGGACAAACACCTTTCGGTCTGTCCCGTTTACTAGGGATAGACAGAGAACTTGCTGGGAAGTATATACGATCGTATTTTGATCATTACGAAGGAGTGGAGGAATTTATGAAGAAGACAGAGTATAGTGCATTTGAGAAAGGGTATGTACAAACAATGTTTGGAACTACTAGAAATATATCTGGGATTCGTTCTAGAAATGTTAGGGCAAGAGCAGCTGCTGCAAGAGAAGCAATTAATATGCCAATACAGGGCAGTGAAGCGGATATTATGAAATATGTAATGATTGAGATTGCAAGATATATCAAAAAGGAGCTAAAAGATACTGCATATATCCTCCTGCAAATACATGATGAGATCATTATGGAAGTTCAAGAAGATGTTGTTGAGAAATTTAGTAAAGATGTTAGAGATATTATGTTGAATACTGTCCAGATGTCTGTACCTTTAGAAGTGCATGTTTCATCTGGTCTAAGATTGTCTGATCTAAAATAAATAATTAGAAATATGGGTAAAAAGCTATTCGGATTCATTTTATCAATACTGGGTGTTACCCTTGTTTTTAAATATTTATATAAAAACGCCCGTACAGCAGAGAGAAGTAATGAGAGAGAGGTAAAAAAAGATGGAAAGAAGGATCTTGAAACTGTTGTAAGGAAAAGTAGGGGAAAACTTAATCAGAGGCAGGAAGATATCTTAAAATTATTTAAAAAGAGAGATACTCTTCTTCCTACCGATGTCTATTCTATTGCTCCAAATCTTTCGACAAGAACACTTCGAAGGGATATGACTAAGCTTGTTGAGTTAGGTTTCGTTGTCCAGGAGGGTAATACAAAAGATAGCAGATATATATTAAAGAAATAACTATGAAATTTTTAGAAACAGCAAGGTTTTTCGAAAAGATAGAAGGAGTAAGTTCTAGGAATGAAATTACTCAAATTACAGCTGAATTCCTAAGGAAGTGTAATCAAAAGGAGGTGCAAATCCTTTCATATATTATGCTTGGTAGGGTTGCTCCATTATTTGTTAACGCAGAATTTAACTATTCAGAGAAAAGCTTGTTAAATCTCCTTTCAAAATATACCCAGGTAGATATGGTTAATATAAGGCAACAAACTGGAGATATTGGGGATACAGTTGAGAAGGTTTGGAGTGAATATGCTACAAATGATTCTAAATACTCAATTTTAGATATATATGAAATACTTTGGAAAATAGTAAATACAAAAGGAGTGGGCTCGGTACAAGAAAAGGGTGTAACCGTATTAGAATCATTAAAATCAATGTCTTCTTTGGAATCAAAATATTTTGTTCGTATAATATGTGGATCCCTTCGGCTCGGAATTAATGCTAGGTCCTTGTTAGATGCGTATTCTGTTTATCTTGCAGGTGATAAAAGCTTGAAAGGTATTCTTGAACATGCCTATGGAACTTGTACTGATATCGGATATCTTGCAGGGGTAGTAGTCAGTGAAGATGCTGTAAAAAAACTCTCTAATATAGATATAACCCCAGGGACTCCGGTTCTTTCTAGATTAGTCGAAAGAGTCGGATCATTTGAAGAAGCTTGGGAGAGATTCAATGAGAGTGTTCTTGTTCAGCCAAAGTTTGATGGCCTGAGATGCCAGATCCATAAATGGAGTCGTAGTAAAGGTATTGAGTCAATTCCTACGATATGGTCAGAATTTATGGAAGGTAGTAATAAGTCTATTGCTACTCTTTTTGAAGATCCTAAGTCTAATATTAATGTTAGATTGTTTACAAGGAACCTAGAGGATGTCACAGAAATGTTTCCTGAGGTAGTAGAAAGTGCAAAAAGTATCCCTCTTAGTTCTTTTGTATTAGATTCTGAGTTGTTGGGTTGGGATTACAGTAAAGGAAAATTCCTTTCATATCAAGAAACAATGCAAAGAAGAAGAAAGCACTCTGTTCATATAAAGAGGGAAAGTATACCTGTTAAGGCGTTTGCATTTGATATCTTATATATAAATGAGAAATCTCTTGTTTTAACTGATACGAAGGAGAGGGTTGAGATACTAAATAAGGAGATTGAGAATATACATGGGAGTATTGAAGTTGCCAATTCAAGCACAGTTTCTACATTAGATCAGTTGAAGAGGTATTTCGATGAGTCTGTCGAGCAGGGGCTGGAGGGGATAATAGTAAAGAAATTTAAAGGTGGGTATAGGGCTGGTGTTAGGAATTATGAATGGATAAAGATAAAGAAATCTATAAATAAGGAGCTTGTTGACACTGTAGATATGGTTATCGTTGGATATGATTACGGTTCTGGGAGAAGATCTGATTTGGGCATCGGTGCAATTTGGTGTGGTATTTTAAACGAGAAGAGTGGTACTATAGATGTTATTTGTAAGGTTGGAACAGGTCTGGACGATGTAATGCTAAAAGAGATGAGTACTCATTTATCTAAAATACGTGAAGCGAAAATTCCTAAGAATGTTCGTTGTAGTGAGATCTCTGTTCCAGATGTATGGGTTCTCCCTAAGTATATTGTTACTGTTGATGCTGATGAGATAACTAAGAATATTTCAAAGGGAGATAAGGAAGTGGGAGGTGGGTTGTCTTTAAGGTTCCCTAGACTGATAGAATTTGATAGGGATAAGCTTTTAGAAGATATAACTACTGTTGGGGAGCTGGAGTCTATGTATCATATGAGAAAAGGTAAAGATATTCCTGTCGATATTAAGTAAAATGTTGTTGATCTGAGGTGTTTTTGGGTTGCGTAATTGATTTGGTAATAATGCACTGTTAACCCTTGCATACTCTATGTTTGTGTGATAAAATCACGTCACGAGTTTGGGATAGACGAGTATTAGGTTTCCTCTTAGAGATTTCCTCTAAAGAACACCACCTTTTTAATAAGAGAGTATTGTGTTGTTTCCAACTCAGCTCCTTAAAAGTTGAAGAGTGACAGGAAGTCAAAACATATTATGACTTTCTGATATAAGTGTGTGTGGTTTTCCACACAATTCATTTAAAAAAGTCTTATACACAAATCCAATCCGGCGTTGATTGGTCTGTATTTCGCTAACGGTTTAAGCCGTTACTTAGTATTGTAAAGTTAAACGTTTTTCAATGAGAGTTTGATCATAGCTCAGGATGAACGTTGGCTGTGTGC